>CANGBH010000012.1 GCA_947451935.1 Chitinophagaceae bacterium
CCAGTCATTCTGAATAATATCCCAGATATTCTTGATGTAAACTTACTCATCGATTTACTTGAAGATATAGGAGTGCAAGTGGAAAGAATAGATCGACATACCTGCCGATTTGAAGCCAAAAACATCTTAATAGATAAACTAGAAGACCCGGAATTTCAGAAAAAAAGCAGCAAGCTGAGAGGCTCTGTGATGCTTGCTGGTCCGCTACTTGCGCGTTTCAAAAAAGCATTTATTCCAAAACCTGGTGGAGATAAAATTGGAAGAAGAAGATTAGATACCCATATTATTGGTTTCGAAAAAATGGGCGTAAAATTTGAATATGAACAAGGTGAGGGTTTCTTCAGGCTTAATGCCAAGGAGCTAAAAGGCACTGATCTTTTATTAGAAGAACCATCCGTAACCGGAACGGCTAATATTATTTTAGCAGCCGTGATGGCAAGTGGTACAACTACCATCTACAACGCAGCATGTGAGCCTTATATTCAACAACTATGCGCCATGTTAAATAGGATGGGTGCTAAAATATCGGGCATCAAATCTAATCTATTAACTATCCAAGGAGTTGAGGCATTAGGTGGAACAACCCATACCATGCTTCCTGACATGATTGAAGTTGGCTCATTCATTGGCTTAGCTGCCATGACCCAAAGTAATATCACGATTAAAAATGCTGGCATACCTTTCTTGGGTGTCATTCCACAAAAATTTGAGCAGTTAGGCATACACCTAGAAATCAAAGGTGATGATATCATCATCCCAGAACAAGATGTTTACGAAGTACAAAATTTCATTGATGGATCTGTGCTAACCATATATGATCATCCATGGCCTGGCATGACACCTGATTTGCTCAGCATTTTGCTTGTAGTAGCCACTCAAGCCAAAGGCAGTGTACTCATTCATCAAAAAATGTTCGAGAGTCGTTTGTTCTTTGTAGATAAATTGATTGACATGGGCGCTAGAATAATTTTATGTGACCCCCATAGAGCAGCTGTAATTGGATTGGAGAGAGAGCAAGCATTAAGAGGCATTACCATGAGTAGTCCTGATATACGTGCAGGCGTAGCCTTATTGATTGCTGCACTGAGTGCAGAAGGTAAAAGCATCATTCAAAACATTGAACAAATTGATAGAGGATATCAATACATAGATCAGCGTTTGCAAGCACTAGGTGCACAAATCAGAAGAATCGATTCATAGAAAATAAAAATGGAAGAAACGAATCAGAAGATAATTATCCTCACAGCCCCCTCTGGAGCAGGAAAAACGACCATTAAAACAAAGTTGCTTTCTGCTTTACCACAAAACCTCTCATTCAGCGTTTCGGCCACTACCCGAAAAATTCGTGGTAATGAAAAAGAAGGTGTTGACTATTTTTATATTTCTGAGGATGATTTTAAAAATAAAGTATCCCAACATGCATTCATCGAATGGGAAATGGTTTACCCAGGATTGTACTATGGCACTACCATGGATGAAATCCAAAGAATATGGGGAGAGCACAAAATACCATTACTCGATATCGATGTTAAAGGGGCACTGAATATAAAAAAGCAATTTGGCAACAATGCACTTACCTTGTTCATTGAACCACCTTCACTTGAAATACTAAAACAACGATTAACCAATCGTGGAACGGATACCGCAGAGAATATTGCGATGAGAATTGAAAAGGCAACCATTGAACTTCAGTATCAAGATCAATTCGATGCTGTTATCGTGAATGATGATTTAAAAACGGCTACCGATCAAACTATTGCCAACGTGATGAATTTTATCAGCAGGGGCTAATACAGAGTTTCAATATATTTGTAATCATGGGTGCATTTCTATTGATTGGGATTATTCTAGCATTTATGCTCAGTGGATTTTTTGCTGGCATAGAAGTTGGATTTGTTTCCCTAAATCGCCTCTCTATAGAATTGAAGAAAAAGCAACAATCTAAAAATGCATTTTCACTATCCCGCTTCTTGACTGAGCCATCCAAGTTTATTAGTGCAATGCTTGTTGGGCTTTCTGTTTCATTAGTTATTTATGGCATGTTGATTGACCAGCTGTTAACTCCACTTTGGGGATACACAGAAGGATATTTGAATCAGCAATTTGTTCCATATTTTCTATACATCCGAATACTATTTGACCTTGCCCTTTCTTCATCTGCTATTTTAATTTACTTCTTCTTTTGTCGCGCCATCTTTCATGCAAAAAGCGACACATTATTATTTTTCTTAACTCCTATACTGGGGTTTTTCTATAAACTATTTTACCCTATAGCAAAATTTTTCATCGAATCTTCACAGTGGATATTAAGGAACTTACTGAGTTTAAAAATAAAACAAGAGGCAAATAATTTTAATAGACTTGAGCTTGAACATTTTTTTCAGAAAAAAAATGAAAAGCATTTTGAAAATCAGGAATTAAATAACGACCTCTTTGAAGCCGCACTAACATTGCCTTACGTAAAAATAAGACAATGCCTCGTGCCTAGAAAAGAGATAGAAGCCATTAGCGTAAATGAATCTATTGAGGTATTAAAAAAACGATTCGTCTCAACAAACCTTAGCAAATTAGTTGTCTATGAAAAAAACATAGATAATATACTTGGCTATGTTCACCAACTGTCATTATTTAAAAATCCGGCAGACATAGAATCTATCTTGTTGCCCATCCCTGCTGTTCCCGAAAGCATGACCGCTACAGACCTAATGAATATGCTTATAAAAGAGCGCAAAAGCATGGCTTGGGTTGTGGATGAGTTTGGTGGCACATCAGGCATTGTAACCATGGAAGATGTGTTAGAGGAAATTTTTGGCGAAATAAAAGACGAGTATGATGTTGAAGAATTTATTGAAAAAGTAATCAACCAAAATGAATTTATATTTTCAGGCAGGATAGAAATTGAATACCTAAAAGAAAAATATGAACTTGATCTTGAGATGAACAATTCCGAAACACTTTCCGGCTTCATCATTCATCACCATGAGTCTATTCCAAAAGAAAAAGAAAAAATAATTATTGGCCACTATGAATTTGAAATTCTAAGTGTAACCGAAACAAGAATAGAACTAGTTAAATTAACAAACGTAGATTAAGCTACACGCTTCACTTCCGTGAAAACGTTTTAGTCCTTTTTTCGCCAATGCGAATACCAATTGACGCAAATCAGTTAAATTACAAGAAAGTAAATTACCGTGGAGTTCCTTGTAACAAAGACAAATGAAATTGTGGCCTTTATTGGGCATCTACACCCATTGATTGTTCATGTACCCATCGGTATATTTATTTTTTCCTTTGTAATATCGATACTACCTAAAGCAAAGTGGGATACCCTTGAATCAGCCATAAAAATTGCATTGGTCATTGGCATAATAACTTCGTTAAGTGCATGCATTGCAGGCTATCTTCTTGCTCAATCTGGCGACTACGACCCTGCACTTGTACTAAAGCATCAATGGACTGGCATAGCTACAGCTGCACTTAGTATAGCCACGTATTTAATAAGGTCATATAGGCGAATTCTCATTTGGCTCACTTGCATACTAATGGCTATTGCCGGTCATCTTGGAGGAACATTAACCCATGGAGAGGGGTATTTATTCTCAAGTTCAACTGAACAACTTTCATTAACCGACTCAATTCCTGATATACCTCTGCAAAAAAGTGAACAGCCAGACACCACAAACACTGGCGCTGAAACAGAAGAGGTTTTTTTATACCGCGATCAAATAAAACCTATTTTTCAAAACAAGTGCTATGGGTGCCATAGTCAAATAAAAAGAAAAGGTGGACTAAGATTAGACTCTGATGCGTTTATGCTTAAAGGCGGGAAAAATGGCAAAATAATTAAACCAGGTAATGCAGGAAAAAGTCCACTCTATACACACCTGATTCTACCGCTAGAAGATGATTTGCATATGCCTCCAAAAGGTAAAAAGCAACTCACCCTTAAGGAAATTAAGATTATCCATGAATGGATCAATAAAGGAAATCCATTCGGATCAATCATCATAAATACAAGAAACGATAGACCGAAAGCTGATTCTATTATTGCGGAGAAAACAATCCCACCTAGTGAATCTAAAACAGAAGCTGAAAATGTAATACCATTAGAAAAAAACATTCCGCCGGCAGTCCAATCCGACATAGATTTATTAGTATCAAAAAAAATCAGCGTAAATAAAATCAATGAAGAATCAAATGGGCTATCAATAAATTTCGTGAATGTAAAAAACCTTCAGTCCTCTATGATTGATGATTTATCTAAATTAAATCAACAAGTAGTAACACTGAAGCTTTCGAATCAACCGATAACAGATGAGTTCATTCAAAAACTATCTAGCTTCAAACAACTGAGACAACTTCAATTAGAAAATACAAAAATTACTGATGCTGGTTTGGCAACAATAAAAAATTTAGATGGCCTTCAACAACTGAATCTTTATGGAACTAACATTACAGACAAAGGATTGAGCTATTTAATTGAATGTAAAAATTTAAAGGCAATTTATCTTTGGAAAACTAATGTAACACCGCAAGGAATAACTCAGTTGAAAAAAGCATTGCCAAATGTTAAAATAGAATCAGGAAATTTTGAATTCTCTAAAGTAGATACCATAAAGAAATAATTCAATCATGATGCTCAAATATATCATACCACTAATTCCTACTCTTTTTGTGATGTCTCCCAAACAAGAGGAAATACCAAAGCTCCCAGCAGATGTGGCTATTGAATATAAAAAAATATCATTTCAGTTAGATTATAATCAACATATCAAGCCAATCCTATCAGATAAATGCTTCACGTGTCATGGCCCCGACAAAGCCAAACAAAAAGCTGGATTGCGACTTGACATTGCCACAGCTGCATATTCGCCATTACCTGAAAGTCCTGGGAAAGTAGCTCTCTCACCAGGTAGTCTCAAAAAAAGTGAAGTATTTGCAAGAATCATTTCGACAGATCCCGAATACCTCATGCCAGTACCTAAATCACACTTAAGTTTAAGTGCAAAAGAAAAAGCTTACTTAACTAAATGGATTGAAGATGGTGCTGTATACCAACCGCATTGGGCATTTGTGAAACCAATCAAAAAAACAATACCTCAATCTGCCGTAAACAACAATACGGATAATGTAATTGATAAATTTATAGCAGCTAAATTAATTGAGAATAACCTTACCCCAAGTAAAGAAGCGCCAAGAGAACTTTTACTAAGAAGACTTTCATTTGATCTTACTGGACTTCCTCCAACACTTGAAGAAATTGATCAATTCATTGGAGATACCAGTGAAGATGCATATGAAAAGCAAGTTGACCGACTGCTAGCATCTCCTCACTATGGGGAAAAAATGGCAGCTGATTGGCTTGACTTAGCGAGATTCGCAGACACACATGGTTATACTGTTGATAGATTAAGGGATATGTCGCCTTATAGAGATTGGGTTATTAATTCCTTCAACATCAACATGCCGTATGATAATTTCATACATCAACAATTGGCAGGAGACCTAATGCCTCATCCTACAAAAGATATGATCATCGCAACTGCCTTCAATAGAAATCACCAACAAAATATGGAAGGAGGTATCATTGAAGAAGAGTTTCAAACTGAATATGTGATGGACAGAACAAATACTTTTGGAGAAGCGTTTATGGCTTTATCTGTTGGATGCGCAAGATGCCATGACCATAAATATGATCCTTTTTCTCAGAAGAATTATTACCAACTATTTAGCTTTTTTAATAATGTGGCAGAGGCAGGACAAATTTCTTGGAATGACGATACACCAACGCCAACGTTGATGCTTCCCACTCCAGAAAAAGAAAAGATTATAAATTATCTAAAAGAAAAAGTTGACGAGCAAGAATCTAAAATTGAAAAGATTCAACATACAGTAAATGATGATTTTGAAAAGTGGATTTACACGGAGCAATATAAATCCTTAGCAGAAGAAATCACACCTAAGAAAGGACTACAAGGATTTTATAAATTAAATGGAACGCTATCAAATGAAGTAGACACAAGTACAACAGCTGAGCTTGGTCGTGAACGAGGAAGATATGCAGGGGGATCACCACTATTCGAAAAAAATAAAAATGGAGAAGCGTTATCACTTGATGGAGATGTTTACCTAGATCTAAAATCAGTAGGTGTATTCAGAAAATCACAGCCTTTTAGTATTGGCATGTCACTTTTCATTCCTAAAGAAATGAAGGCGGGGGTAATATTTCATAAGAGCAATGCTGAACGGCTTTATAATTTCAAAGGGTTCAACTTATCTATGAAAAATAATAAGTTTGAAATTATGATGGCACATGCCGCTCCATCTAATGCGATTACGCGTACAGCTCAAGGAGATATTCCCAGAGCAAAATGGATACATGTAAATATGACCTATGACGGTTCGTCAAAGGCGAAGGGATTTAAACTATACCTTGATGGTGCTGAGCTGGAAATGGAAACGACCATGGACCAATTATATAAAGACATCATATTTAATAATGATGCTGAACCAGGACTTCAAATCGGTGGATGGGATCGTGGCCTAGGATTTAAGGATGGAAAAGTAGATGACATAACTGTTTACAACAGAGTATTGACTCCTTTCGAAATCAACATACTTGCTGGAAATACAAATTGGAAAGCTATCTCTCAGAAGAATGCTAAAGATTTAAGTACAGAGGAAAGGAAGATTTTACTAGATTATTATGTTGAAATAGAAAACAAATCAATTCAATCAGAACGCGAGGCATTAGTTAAGATAAAAAATACGCTTATTGATTCTACTGAGCATATTCCTGAAATCATGGTTATGCAGGAGATGCCTAAACCTAAAAAAGCAACTATCCTTTTACGGGGTCAGTACAATGCTCCAGGTGAAGAAGTCTTTCCAAATACTCCAGAGGCTATCCTTCCATTTCCAACAACCCTACCAAAGAATAGATGGGGATTGGCACAATGGCTTACCTCTAACGAACATCCTTTAACATCACGTGTTGCGGTAAACAGAATGTGGCAAATCTTTTTTGGAACCGGCCTAGTTAAAACCGCAGAAAATTTTGGCAACCAAGGGGAAATGCCTAGTCACCCAGAATTACTTGATTGGCTTGCAGTAGACCTAAGAGAATCAGGATGGGACTTAAAAAGACTAAACAAGATGATTGTGATGTCTAAAACATATAAACAAGATTCACATACTTCATCTTCACTAAGAGAATTAGATCCCGACAATAGACTATTGGCTAGGGGTCCAGCTAATAGACTATCAGCAGAAATGATCAGAGATAATGCCTTAGCTGCATCTGGACTATTAAATAAAAAAATAGGAGGCAAAAGCATAAAGCCTTATCAACCTGAAGGACTTTGGGAAATTAATATGGCTGAATATGTACAAGATTCAACAGCTGAAGTTTATAGAAGAAGTTTATATGTTGTATTAAAAAGATCAGTACCAAATCCTACACTTGCCATCTTTGATGCATCAGAGCGTAGCTCATGCTTGGTACGCAGACAAAAAACCAATACGCCTACACAAGCGCTTGTAACATTAAACGATCCCACTTTTTTAGAAGCATCAAAAGTGCTTGGCGAGTCAATGAGCCAAGAGCAAAATCTTACTAAATCAATCACAACTACTTACCGGAAGTTAACAGGAGTGAATCCTGCACCGAAGGAGATTTCACTTTTAACCCAATTATTTCAAGATCAGCTGACTAAATTTAAAAAATCACCAGAAAAGGTTAAGGGATGGACTAATGCAGGGATGTACCAATTAAGTAAATCAGACGACCTGCAAGTGATAGCAGCTAATGCCGTTGTAGCAAGTACAATATTAAATTCAGACGCGACCATAACAAAAAGATAGACCATGTCACACCATCATAAACAAGAATTTAGATTAAAACATCCTGAACTGGAAAAACTTCATAGAAGTTTAGACAGAAGAAATTTTCTAAATAAAACCGCAATGGGGTTTGGTGCAATGGCATTACAGAGCCTATTAGCGCCAGCACAATCGTTCGGGAATACCCTAGAGCAAGACATCATGAAGGCGTTGCCCAAAATTGCACCAAAAGCAAAAAGGGTTGTGTACTTATTTATGAGCGGAGGCCCTTCTCAATTTGAAACGTATGACTATAAGCCAAAACTAAAAGACTTGTTTGGTAAAGAATTGCCAGACTCAGTTAGAAAAGGACAACGCCTTACAGGAATGAGTGCTAATCAGGCCTCATTACCAATGGTGCCATCAATGTATTCGTTCAAACAACATGGGAAAAGCAAAACATGGGTTAGTGATTTACTTCCTTATACTGCCCAGGTAGTTGATGAGCTATGTATTGTTAAATCGATGTTTACTGAACAAATTAATCATGATCCTGCCATTACATTTTTTCAAACAGGACATCAACTTCCAGGTAGACCTTCTATGGGAGCTTGGTTAAGTTATGGGTTAGGTTCAGAAAATAAAAACTTGCCCTCATTCATTGTATTAGTCTCTAAAAATGCACCAAAAGATCAACCTCTATACGCAAGGTTATGGGGTAACGGCTTTTTGCCTTCAGAGCATCAAGGTGTACAATTTGGTTCAGGAAAAGATCCTGTATTATTTTTAAATAACCCTGAAGGTTATGATGGAGAAGACAGAAAAGAGATGCTTGATTATTTAGCCAAACTAAACCAATTCCAAAATGGAAACTGGGGAGACCCTGAGGTTGATGCACGAATCGCTCAGTATGAAATGGCTTATAGGATGCAAACTTCAGTGCCTGAGGTAATGGATACCACAAATGAACCAGAAGAAGTTTTTAATCTATATGGACCAGATAGCAAGGATAAAGGTTCATTTGCATCAAATTGTATACTAGCTCGAAAATTATTGGAAAAGGATGTTCGCTTTGTTCAATTGTATCATCAAGGATGGGATCACCATAGCGGATTACCTAGTAGTATCGAAGAACAAAGCAAACTAACAGATAGAGCGACTTCTGCATTAATAGTCGATTTGAAGCGCAGGGGGATGCTTGAAGACACCTTGGTTATTTGGGGAGGAGAATTTGGCAGAACAGTCTATTCACAAGGAAAACTTTCGAAAGATGATTATGGTCGTGATCATCATCCAAGATGTTTTAGCATGTGGATGGCCGGTGCAGGAGTAAAACAAGGCTTTAGTTATGGAGAAACAGATGACTTCAGTTACAATATCATAAAAGATCCAGTCCACGTCCACGATTTTCAAGCAACATTGTTGCATCTTATGGGAATCGATCACGAACAACTCACCTTTAAATTTCAAGGACGTAGATTTAGACTTACCGACGTTGAAGGAAAAATCGTCAAAGGCATCTTAAGTTAATTTCAATTTAATATCAAAAGAATTTGGGTCATTAGATATCTAATGACCCTTGTCGCATTTAATAATGACTAATATCAGTTAGTCTTGGGTATACAGAAACTAATATTGTATTATATACTAGAAAATGTTTAGATGAACATTTCTAGGTAATATTTTCAATCATACTTTATCTCTATACATGGAATTTATTTTTTCGGATCCCTATCCATTTCAAAAAAAATTTGAAAAAAAAGTCGCCTATTTCTGCATGGAGTTTGGTATTGATCAAGCGCTGAAAACCTATGCAGGGGGACTAGGATTTTTAGCAGGATCGCATATGCGAAGTGCATTTGAACTTAGACAAAACATAATAGGAATAGGCATTTTATGGAAATATGGATATTATGACCAAGTGAGAAAACAAGATCAAACAATGGACGTTTTGTTTCAGGAAAAAGTATATGGTTTTTTAAAACCAACGAATCTTAAATTCACAATTACGGTATCAGGTCATGATGTTTATGTAACAGCATATTACCTGCCACCAGAAATTTTTAAAACAGCACCTATATTTTTCCTCTCTACGGATTTACCTGAAAACGACTATTTAGCAAAAACGATTTCCCATAAGTTATATGATGCTAACCCAGAAGCAAAAATTGCTGCAGCCATTTTACTAGGAGAAGGTGGCGCGATTTTACTTGAGTTATTGAATTGGCAGCCGGATATATATCACCTGAATGAATCTCATGCATTACCACTTGGGTTTCATCTTTATAAAAAATATAAAAATATTAATGAATTAAGAAAACACTTGGTTTTTACAAATCATACTCCTGAAGAAGCTGGTAATCAAAAAAGCAAATTTTCATTATTGGAAAAAATGGGGTACTTCTGCGGAGTACCTATTACAGAAATAAAAGCCATAACAAAAACCGAAAATGATGAATTGGACCATACCCTAGCCGCATTGAGAATTTCGGGCAGAGCTAATGCAGTATCAAAAGTACATCTGGAAACGCTATGTGCCACATGGAAAGAATATGTAGGTATCTGTGAAATTATTCCAATTACTAATGCACAAAATTTTCAATATTGGCATGACAATAATTTATACTCTGAAATAGAAAAGAAAAACGATCAAGCAATACAGGATTTGAAAAAACTATATAAAAAAGAATTATTTGAAATTGTTGCCGACCAATGTGGTGAAATTTATGACGAGAATATATTCACAATCGTTTTTGCGAAACGATTTGCTGGATATAAAAGAGCGGATTTATTTTTTCATGACATGAATCGATTCCACAAACTAGTGTCAAATTCAGAAAGGCCAATTCAAATCATATGGGCAGGAAAACCATATCCGATGGACTATATAGGCATAGGAATATTTGATAAAATTGTTGAATTATGTAAAACATATTCTAATTGCTCTATCCTGGTTGGTTATGAATTAACCCTTTCAAAAAAACTAAAAAAAGGTTCAGATGCATGGCTTAATGTACCAAGAATGGGACATGAAGCCTCTGGAACAAGTGGAATGGCAGCCGCTATGAATGGATCCATTAATGTTGGAATACCAGACGGTTGGTTCCCGGAATTTGCTGAAGACAAAATAAATTGCTTTGTTCAAAAACCTGCTGATTTAGGCCTTCCAGAAGACCAACAAGACGACATTGATGCATCAAACCTTTTTGACCTATTAGAAAACGAAGTCATGCCAATGTATTACGACTATCCAACTCGATGGCTTGAAATAATAAAAAATGGAATGAATGATATAGTGCCTGAATTCGATAGTAATCGTATGGCACAGGAATACTATGAAAAATTATATTCCGAAAACATAAGCTCTACCGAATTAATATGATTCATGCAATCCTGGAAATGTACCAGCCTGCACATCTTGTATATATTGCTTTACTGCCTCTTCTATAGTTGTACTCAAGTTGACATACTCCCGTGCAAATTTCAATTTGATTGCTGGATTCATGCCGAGCATATCATTCACTACCAATACCTGCCCATCGCATTGAACGCCTGCGCCAATGCCTAAAGTAGGGATACCTAGCTGACTCGTTAACTTTCCAGCTAAATCGGCAGGAATTTTCTCAACAACCAAAGAAAAACAACCTGCTGCTTCCAAAGCAAGTGCATCATCTATTAAAGCAGTTGCAGCTATATCTTCCTTAGCTTGAACTTGGTAGCCGCCCATTTGATGAACACTCTGTGGTGTTAACCCTAAATGACCCATTACAGGAATACCTATACCTACAAGCTTCTTAATCACTGAAGCATACTCTGCACCCCCTTCAAGTTTTATAGCATTCGCTCCTGCTTCCTTCATTATACGAATAGCGGATTCAATCGTCTTTTCTTCACTGACTTGATAAGACCCAAAAGGCATATCAACTACAACTAGCGCCTGACTAGAACCTTTTACAACAGCTTTAGCATGATAGATAATCTCCTCTAAACTAATAGGCAATGTATCTGTGTTACCTGAAAAAACATTGCTTGCACTATCCCCAACAAGTAAGATATCAATTTGAGCACCATCAATGATCTTAGCCATTGTGTAATCATAGCAAGTAAGCATAGAAATCTTTTCATGCTTCTGCTTCTTTTTCTTGATATCTAAAATTGACTTACGCTTAGTAGCTGAAATATATCCCATATATGAATCATTATAACAGGTCGAAATTATCGATTAATCGAACGCCTTCTAAAAAAATGGCAATAAATATTCTTGAGGGAGAAGTAAAGTCAGATACGGGTTCAAGTGTATTCGGACTAGCAATGGTTATATAATCGACCGAATCAAATCCATTAGATAAAAGAAATTCTTTAAACCCTGATTCAATTTGACGAGAATCTTCGTTTTTAAATTGGCTTAGCTTGATATGATTTTGCACATAGTGATATATTAAACTTGCTTTTTCAATTCCCTGAATAGATAGATTCTTATTTCTGCTACTTAATGCAAGTCCATTGGAATTCCGAACTGTTGAGCCTACCACTAAATCAACATTCAGTTCAAGTAAGTAATTTTTCAACAGCGTGTCTACCACTTTAACC
This sequence comes from Chitinophagaceae bacterium, assembly GCA_947451935.1. Classification (GTDB taxonomy): domain Bacteria; phylum Bacteroidota; class Bacteroidia; order Chitinophagales; family Chitinophagaceae; genus Pollutibacter. The sequence continues at coordinate 12,412 of CANGBH010000012.1, forward strand.
TGTTGAAAATCTTTTTCACCGAGATATAATTTAGCAGGCTTTATTAAGGTAATAAACCGATGTAGTACACTGCACACACCTTGAAAGTGACCTGGTCTATACTTTCCTTCCAAAATGAGATCCAAGTTATCAATATCGAAATAAGGCAAACTATCAGTTCCGTGGGGATAAACATCTTGAAAGGTTGGCACGTACAAAGCATCAACTCTTTCTTGTTCTAAAAACCGAATATCAGCTTCAAGAGTATTGGGATATTTATTGAAATCCTTTGCATCATTAAATTGAGTAGGATTTACATATATGGTGACTATAACAAAATCAGATTGCTTTTTAGCCAATTGAATAAGAGAAAGATGTCCCTCATGAAGGGCACCCATAGTCGGCACATATCCAACAGACTTCCGTCCAATTGAATTCAACACATTCTCTAACGCTGAAAGATTGCTTATTATTACCATCTTAAGTAAACTAAAATTAGAGTTATTTTTGCTGTAAATTTATTTAATGTTAGAGGGTAAAAAAATTATATTGGGTATTACAGGTGGTATTGCGGCATATAAAATGACCTCATTGACACGTCTGCTTGTAAAGGAAGGTGCTTCAGTGAAAATTATCATGAGTCCTGAAGCTGTTCAATTTGTATCCCCTCTAGTGCTATCTACTTTATCAAACAATGAGGTACTAATTCATTTGCATGAAAACAATCAATGGAATAATCATATTGAATTAGCCACTTGGGCAGATTTAATGATTATCGCACCGGCAACAGCCAACACTATCGCTAAAGCAGCACATGGATTAAGTGACTCATTACTACTAGCTACATTTTTAAGCAAAAAGTCAAATATCGTATTTGTCCCAGCCATGGATGAAGACATGTGGCTAAATCCGATTACTCAAAAAAATATTGATATTTTAAAATCATTTGATCATGATATACTTCCTGTAGGAGAAGGGTTTTTAGCTAGTGGAATAGAAGGTAAAGGAAGAATGCTTGAGCCTGAAGAAATTTTGTTATACATAAGAGAGCAATATGGTCGATCAAAGAGTTTGTCGAGTAAAAAAATACTGATTACAGCTGGTCCTACCCAAGAATCTATTGATCCTGTTCGCTATATAAGTAATCACTCATCAGGAAAAATGGGTGTTGCATTAGCAGAAGCATGTTACGAGAATGGTGCTGAGGTGACGCTAATACTAGGACCTACACACGTAAAGCCAATCTATAAAGGGATTGAAGTAGTTTCAGTTATAACTGCAGAGGAAATGAAAATAACCTGTGATGAATACTTTAAAGATACAAACATACTGTTCATGGCAGCTGCAGTTGCTGATTATAAACCAATAACTACGTCAAGTCAGAAAATAAAAAAGAAAGACGAAGAGTTCCAGTTGACACTTAGTAAGAATGATGACATTTTAAAAGATCTTGGATTAAAGAAAAAAGAAGATCAAGTAATAATTGGATTTGCCTTAGAATCTGAAAATGAAATAGAAAATGCATTGACTAAATTGAAATCCAAAAATATTGACTTCATTGTGCTCAACTCATTAAAAGATGAAGGCGCCGGATTTGGATACGAGACCAATCAAGTAACATTGATAAATAAAAAAGGGGATAAATTTCCGTCAGATTTATTGTCCAAAAAAGAAATTGCAAAATTCATTCTGTCTCATCTATCTATTTAGAATAGCTAACAGTAATACTATCCTAATAAGAGGCATTAATTAAACTTCCAATGTCTTGAATGGATTTCAAGTTAGATAACTGTAATGAGTCAAATCCATAAAAAGCAGTAAAGGTATAATTAGACGGGACTTCTTTCATATGCCTGAAGCCATGATCACCCGTTAAAATAATGTTGTATCGATTGTCTTTTGTAAGTTCAGCGAGCAATGACGAGAGCTTAGTATTTGCAAACTTCCAATAAGCATAATAATTTTCAATTGTACGCTTTTTACCCGCCTTGTTCTTCTGAAATTCCTTGCCGTATGAAAAAGGCTGATGGGGTATTAACAAGTGCATGTAAACAAAATAATGATTGTCTTTTATATCAATCAATTTATTAGGCAACGAATCGAATAGATAGTTATTATGAGCAAAATGATCACCGTTCTCGTTGTCTTTTGAAAAATTAAATGGGTTGAATATGCTACGATTGAACACTTGCTCAGTAAAGCTCTTAGCATAAAAATAAACCCTATAAGGAGCCTTACTTTCTCCGATATCAAAAATTCCAAAATTATAAAACGAAGTACCTTTTTTAATCAAACTATCATAAAGCGTGGATCTAAGTAACCGTTGGCCCGTATAGTCAAAACTCGGAATTTGTTCATCTTGTTTACGAAAATTAAAATTAAACAAAGATGAAATACTATTAATTGTAGCCGTACTATAGCTATAGTTTCGCTCTACAACATTCCAATTTTTATCTTTTAAGGAAGACGAAAATGAAAAAATAGTACTGTCGTGAAAATGTTTAAATAAGTCAGTAGGGGAAGCATATTCATCAGCAATGATCAAAATGGTTGGCTTAGGCTTACCAAGAAAAGGAGTAATAGCAATGGGTTGCGATTGAATGTTTCTGTTTTTGAAGTACGATTTGTTCTGATTGAATTTATAATAAAGTGTATTGAGAAAAAATATCAGAAAAAAAACATTGACAACTTTAATGAATAATTTGATATGGTTTCTAAAGATAAATTGAACCCCAAATGAAAGTAATAAAGCAGCAGGCATAATGTACCTAAACTTGACCGTTGAACGAAAAAACATCAAGTTTAAGGTGATATATATTCTTGAAAAGATAGTGTCATAATAAAATACTGTTAGAATAATTGCATTGCATACAATATACAATAAGAGTCTTTTGGGAATTGGATTAAATAGCCTAGAATATAATATAGAAACAAGTACCAGCACGATAACCGAAATCGAAACATTCAACACCGAAGTCAACGGCGATAGAATCAATCCAGAGGAAATGATAACAAGGTAAGGCAGTATAAGAATTAGAAAAGAAGCCCGCCCTAAATAATCTAGCTTACTTTTTTTATCGCTCATGATAACTTTTCTAAAAGAATTAATTTTCTGAGAGACTCTTTCAGGCTTATTACTTCTCTTATGTTGAAATAAACAGAGAGTGCCTTGATGAATTCGACTTCATCATATTCTTTATAATCATGTGTTTTATCTTTTAGCAAAATCGAAACCTTGCTATCCCCTTTAGGGATGAATTCAATAATGACATACCCTTTGGAGAAATTTGAAAACATTTCCGCTATTTGGCTAAAAGATAAATTCTTAACAATAGATAAATGATGTATTAACGCCAATCCAAAAACCATATCAGACTTTCCTCTGTTGAAAATAGAACGGTGCTCCTTGTTCAACGCTCCCAAGTCGGGTGTTGTTTCAGTTAGATCTCCAGCTAAGGCAGTAACATTTTGTATTTTCTTCTTTCGAATCTCTGCCTCTATTTGATCTACACATGAATCATCATATTCCAAGGAAATCACATTCTCTGCATACTCAGAAGCAATGAAAGAAAACTTGCCGGTATTTGCACCTAAATCAAGTACTGAATTAGGTTTTATGTGACCTAGCCAACCTCTAATCACTTCCTCTTTATGCATTAAATATGCTGGTGATTCAATATCATTCTCGTAGTAACCTGACCAATGATGAGCATATTGATAAGCACTCTTCCAACGAAGTATGGTACTCTCAATCATGGTTAAAATTGAACGCACTTTCTCAGTTGAAAACCCTTTAGACGGTTTGCTGGATTCAGTTAAAGCAATGGAATTTTGTGAATACTTAGAATGGATATGAATGTTTAATAATGTAGAAATGTTTAGCCAAGATTTTAAAGGCAACTGTTTGCTGATAAAATTCAAGGGCAACCCCCTCAAACTTGATATTGTTATCCTTCCCCACTGATTGCCGTTATAATGCATAAGCGCTATGGGGCCTAAAAATTCTTCTGCAAACTGACGATAAGCAAGCCATGGGTCATTCTCCTTGAAGAAAATAAATGAACTCGTATCAAACATAATGGCTTGCCCGCCCTTTAAGTAAAAATTATACGGCGTAGCATCCTTTAAAATCATGCCATGTGAAAGTGCTATTTTGTTTATACGTAAATAGGAAAGCATAGCCTTACGCCACTGTGTATAAGACCATTCGAAAGGATAACTTTGAAAAAGTATTTGATCTGGACAAATCAACTTGTATACATCAGATTTATCTGAAGGATGTTCTAATTCTTGATGACTGACTAAAAGATTTTTTTCTACAAGCTGCTTATATAATCCTGAGCTCATTAAGTGATCGTACTCAGATTTATATTCATTGGAAATATAGCGTACATATTTACCAGATTCGAAAACTACCCTAGCAGCAGGATCTTTGAAGGAAATATAATTTGTTGCAATCATTATTCGGGAGTTTCAGCTTCATCATCTTCATCACACTTCTTTTTGAACAAACTGTATTTTACATAAGAAATGATACGCTTTGAAAAAACTACCACAGTCAAAAAACCAGACAACAATGCCTGAAAAAGTAGGCTCCCGGATCCTGGATCAATATAAAGGAAATGCATTATGTATGGTTTACGTTGCTAATTATCTATACATATTAAAAATACTTAATTCAACATAATTCAACAAAACAATCAGAATCTATATATCACTGCTAGAAGCGGCCAAATCAAGAAGCTTAAAAGAAACCAGTTGCTTTTAAAAAAATTTTAAGAATTTGAACCGCTTTAAGGCCAACTGAAATCCATAGGTAAAGGATATTGCAATGAAAGCAGAAGCGCCTAGCCTACCGCCATATTTCATAAAGACACCCTCGGTGCAAAGGTAAATAAGGGAATAAATAAAGGCTGAAATAGCAATTTGAACCCTTTTGGGATGTACTGTTGGCGATACCATACCAACAAATGATGCGCCAAAGTAAATAACTGGGATATGTTGTGTTAAATAAGGTGATAATAGAGAAGGAAAGAAATGGAAGAACAATGCCACTATTAACGAAGTCAATGCAGATGCACGAACAACACCCAGCTGCCATTCAATGCTAACAATCGAAGTAAATATTGCTCCAAAAATAGCCACACCCATCAATACAATCGAATTAATCATACTAATTAAATAAAAAGATTAAAAAGTAAGTAACAAAAACTGCCCATAATGCTACAGCTCCAAGTTTACCACCAATTCCATGAAACATGTTTCGCGACAAAACAAAAAATATCCCGGCAATGGCTCCTGAACAAATAATGAAACCTAAGCCATTTGCGATAATTGGAGAAGTCATACCCACAAAACTTCCGCAATACATTAATGGTGGTAATTGACTAGCAAACGGCCACTTCCGGTTAACTGATGGAACAAATGAAGCGCCAAGCCCAACTATTGATGAAGAAATCACTGCACTTAAATGGAGAAACTGTATCAAATAGTATGTGAGCACAGCACCGATTACTACAAAGAAAATAGCTCTAACAATCTCAAAAAAAAGCACTTGATTATCGTACTTTAAACTCAATTGAAACCTAAGTGTCAATACCATGCCTATGCATAGGAGAGACAATACAAAAATATTCATAGGCTCAGCACCAGTCCTCAAGAATACTCCAAGTAGAAAATAAAAATTTAATACGGAGAAAAGCGTCAATGATGAAAAGTGCATGATTCGTTTCAACTCTAGGTGTTTAAGAATGAGGAAAATCTGGTATCCAGATCAATCGACTATTCATTATTTCTAAAAAAATATTAAAAAATAAATTATGATGAAGCTACAAATAAAATAAATAAACTTAGATAGCCTTAACATACAGATTATCAGGTGTTAAGCGAGAAATAAATGATATGTGTATGCTTTATAAAAGAAGATGTTAAAAATCATAATGCTTAAACAAAAAGTGATGAGGTTTCTTGTAAACGCAATTTAAAGTGAATAATTTCACCGCATGAAAACCTTATCAACATTACTCCTGCCTATATTGATTCTTTTTTCAAGTTCGTGCACCCATGAAAGCATAGTTCAGCCTACCTATACTGACACAGGTAGTATAATTGTTGACCCACCCACTCCTAACGTAAAATCGGATACTGTCTGCTTCAATACAGAAATACTACCCTTATATACAACTTATTGTAGCTCCCCAGGCTGTCATGATGCTATTTCTCACAGAGAAGGCATCACCATAACTAACTATGCACAAATAAAAAATGGCATCACGGCTAAAAACCCAAGTAGAAGTCCATATTATACAATAATTGGCAATGGCATGCCACCTAAGAATAGTCCAAAAATGACTACAGACCAAATTGCCACTATTCTAAAATGGATTAACCAAGGTGCATTGAATACCAATTGTATCAACTCATGTGATACCACTAAATTTACGTATACAGATCCTATTCAGGGGTTGATCTCTACAAATTGCAATGGGTGCCATGGCGTTTCACCCGGCTCTGGAAATGTATACCTTGGTGATTATGCTAGCGCCAAAGCATACATATCGGCAAACCAAGCATTATTTATAAATGCAATCACTCATTCTACCAACTTAACTCCTGCTCAACGCATGCCTCCATCCAACAAAATGGTGGATTGTCAAATTAGTCAGTTCGAAAAATGGATTAACGCAGGATACCCTCAATAAAGAATATGAAAAAAATAGCCATCCCGTTTTTTATCCTTTCAATGTTTCTCATAAGTTCGTGCTATTACGACAAAGCTGAACTCATTTATACCCAGAATGTAGCATGCGATACAACCAATGTAAAATATAGTACAGTAGTAGCCCCAATTCTCAACACCAACTGCAATGGCTGTCATGGTGGAAATGCAGCTATGGGTGCTGGAATTATTTTAGACAATTACGCGTCTACAAAAGTATACATTGATAATAGAAGGCTTATTAATTCAATTCTACAAAATGGCACTGCCTCGAACATGCCAAAAGGTGGAGGAAAATTAGATGCGTGTACAATTAGAAAGATAAATAGCTGGATAAATAAAGGTGCCCTAAATAATTAATCACTATAACATGAAAACAACTGCCCTATCTCTTCTCTCGACCCTACTCTTGTGTGCTCTTACTATTACCACTAATGCACAGAAAGTGTATGCTACAAAAACAGGACAAGTATTTTTTAATGCCACAGGAGGTATAGAAAAAATTGCTGCTGTTAATAATCAAACAGATTCGAAATTTGTTGATCAAACTGGTCAAATCATTTTTGCGGTACTAGTCAAAGGATTCAAGTTTGAAAACCAACTCATGGAAGACCACTTCAACGAAAATTATATGGAGTCGTCTAAATTTCCTAAAGCTGATTTCAAGGGATACATCACCAACGTGAAAGAGATTAATTTTTCAAAAGATGGCAGCTATCCAATTACAGTAGAAGGTGATTTAACCATCCATGGAGTGGCAAAAAAAGTTAGCACAAAAGGTACTCTCAAGATTGAAAAAGGACAACCACAAATTGAAGGCGAATTCGTCGTCAAAATAAAAGATTATGGAATAACAGGCCTATACATAGGCGACAAGATTGCTGCAGATGCATCAATCACCATCAACTGTAAATATTAAAAAATGCCTTCACCAAAAAAAATTATTGTTTTCGCTCTATTATTTGCAGTTACTGCTCCTATCATTTCACAAGCACAGATTGACCTCTTTGCAGAAAAAAGTGAACCAGTTCGAGATATTGTTACGGCTACGTTTAAAAGCACGAGAATAGTAAATGGACAATCCATTGAGAATGTAGGAAAAGGTGTACTTGATTTCAGGATATTACACAGATTCGGACAATTAAGCGATGGTGGATACAATTTATTCGGACTTGATCAGGCCTCCATGCGCTTAGGCTTGGATTATGGTATTACTAAAACATTGATGGTAGGAATTGGAAGAAGCACTTTTGAAAAACAATACGATGGCACAGTTAAAATGAGGTTGCTATCACAATCTACGGGTGGCAAAAATTTCCCATTTTCATTGAGCTATGCAGGCACTATGATGTATAAATCATTACGGAATACAAATACCACATACATTCCATACGAAACAGATCGGTTTACTTTTGCTCACCAAATCATTATGGCTAGAAAGTTTAATGATTATTTTTCACTGCAATTAACCCCTACGGTTGTTCACTATAATATTGTTGCAACAAAAAATACGCCTAATGATTTTATATCCTTAGGTATTGGCATGAGGGAAAGAATCAGCAAAAGAGTCAATTTTACTCAAGAATATTATTATAGGTTCAATAAGATAGATGGATACTACAATTCACTTTCAGTTGGATTTGACATTGAAACAGGAGGTCACGTATTTCAACTGCATGTAACCAATTCAACTGGCATGACCGAAAGAACCTTCATCAATGAAACTGCAGGCCAGTGGGGAAAAGGAAACATACGCTTTGGCTTTAATGTATCAAGGGTGTTCACTGTAAGAAAACCTAAAGAATTCAGAAAATAGATTGATATGAAAAAAATAATTCTATCTGCACTTGTTTTGATATTGATCATAGCTGCTTCAGGTTACTACTATGTGTTTATTTATTCCAAGAACAGAAAATTTGATATGGAACACGCTGAGTCCATGAACATTAAAGCAGATGAATTGGTAAAGGCTTTTCAAGAGAACGAAGCAAGTGCTAACAAACAATACCTAGATAAAGTATTATTGATTAATGGCGTGGTAGGCGCAACTGCAAAAACACAAGCTGGAGAAACTAGTGTAACATTGAGCTCGTCAGATCCTTTTTCTGGAGTTATGGCTACGCTCGACTCTACTATAACTAGTCAAGTAAAAGTTGGTGATACAATTGATATAAAAGGTTTTTGCAAAGGATTTTTGAGTGATGTTGTGATCACAAATGCGATAATACAATAAGAACAGGTTCGTTTGATTTTACCTCCAAGCCAACTGCATCATGCGGGCAATGGGATCTGCAAAATAAGCCATGAATTTAGTGTCTCTAAAAGAAACTTTCTGTCTAGACTTTTTCATCTCAATGTATTGCTGAAGTGAAATTTGTTTGGCATCTTTTTGCCTGGGTAATTCAACCTGTTCCCCTAATGATAACATTGCCAGTATAACAGGAAAATTGACTCCTGCTTTTACATAAGAAGGGGCAACAGAAGCCCAGAATCTACCATTAATTTCAAGCATATAAATAGCGTTGGTTCGGGCATCTCTTCGGATGTCTACACAAGCCACTCCATGCCAATTCAATTGCTTCATCATTTGTCCAACAACTGAAATCACTTGTTCATCCTCATGATAACATAAGGTATCATTTGAATTAAAATCAGATCCCGATTTCACAGGGGACTCTTGAATGGTATAACATAAAATTTCACCATGCCTACAAATCACATTACACGTAATGTCTGAGCCCACAATGAAAGGCTGTAAAATAAAATTGGAAGGATCTTCAAGTCCAGATGTAAAAAAATTCTGAACAGCTTCTCTACTAGGAAGCTTTTGAATCATTCTACCTGCAGAACTTCTTACAGGTTTAACAAGCAATGGAAATCCGAAATCGGCAATAATACTCTCTAGCTTAACCTTATTATCAAACGTGGTAAAAGGAGGACAAGGAAGTTTATGCTCATAAAGAAATTCAGCCAACTTTCCCTTGTGTATACCAATAGTAAACAAATCAGGTTTTGTACCCCAAACACAAGTAGCATGCTTACTAAGCAGATCCTTATTTTCGGTAACCTTTCTAATGTCAATCTCATCATATGGCATGATCAGATCAATCTGATGCCTTTTTACTATGCTAATTATATGAGCTGACTGATCATCAGATTCATCATAGAAATATGCTTTTTTTACAAACCTCGAAAACTTACCGGCATTTTTTGAATTATGTGTCAATAAATAACAGGTGAAGTTGTACTTGTGCAAGCAATAGAGTACACCTAAACATATATTGGAATCCCAACCAATAAGTAGGACAGAACGAGGTTTATTCAAGGCCATGTATAAAATTTAGAACCCATTTCTGTATACCCAGGAATTCCTCCCGAACGAACTATACAGATTTGATGCAATTAACGATTAAATCGGCTAATTATTTCTCTTCCACTTAATTTTTAGATTACTAGTATGACTTTATGCAACATTTTAAATTTAATAATAAGTTTAAGCTAAAACCCAGAAGGAGTTATCCTTTTATTTCACTTGACTATTTTTGAATTCATTACAAAACGCTAATGAGAGACTAATTTTATGCCTATACTTGTATCCACATTAGAATAATAAAAATATGAGAGAAAATTCAGTTGAACTATTTTCAAAAAACTGGTCAATCTATCAAAAAATTATTGCCCATAACTATATGTTTCATCATGATCTTGGCAAAATCACTACTACGGTTTGGGAGGATAATTTTAAAAACACATCAGTCAACGTTCTAGACTTAGGATGTGGCGATGCGTATCAGCTATCCACTATTATGGATGGACGCCAGATTAGTTCTTATACTGGGATCGATCTTTCCAGTGCGGTATTAGAATATACTAAACAGAACCTAGCTAATATAAATATTCCATTTTCCTTATTGGCTGGTCCAATGGAAATGGAAATCGATAAAATAACCAATACCTATAACCTCATATATAGCAGCTACGCGTTCCACCACTTACAAGACGAAGAAAAATTGGAGCTCCTAAAAAAATGTTATGCAAAACTTGATGCAGGAGGGGTACTTATTCTAATAGACCATTTTAAGGAAGATGGACAAGATAGAGATGACTACATTGATGAATATGTAGATAACATCAAGACCAATTGGCTACATATTACATCCGAGGAAAATGACCTTATTGAAGAACATATGAGGGGATATGACTTTCCAACAACAGAGCAACAAATAATTAAATGGGGAGAAGGAATTGGATTTGTGCTTGAAACCGTTCCTCATGTTGATCGTTGCCATAAATTGTTGGTACTGAAAAAGTACACGGAAACTAATTAATGCATAGCAGGTGTTAGTCCTGTAAGGAATGATTCCTGCTCTTACAATTCATTACTCATATTGGGAGTCATCTTAAATTTAAGCTTAATGTAACTGCAGGATATTGCGAGGCGGTATTCTTATAAATAGAATTCTGAGGAATCCTTACCAATTTTACCCCTGCATGAATGACCATAGCTTTTTGCTTATTGTTGGATGAAGCAATAAAAAAAGGAATACTGCCCAACATAGACAATCCACCTGCAATAAACAAAAAGCCGCCACCATTAGCTGCATTATCATCACCATTACCAAAAATGGTAAAGTTATCACTAAATAAAACGGCCCCTCCAATCGTAGCTGCAGCTCCTATACCAAGCATTAAAAAACCAGTTGTTTTCTGACTCTTACTTTTTTGAATCAAATCTTCACGAATACTCTGGGTTTTCAGTTGAGGCTGTTGTGCCATTGTCAAAACCGATAATTGTAGCATCGAAAGAAAAACAAATAGTGTTTTCATTATAAATATTTTAAATCACCCTAATAATTTCCACACTTGCCTGATTCATGAAGTCTAAGTTAATCTTGATTAGAGCTCAAGTGAATGACTTTTGTCAGTAAATGGTGAGATTGGCATCAGTTGCCCCAGCCGTTTATAAAATCCCTGAATCAATTTGATGCTTAAAAGCAAAATGCCCTATTCCAAAGAAAGAACAGAGCATATAAAATGAATTACCTAAAAATGGTGGTCCCGGCAGGCAGGGAACCTGCATCAAAGTCTGGTAAAGCAAGATTTTAAAAAGGAAGTGGTCCCGGCAGGAATCGAACCTGCATCTAATGTTTAGGAAACATCTATTCTATCCATTGAACTACGGGACCAAGGGCTGCGAATTTAACTAAAAATACCAAATAACAGTGGTTCAATAACCCGATTGGACAAGAAACAAAGGCAAGTAACTCTACTCATAAACTTCCTTATCTTTGCTCCTTATGAAATTCTACAACATATTCATCAAATTCAGGTTACAAATAGGCCTATTAGCACTTGTTGGAGCAATCCTCGTTAATTATGAGTACAGCTTCTGGCCATCGCTAGTCCTTTATATCATTGCAGTGCTCTGCATCTTCACCCATTTCTTCATTGGTCCACTTAGACTAATCCAAGAATTTTTGGAAGAAGGCGATTTCGAAGGAGCTGAGAAAATTCTAAACGGAATAAAATACCCAGCCCTTCTATATACTCCCATTCGTTCGGTATACTATACCCTAAAAGGGAATATAGCTATGACCAAACAAGACTTTGACTCTGCTGAGACGTACATGAAGAAAAGCCTATCACTCGGACTTCCAATGAAAGAAGCAGAAGGGGCTAACAAACTTCAATTGGGTATGATGGCCATGCAAAAAGGCAACATGAAAGAAGGTGAAAGTCTTATCAGACAATCCCTCAAAGCTGGTATTCCTGATAAAGAAAGTGCTGCACTAGCCAACCTCCAAATGTGTCAAATTATGATGCAAAAAAGAGAATTCAGGTCAGCAAAAGACTATTTCAGGAGAGCAAAAGCACAAAAAGCAACCACTCAGCAAGTAGTAGATCAAATTAAACAGATTGAGAAGTATATCTCAAGAATGCCTGGGTAAGGTTTAAGAAAGTTTAGGGAGGTTGAGGTAGGTATATATAGTTGAAGGGGTTGAAGAAGTTGAGGAGGTTGAAGCAGATAACTCGCCTTCATTCTACAATACCTAAAAGCATTCGACTATCCAAACAATTCCTCCACCTTTTTCTTTCTGAAGGCAAATATCCCTTCTAGTTGTTTCCCAATAAATAAGCTATTTGCGATGTCTCCCAAGAAACCTAGGGGAGCTTTGTAATGTATTAAATCTGTCATCTCTACCCCACCATCCACTTCTTTGAAATGATGCTGATGATGCCATAATGCATATGGCCCAAAGCGTTGTTCGTCTACAAAAAATTTCTTCGGCACAACATGTGTTATCTCAGTCATCCAAAACATCGGAATGCCCAATATAGGCCTAACATTATAGGTCATCACCTGCCCAGGATACATCTCACTACCATATAACTCATTGGTGAATTTTAAATTCAAATAAGATGGCGTCATGACAGCTAAATTCTTGGGATGAGAAAAAAAATCCCATGCTTCATCTAATGTAACAGGAATAAATTGAGTGCGCTTGAACATGTATACGGCCATGGAAGAGAGGTTTAGAAATGTTGAAGAAGTTGAAGGGTTTAAGGGGTTGAAGGATTGATATCTATACTAATGCTTGAGGAGGAAAAAAGTTGTAAATTCAACGGATAAAATATGCTAAACCCTAATCCAACTATGCAAACCTCTTTAACCCTTAAACCCTTCAACTTCCTCAACATTTCTAAACTTCCCTAAACATTCCTAAACCCTCTCAACTTCTTCAACCCTTCAACTTCCTCAACCTTCCTAAACTTGTATATGACACCTGATCAAAAAAACACCCAACTCCTTTTCAAAACAGAATACGAAAATCTAAATCCTGAGCAGAAAGAAGCAGTAGATTCAATAGAAGGACCAGTCATGGTCATTGCAGGCCCAGGAACTGGGAAGACACAGATTCTTGCCATTAGAATTGGAAAGATTTTACTTGATACTGATACACAACCAGAAAATATTTTATGTCTTACCTACACCGATTCAGGTGCAGTAGCTATGCGCAAAAGATTGCTTAAAATGATTGGTCCAGATGCTTACAAGGTAAACATTCACACGTATCATTCTTTTTGTAATCAAGTAATTCAAGATAACCTAGGCATTTTTGAAAAATCATCGCTTGAGGCAATATCAGATTTAGAGGCAATCTCATTACTACGCAAGTTGATTGATAGCTTTAAAAAAGGAAACCCACTCAAAAGATACCGTGGTGATATATACTATGAAGCGAAAAACCTACGACATCTCTTCAGCTCAATTAAAAGAGAAGGTTGGGACAAAAAAGCAATGCTCGATGCAATTGAAGAATATATTAAAGATCTGCCTTTCAACGATGATTTTAGATATCGTGTAAATGGGAGAGGGCATAAAGTTGGCGACCTAAAAGAAGCTGAAATCGAAAAGGAAACAGAGTCTATGAAACGACTCGCTCAAGCCATTGAGGAATTTGACAACTACCAAAAACTAATGAAAGATCGTCAACGCTATGACTTTGACGATATGATCAATTGGGTAATAAAAGCATTTGAAGAAAATAAATTGCTTTTAGCGACCTATCAAGAACAGTACCAATACATTTTGGTTGATGAATACCAAGATACCAGTGGAACTCAAAATAAAATTGTCGAATTACTCATCAATTATTGGGATGAACCAAACATATTTGTTGTAGGCGACGACGATCAATCTATTTTCCGTTTTCAAGGAGCCAATGTGGAGAACATGCTGTCGTTTAAAAATAAATTTCCAAGCATAAAGACTATTATGCTGACAAGAAATTACAGGTCAGTTCAACCAATTTTAGATATATCAAAAACATTAATTGATAAAAACAAAGAACGCCTAATCAATCATATCGAAGGGTTGAGCAAAGTCTTAATAGCTGAAAACAGTAAGCTTAAAAATATTTTGCATGCGCCTAAAATAGTTTCCTATCAAAGTCCACGAGAAGAAATGATTGGCATTACCATTGAAATTGAAGATCTAATTCAAAAAGGCATTGATCCAAAACGCATAGCCGTAATCTATAAAGAAAATAAATACGGAGAAGATTTAACTGAATTTTTAAAATCAAGGTCAATTAAGTATTACAGCAAGCGTAATATGAATTTATTAGATCTGAATTTTATAAAAAAAATAATTATACTTTTTGAATACCTAGATGCGGAAATGGATACTCCATTTAGTGGGGACGAAAAGCTATTTGAAATTTTGCATTTCGATTGGTTTAATATCAAGCCACTTGAAATCGCAAAACTCAGTATTGAGAACAACGAGAGAAGGTATAAAAAAGAAGTATCAGGATTTAGAAATTTAATTCAGCAGAAAACAAACTCAGTAGCAACAAGTTTGTTTGAAGCCAATCTTTCCCCAGAACTTGCACGTGCAGGATTGTTCATCGAAAATTTGATTAGTTCAATCCCAAATAAAACGCTTCAAAGTTTATTTGAAGAAATTATTCAAGAATCAGGAATGCTAGGCACCATAATGCAATCGATAGACAGCCCATGGCAATTGCAATTGCTTACAGCATTTTTTGACTTCATCAAAGAGGAGACGAAAAAAGACCCTACCCTTAACCTACTAGGGTTTGTTGAACTCCTGCAAATGATGAAAAAAGAAAATCTAAAATTACCTGTGGTTCAAATCGGAGGGAATGAAAAAGGAGTTAACCTGTTAACCTGCCATGGTTCAAAAGGTCTTGAGTTTGAGTACGTTTTCTTCGCGGGCTGTAATGCTACATATTGGGAGAGAAAGAGGGCACAGAATACTGGATATAAATTCCCTAAATCACTCTTTGTTTCCAATACAACGTCCACATCAGACGAAGAACTTCGAAGACTATTTTATGTTGCCATTACCAGAACAGAAAAACACTTGACTATTTCTTATGCGAATCACAAAGAAGATGGAAAAGAAATAGAACCAACAATGTTTCTTGAAGAAATTCGCAGTGCACATCAATTAACTGAAGAAAATAAAGAACTTGACGAAAACACTTTAGCTAGTTTTTCACTGGTTCAGTTCACCAAAATAATTAGTCCTACTATTGAAAGAATGGATGCAGATATTGTAGATCGTGCCCTGGATAAATTTTCCATGAATGTCACCGCCTTGAATAATTACTTGAGTTGTCCACTCGAATTCTACTACAAAAACCTTATCAGAATCCCTTCACCCAAAAACGAAACACTTGAATTTGGATCAGCAATTCATTATGCGCTTGAAAGTTTTTTCACCAAAATGAAAGATGACCCAAATAAAAATTTTCCTGCCAAAAATATCCTAATCGACGACTATATTATTTATCTATATAAGCATCGAGAAAGCTTTACCAAGCAAGAGTTTGAACGAAGAATGGAATACGGCAAGGAAATATTAGACAAATATTATGACCAAAAAATTAGTTCTTTCTCAAAAATAGTTTCAGTTGAACGTAACATAAGAAATGTATTGGTAGATGGAATTCCATTGAAAGGGAAAATAGATAAAATGGAATTCGATGGACATAAGGTGAATGTGGTTGACTACAAAACAGGAAACCCTACTAACGCAAAAGCTAAACTTAAGAATCCAAAACATGATCCTCCTTATGGTGGTGATTACTGGCGTCAAGCAGTCTTTTATAAACTATTGATCGACAACAACGATCAGGGTAAATACCAAGTTATTAGCACTGAGTTCGACTTTGTGGAGCCTAACGAGAAAAAAGAAATAAAGCCAGAAAAAGTAACCATAACACCGGATGATTTAGAACAAGTTCGTTCCCAAATCAAGTTTGCTTGGGAGAAGATTCAAGCAAGGGACTTTTATACAGGATGTGGAGAAGAGGATTGTCACTGGTGTGATTTCGTAAAGACCAATAAATTAAATATCAGTGAAGTTGAAGAGGAGCAACTCTAAAAGATAATTTGACTTCACGTTATCCTTTATAGCAGTAATGCCCTTCAGAGAGTCAAGAAACGCTAAAAAAAACAAAGACAAAGGACTAACTTTGTAGAATCCATGAAACGTACATTTCATAATAACAAAATAGCGTTCTTTGCAGTTGCATTCGTTGCAACATTGTTTTTTTCAAGCTGCGGCCAACAAATTCCTCCAACTGGTGGACCAAGAGACACTTTACCCCCTAAATTAGTCTTAGCAGTTCCAAGCCAAGGTGCATTAAATTTTAAAGGAGATAAAATCATCATCACATTTGATGAATACATAAACCTTGACAACCCTTTTGAAAAAGTTGTTTACTCTCCTACCCCTAAAAAAAATCCACAGGTAGAAGGAAAGCTGAAAAATGTTACCATAAAAATCAAGGATACGCTTGAAGAAAACACTACGTATAGCATCGATTTCACCACTTCACTTCGAGACATAAATGAAAACAATCCACTTCGAGATTTCACCTATACCTTTTCCACTGGATCTTACATAGATAGCGGCTTCCTCTTTGGCAAAGTATATATAGCTGAAACAGGAAAAGTAGATAGTACCCTCATTGCTATACTTCAACAAAATTTTGACGACTCTGCAGTAGCCAAAGAAAAACCCCGCTACTATACTAAATTAAAAGGAGATGGAAGCTTTGCTTTCAAATTTATAAAGCCGGGGAAATACAACCTCTTCGCTCTTAAAGATGCCGATGGAGGAAAAACATTTAATCAGCCAAGTGAAATGATTGCCTTCTTAGACAGTCCAGTAACTGTTGGGAAAGATACGGCAATGAAACTTTATGCATTCGAAGAGGCGCATACAGAGATAGTCAAACCAAAATCAACGACTGTAAAACCAGATCTAAAAAAATTAGACCCAAATAAAGTAGACGATAAAAGGCTGCGATTGAGCAATAATCTAGAAGGTGGCAAACAAGATATACTTTCTCCATTTATACTGATTTCCGAAAATGTCATTAAAGAATTTGATACTTCTAAAATCAAGCTTACAGACAAAGACTTCAATCAGATTGGAGCGTATAGAATACAGATGGATACTAGTGGGAAACAGCTTGTCTTTGATGTTAAATGGCCAGAAAACACAGAGTATAAACTAATTGTTCAAAAAGATTTTGCCACAGATAGCTTGAACAATAAATACATTAAAACAGATACGCTTTCATTCATTACAAAAAGAACGACAGAGTACGGAAGTCTTGATATCAAAATTGATCGTATCGATACTGCCTTACACCCAATCATCTTGCTAAAAAAAGAGAATAAAATTTTTCTACAACAAAAAATTGAAGAAAAAAGATACCGCATTAAACTTTTTAAACCAGGCGATTATCAACTTGAAATTTTGTATGATTTAAACAACAATGGCAAATGGGATACCGGAAATTACTGGGAAAAACGCCAGCCAGAACACAATATCCCTAGCAAACAAGTGCTTCAAATTAAGGCCAATTGGGACAATGAAGTCAAAGTTGATTTGAGTATTATTAAATGAGCACATATCACCTAGTTTAAAAACTAGGTTGAGTATACATAAAGTCAAGTCCATTTAAATAGTGCATAAAAACTTCCTTCAATAATGCGCTGTGCATGCAGCAGTTCTTACCTTTACGTATGCAATTGTCTTCCCAACTTCTTGATGCTGCAGTAAAGGAATTTTCCAGATTACCTGGTATTGGGAAAAAGACAGCCTTACGCTTAGTATTGCATCTACTCAAACAAGAAAACAAAGACGTAAAACAATTCAGCGAGATAATCTCTAGAATGCGGGATGAAATAAAATTTTGTACCTGCTGTTTCAATATTTCAGACAATGACCTTTGCACCATTTGCCTAAATCCTGGACGTAAAAAAGAAATTATCTGTGTAGTAGAAAATATTAGAGATGTCATTGCAATAGAATCTACTGAACAGTACAATGGAAGTTACCATGTACTAGGAGGGGTAATTTCTCCACTTGACGGCGTTGGCCCAGATCAACTTACCATAGAACCATTAATCAGCCGCATAGCAACTGAAAAAACGAAAGAGATTGTATTTGCCCTTAATCCTACTATTCAAGGCGACACTACCATTTATTACATAAGAAAAAAACTAAACGACCCAGCTATTCGCTTTACCACCATTGCCCGTGGTATTTCATTTGGAGGAGAATTAGAATATGCTGATGAGATGACCTTGGCTAAAAGCATTCGCAATAGACTTCCAGTCGATAGTTATATTCAATAAAATGTAGGGAATGAACGAGCTATGTTTTTTAGCTTATAACATCCAACTCAAACCCCCAACCCACTTCACTTTACCCCATTTTTACTACCTTTGCAGCCTTCACATTACAATGAAAGACATACAAACACTCCTTAAGGAAAAAATCCTCGTAATTGATGGTGCGATGGGAACTATGATCCAACGGCACAAACTTCAAGAAGGAGATTATAGGGGCGTGAGATTTGCCAATTGGGATTCAGATTTAAAAGGCAATAATGACCTATTATCTATAACCCAGCCAGAAATCATAACGAACATTCACCTCCAATATCTAGAGGCCGGAGCAGACATTATTGAAACCAATACATTCAATGCACAGGCAGTCTCCTTGGCAGACTACAACATGAGTGAATTAGCCTATGAAATGAATATCGCAGCTGCTCATTGTGCAAAAGAAGCTGTAAAAATATACCAATCAAAATACCCTGAACGTATAAATCAAGGTGGCCCATTTGTAGCTGGGGCAATTGGACCGATGAACAAAACACTTTCATTATCTCCAGATGTAAATAATCCTGGTTTTAGATCAATCAGCTTTGATGAGGTGGCAAACGCATATTATGAACAAGTAAAAGCATTGGTTGAAGGTGGGGTAGACTTGTTACTGATTGAAACTATTTTTGACACCTTAAATGCAAAAGCGGCCATATATGCGATAAAGAAGTTCTTTAGGGATCAACAGATAAAAGAACTTCCATTGATGATTAGTGGGACGATAACCGATGCCTCTGGCAGAACATTGAGTGGACAAACACTAGAAGCATTTTATACAAGCGTTGAACATGCTAAGCCTATTAGCATCGGCTTAAACTGTGCATTGGGAGCAAATCAAATGCGTGCACACATTGAAGAGCTTTCGCAAATTGCATCATGTTATACATCAGCATATCCAAATGCTGGCTTACCTAATGCGATGGGAGAATATGATGAAGAGCCTGCACAAACCGCAGATTTTATTGAAGAATGGGCTAAGCAAGGCTTCGTTAATATTGTAGGCGGTTGCTGTGGAACCACACCCGACCATATTCAACATATTGCAGACCATGTTAAACATTTAAAACCAAGACCATTGCCTATCATGGAAAAAGTGCTTGATATGGAAAATCCCGATTAAAGATGTCTGTACCTATACATATTAAACCCTACATGCGTTTGGCAGGACTAGAACCATTAGTCATCAGGCCTGAAACTAATTTTGTAAACGTAGGTGAACGAACCAATGTAACGGGTTCTAAAAAGTTTGCACGACTCATCCGAGATGAACAATACGAAGAAGCGCTATCAATCGCCAGACAACAGGTAGAAAATGGAGCACAGATACTCGATGTAAATATGGACGACGCCTTGCTGGATGGTGAAAAAGCAATGGTCACTTACCTGAATTTACTTCAAAGCGAACCAGACATTGCACGCATTCCAATTATGATAGACTCTTCTAAGTTTTCTATCATAGAAGCTGGATTAAAATGTGTTCAAGGAAAATGCATTGTCAATTCAATTTCATTAAAAGAAGGGGAAGAAAAATTCATTCAACAAGCCATCATTTGCAGAAGCTTTGGGGCTGCGGTGATTGTTATGGCATTTGATGAAAATGGCCAGGCTGATACGTTAGAAAGACGTGTTAATATAGCAGAAAGAGCATATAGACTACTAACAACTGTCGTTGGGTTCTCTCCATCAGATATTATTTTCGACTTAAATATTTTTGCTGTTGCAACGGGTTTAGAAGAACACAACAACTATGGGGTAGATTTTATTGAAGCTACTCGCATCATTAAAAATAAATTTCCGCTAGTTAAAATTTCAGGTGGAGTAAGTAATTTATCATTTTCATTTCGCGGGAATGATCATGTTAGGGAAGCCATGCATTCTGTTTTTCTCTATTATGCTATAAAAGCAGGAATGGACATGGGAATCGTGAATGCAGGTCAGTTAGTTATCTATGATGAAATAGATCCTGCGCTTAGAGAATTGTGCGAAGATGTCATCCTCAACAGAAACAATGATGATAATCAAGCCACTGAAAAATTAATTGTATTTGCTGAAACAGTTAAGGCTAAAGGCAAAGTTCAAGAAAAAAATGAAGTATGGAGAACAGGAACTGTCGAAGAAAGACTTAGGCATGCTTTAGTGAACGGCATCACCGAATACATTGAATTGGATACAGAAGAAGCAAGGTTGAAATACCCACGACCGCTTGATGTCATTGAAGGTCCACTCATGGATGGTATGAATACCGTCGGAGATTTATTTGGTGTAGGGAAAATGTTTCTCCCACAAGTGGTCAAAAGTGCGCGGGTCATGAAAAAAAGTGTGGCTGTATTAACTCCATATATTGAAGCACAAAAAGAAACAGCATCATCCGCAGGAAAAATATTAATGGCTACCGTAAAAGGTGATGTGCATGATATCGGTAAAAATATAGTCGGTGTAGTATTGGGATGTAATGGATATGAGATTATTGATCTTGGTGTAATGGTCTCTGCAGATAAGATATTAGATGAAGCGCAAAAACAAGACGTAGATATTATAGGACTTAGTGGTTTAATTACTCCTTCACTTGATGAAATGGTACATGTTGCTTCTGAAATGAAGAGAAGAAATATGAAGCAACCCCTTCTCATTGGAGGCGCCACCACATCAAGGATGCATACTGCTCTACGAATTGCAACACAATATGATAATGGTGTAATCCATGTACTCGATGCATCAAGAAGTGTATCTGTTGCAGGTTCATTATTAAATCAAAACAAGGAAGAGTTTCTTGCCGCCACAGATGCAGCATATGAAAAATTAAAAATTGAGTTCGCCAATAAAAAAAGCTCCAAAGAATACCTTTCTTATGAAGCCGCCATCCAAAATAAATTCAAAATATCTTGGGAGCAATCAGATTTTACTACTCCAAGTTTTACTGGAAAAAAAATAGCCGATACAATCAGCATTGAAACAATTGCCCCTTATATAGATTGGACTCCCTTTTTTATTGCATGGGAAATGCACGGAAAATTTCCTGCACTCTTATCAGATGAAAAAATTGGAAAAGAAGCAACTAAGCTTCATCAAGATGCCACAGAAATGCTAAAACGGATTGTTGATGAAAAATGGCTTACAACACATGCCGTATATGGTTTCTGGCCAGCAAATAGCAATGATAGAGATACCGTTACGGTATTGGACATCGATACTAAAGAAGAAATTGACTTGCAATTTTTACGCCAGCAAATGAAAAAAGCAGCAGGGCAACCCAATCTTTCTTTAGCCGATTTTGTTGCACCAAGCACTACACAAAAACAAGATTATATCGGAGCATTTGCCGTAACTATAAAGGGAATTGAAAAGCACATCAAACGATTTGAATCTGAATTTGATGATTACAGTAAAATTCTTTTACAATCATTAGCTGATCGCTTAGCTGAGGCTCTTACTGAATATTTACACAAAGTAGTGAGAATGAACGATTGGGGGTATGCAAAAAATGAAACCCTTTCCGAAGAAGAGTTGATAACAGAATCTTATATAGGCATCCGACCAGCCCCTGGATATCCTGCATGCCCAGATCATACTGAAAAGCATAAACTATTTCACTTACTTGATGCTACGAATAGCATAGGCATTCAACTCACAGAATCACTAGCCATGTTCCCTGCATCTTCTGTATGTGGATGGTATTTCTCACACCCTGAATCAAAATATTTTGGAGTAGGGAAAATAGAAAACGACCAACTAAATGATTATGCAGAACGAAAAAAAATGAACAAAGAAGAAGCTACTAAATGGTTGAGGCCTATTTTGGAGTGAGTTGAGGTTAGACGCTTAGCGCTGGACGCTTATCGCTTTTACTGTTGCGTTGGGTTGGGAGTTCTGAGTTGGGAGTTGGTAAGCTGTTTAATTTGTAAAATTCGTTCATGACTTCAAACTAACTACTAACATCTAACGTCTATCATCTAACTTCTATCATCTAAAACTATCCAATGCGCATCATATCATACAACGTAAATGGAATAAGAGCAGCCATTAAAAAAGGATTTATCGATTGGCTGAAAACAGACCCTGCAGACATAATCTGTTTACAGGAAACCAAAGCAACCGAATCTGATATTGACATCGCACCAATTCATGCATTGGGTTATACAGATTATTGGTTTAGTGCTTCTAAAAAAGGATACAGTGGCGTAGCCGTTTTTACAAAAATTAAACCAGATAAAGTTATCAAAGGAAATGGCCATTCAGAAAGCGACGATGAAGGAAGGGTAATTCAACTTCACTTTGGTGATTTACTTTTAATCAATGCCTATTTCCCTTCAGGCACCTCTGGGGAAGAAAGACAAGACTTCAAAATGGTTTGGCTGAATGAGTTAATGAGCTACCTAAACAAGCTCAAAAAGAAACAACAAAAAATTATACTCTGCGGAGATTATAATATCGCACACAAAGAAATAGATATACATGATCCAAAAGGAAATAAAAATTCTACCGGCTTTCTTCCTGAAGAAAGGAAATGGATGGATGATTTTTTTACTTCCGGATGGGTTGATACATTCAGGGCTGTACATCCTGAGCCACATCGATACTCGTGGTGGAGTCAGCGATTCCCTAGTGTTCGACTAAACAATAAAGGATGGAGAATTGATTACATCAACACAACCAATGTTCTTGAACAAGATATACAAGATGCTGAGATATTTCCCGACATAAAACATAGCGATCATTGTCCAGTATATTTAAAATTAAAAAGCTAAAAAATATGATTGTGTACAATATCACTTCAAATGTTGCGCATGAGGTTATCGATAAATGGATGAGTTGGCTTAACGAAATACATATTCCAGAAATATTGGAAACTGGTGTATTCAATGAATACAAGTTTTTGCAACTGTTAGATATTGATGAGACAGATGGAAAGACTTATACCCTCCAACTTATTTGCGATGATGAACAAGCGTGTAGAAAATACATCAATGAAGTTGGACCAGCCTTTATACAAAAATCAGAATTAATGTGGGGCAATTCTGTCTACAATTTTAGATCAATATTGAAAAGTGTGCAATAACTGTGGAAAATTAAAAAAGACCCAGAAACCTTTGCTAAACCTGGATTTCAAGTCGCAAAATCAGATTCACAACTCTAATAAAATACATGACTATTTCCGTGAAACGCAATACCAGCTTATGTTTCACGGAATTAATAAAAATAATTAGTGCAATAAAATATTTCATTTCTGCAATAAAATGCAGTACAGGCTTGATTTTTAAGCAATATTCATGAAGAAAAAAAATTTTGTCATAATCAAAAAGCGATTAAATTTGTTTTACACAAACCAATTAAATTTTTCATTATGAACAAGGCTGAATTAATCGCGAAGCTTGCTGATGACGCAGGTATCACAAAGACACAAGCTAATGCTACTTTGGATTCATTTATTAGTGCAATCACCAAAACACTTAAAGGTGGTGGTAAAGTAACACTTGTAGGTTTCGGTACTTTCTCAGTAACCAAAAGGGCTGCACGTAATGGTCGTAACCCACAAACTGGTGCTGTGATTAAAATCAAAGCAAAGAAAGTTGCAAAATTCAAAGCAGGTAAAGAATTGTCTTCTAAAATCTGATCGCAACAAAAAAATTAAAAAAGCAAGACGCACTTGTGTCTTGCTTTTTTTTTGAAACAAAAACTTAAAATCAACATACAATGGGAAGAGGCGACAAAAAAACAAAAAAAGGGAAAATTTTTAAAGGATCTTTCGGCAAGTCTAGGTCTTCTAAGACCAGCAAGAAAACTGTAGCTAAAAAAGCTTAGTATTTGATACCAGATTTCAGGTGTCAGTTTTGTCAACTGCTGATTATATATCTTAATTATATTCTTTGTGTGCTGACATCTGTTTTCTGTATATCTTCTTTCACTAAGGGGCTAATCTAGCAATGCCCCAATTAGAAGATTCATTCTTAGTATACAAAATCCTGTCATGCAGTCGGTTGCTTCTGCCTTGCCATAACTCTATTGAGTCTGGAACAACCCTAAATCCACCCCAATGAGGTGGTCTCGGCACTATTCCATCACTGTATTTTAAGGTAAGCTGCTCAGCTTGATTCTCTAGAACTTCTCTGTTTGGGATAACCTGACTTTGTGGTGAAGCCCAGGCGCCAAGTCTACTGCCTAGCGGGCGACTATAAAAATAGGCGTCACTTTCTTCAGTTGAAATTTTCTCGCATTTGCCTTCAATTCTAACTTGTCGCTCCAATTCTTTCCAAAAGAAAAGAAGAGAGGCAAATGGATTGCGTATTAACTCCTGCCCTTTATGACTATCATAGTTTGTAAAAAAAACAAAACCATTTTCATCATACCCTTTGAGCAAGACAATTCGGGAAGTTGGTCGACCGTCGGCCTTAGTTGTTGAAACGGTCATCGCATTCACTTCATCAATTTCCGCTTTTAATGCTTCTTCCCACCAAGTGGTGAATTGTTGGATGGCGTCAGTCAGCACATCTTGCTCAGATAATGATTTCAATTGATAATCTCTGCGTATGGATGCGATTGACATAGCGTTAATTTAGAAATTAGCCGTCGAATGATAAGACGAAAATAACAAACTGATTATCAACTAGATGAAGATAGGGGTAACCTATTTAACCAATGTTCCTACCTTTTCCCCCATTACAACACGCTTAAGGTTACCGGGTTCATTCATATCAAATACTATAATTGGCAGGCTATTTTCCATGCAAAGGGTGAACGCCGTCATATCCATGATCTTAAGATTCATATCGATACACTGCTTGAAGGACATCGTTTCAAATTTTTTAGCTGTTGGGTCTTTCTCTGGATCTGCATTATAGATACCATTTACCCTTGTTCCCTTTAGGATGACATCTGCACTAATTTCGATGGCCCTCAACGAACCAGCGGTATCGGTAGTGAAATATGGATTTCCGGTTCCTGCACCAAATATGACTACCCGATTTTTTTCAAGGTGCCTCATTGCCCTTCTGCGAACATATGGTTCGGCAAGTTGCTCCATTTTTATGGCACTCATCAAGCGGGTATACATTCCTTGTTTTTCCAACATGGCTTGGATAGCCATGGCATTAATTACAGTAGCCAACATACCCATGTAATCTCCGTGAGCGCGTTCAATACCCGTTTCGGATTCATTCATTCCTCTATAAATATTACCTCCACCAATCACAATAGCTACTTCAACACCTAAATCCACTACGCTCTTTATTTCCATTGCATAGCGGCTTACCATAGCAGGATCTATTCCAAAACTATTTTCTCCCATCAGGGATTCACCAGAAAGTTTGAGTAGTATTCGTTTGTATACGGGTTGCATAATGCGAATATACGATGGATAAAGAAAAAGTCTGCAGCCCTTGATATATAAAATAAAAAAGGGCTCACTAGGGAGCCCTTAACTATATTAATCTGATTGAATTACCCTAGGGCAACACGCTTGAAAGAAATAACTTTCAAATCAGCATCGTTAGATTTGATATAATCACCTACAGACAAAGCGCCATCCTTTACAAAAGCTTGAGCCAACAAAGTGCTTTCCTTAAAGAATGAGTTTAGTTTTCCTTCAGCGATTTTGCTAATCATTTCATCTGGCTTACCTGCCATTTTAGGATCATTCTTGATTAAATCTACAATGATTCCTTTTTCTCTTTCAATAACCTCTGCAGATACAGAACTTGAATCAACAGCAACTGGATTCATAGCAGCAATTTGCATAGCCATATCCTTACCAACTTCTGGATTTGCTTTATTCAAGCCAACCAATACACCCATTCTGTTTGCACCATGAATATATGATGAAACAAAGTCAGCATCTATACGCTCGAATTTTGAAACACCAATCTTTTCACCAATGCTAGCAAGCTTATCATTGATAAGATCTGCTATTTTAGCCCCATTGATTTCAACTTCGTTTAACTCATCCACAGATTTTACATTGCTTGAAATAGCCGCATCCATAATGCTTTGTGCGAAAGCAATGAACTCAGCATTCTTACTGACAAAATCAGTTTCAGAACTAACACATAATGTTATACCTGTTTTGTTATCTGCAGTGGTCTTAGCTAAAACAACGCCTTCTTTTGCTTCACGATCCCCTCTAAGAGCAGCTACTTTTTGTCCTTTTTTTCTTAACCAATCGATTGCAGCTTCAACATCACCATTATTTTCAGTAAGTGCTTTACGGCAATCCATCATTCCTGCGCCAGTCATTTGACGCAGCTTATTTATTTCTGCAGCGGTAATTGTTACTGTTGACATACCTAATCTCCGGCTCCACAATCAACCGATGTGGAGCACTATTTTAAGTTAAAATGATAATAATTCTAGTCTATTTTTTTTGAGCAGGCTTTCTTCCACCAGCTCCTGCAGCAGGAACTCTTCTTTTTGGAGGAGCAGCTTTAGCTCTTTTTGATGCATCGCTTTCACTATCTTCCTCAAGTGAGAATTTAGGTGAATTTTCAGCAGAATCATCAGCCTCATCTCCTTCTTCAGATTTTTCCGCTTGACGCTCAGCTAATCCTTCTGCGATGGCAGCAGTGATATAGTTTGTGATGATCGCAATTGACTTTGTAGCATCGTCATTCGCTGGCACCGGAAACTCAACTTTGTTTGGATCGCAGTTGGTATCCACCATACCGAAAGTCATTACGCCTAAACGCTTTGCTTCAGCCAATGCAATATGCTCATGTCCGATATCAATGATGAATAAAGCAGCAGGAACCCTGCCTAGTTGAGCTATACCGCCCAATACTTTTTCCATTTTATCTCTATCTCTAGACAATTGAAGACGTTCTTTCTTAGTGATGTTGTCAAAACTTCCGTCAGACAACATTTTTTCAATGCTCTGCATTTTCTTTACAGACTTACGAACTGTATTGAAGTTGGTTAACATTCCACCCAACCAACGCTCAGTAACGTAAGGCATATTTACACGCTGTGCACATTCTGTAACGATTTCTTTTGCTTGTTTTTTTGTACCAACAAACATGATCTTCTTACCACTTTTCGCAATATTCTTAAGCGCTGCAGCAGTTTCCTGCAAGCAGTCAAGTGTTTTATTCAAATCAATGATATGGATACCTTTTTTCTCTGCGTAGATATATGGCAACATCTTGGGATTCCACTTCTTACGGAGGTGACCGAAGTGAACACCTGCTTCCAAAAGTTGCTGATGCAGTGAAGAGTTATTTTCCATTGTAAAATGTATGTTTTAGATTCTTGTTTAAAATTTTGAAAACCACTGTAACAACCCATTGTGAGATGATACAGCACAGTTTTGTTAACGTTTGCTGAACTGGTAGCTTCTTCTGGCTTTCTTTTTACCAAATTTCTTCCTTTCAACACCCCTTGGATCTCTTCTAAGTAAACCAGCAGCTTTCAATGCAGGTCTAAATTCAGGATTCAACGTTATAAGTGCACGGGCAATACCTAGCTTAGAAGCTTCAGCTTGTCCTTTCTTACCACCACCGGCAGCATTAATTTTAATATCATATTTTCCTGCACCTTCAACAGTGATGATTGGTAGTTCTACCTGATTTTGAAGATAAATCTGTGGGAAATATGCCTTATAGTCAAGGTCGTTTACAACGATATTACCATTTCCCTTTGTAAGGAAAACCCTGGTAACAGCCTCTTTTCTACGACCAAGTCCGATTTTTTGTTTTTCCATTATACTTGTTTTGTAATCGTTTTGAAATTAGAATTTAAAAGGGGTTGGCTGTTGAGCAGTATGTGGATGATTGCTTCCAGCATACACAAACAGTTTCTTAATCATTTGACGTCCTAAGCGATTCTTAGGAAGCATCCCTTTTACAGCCCTCTCTACTATTACCTCTGGACGACGCTTTTGCAAGTCCTTAGCAATTTCAATTTTCTGACCTCCAGGATAACCTGTTACGTGCTGATATTCCTTGTAATTAATCTTATCGCCGGTAAATACAACCTTTTCACAGTTGATAACGATAACATAATCTCCGCAATCTACATGGGGCGAATAATACGCTTTGTTCTTTCCGCGTAATACTGAAGCGATCTTGCTGCAGATTCGTCCCACAGTTTGATTGGTCCCGTCAACAACGTGCCATTTACGTTGTACGGAAGCTGCATTTGCATGCTTAGTGGTAAAATGTAACTTACTCATGTTTACTGATTTTCAGATTTTCATCTGGGTTTAAAAAATATGTTCCCGCCATCCCGGAAACAACCCTTCGTTCAGAAAGGGAGCGCAAAATTAGGGGAACAGTTGTTTAATTACTAAAAAAATGGTGCTTTTTTTTAAAGCACCCTTATAAGTAATTGATAATCAATTAAAAATTTGACAAACTTTTAGAATTGTAGCCCGACGAAGCTCTTTCCTTTTACTTTTTCAAAGGCTTCCTTATTGAATGAATAGAGCTTTCCTGGGCGATGGGGTACGCCAGATTCCATTTCGTGCTCATCTTTAAGCATTCCAGTTGCAAAAAGCTTCTTCCTAAAATTACGTCGATCAAATTCGATATGAAGTATTTCCTCAAAAAGCAATTGCAAATCACGAAGGGAGAACTTCTTCTCCAATAGATTGAATATAATCGGCTCCTCCTGGATTTTTTTTCTAAGCGTACTTAAACAAGTATCTAAAATAAGTTTATGATCAAATGCCATGGTAGTTACATCTGCCACAGGATGCCATTGCAATTCATTATCCAATATGTTCAACTGATGATCTTTAACATTCACCAAGGATATATATGCAGTAGTAATAACCCTTCCATTAGGATGCCTATCAATGGCACTGAATGTCTTCACTTGCTCCAAAAACATATTGGTAAGTCCTGTTCTTTCCCTTAAAACACGGTAAGAAGCACGGTCTAAGTCCTCGTCCACCAACACGTGATCCCCAAGCACTGACCATTGTCCAAAAAACTGAGGTAAATCACTCTTGATCAATAAAACTTTTAACACCCCTGCATCATACCCAAATATTACACAATCAACCGAATTCGAAAATTGAAATACCGGAGATCCTACCCGCTTAGGTGTATCATCATTTTTCAATGCATTCACTTCACTCATATGGTTTATTGTTATGGGATTAGACCCGCAAAAATAATTTCAAAATTGAAATAGAAAAAACAAAATCTAAAATTCTACTTTTAGGGTTCAAGATTGAGACATGCATATTAGCGAAGACAATAGATTTTTCCAAGAAAAAGGCAAACTGTTCAGTGAAAAGGCATCAGACATTGCCTTTATCAAGGAGAATATTGAGGTCTTACGCGATGTTATTCGATTTAACGAACGCAGATACTATGTGATGAACGACCCCTTGATTGCAGATTTTGAGTTTGACACACTATATGACTTATTAAAAAAGACTGAAGAAAGCTATCCAGCGCTTATCACTACAGATTCTCCAACACAACGAGTTGGACCAGGTTTTACAAAGCAATTTAATACAGTGCAGCATCTGGTACCAATGCTTTCCCTTGAAAATTCCTACAATGCAAGTGATTTAATTGAATGGGATAGAAAAGCACAAGAGTTGTCTGGCATGGATACCCTAAACTATTGTGTTGAGCCAAAATTTGATGGTGCGAGTATTTCAATCATTTACGAAAATGATCAATATGTACGAGGTGCAACCAGAGGAGATGGGATAGCTGGAGAAGACATCACATTAAATCTAAAGCAAATTAAATCAATCCCACTTTCCGCAGCATTCTCAACCTATGGCATACAACAGATTGAACTTCGGGGGGAAGTATTAATCAACAAAGAAAATTTTAAAAAATTCAATGAACAGCTTGCAGAGCAAAGCCTCCCTCCATTAGCCAACCCACGAAATGCGGCATCAGGATCATTACGTATGAAAGATGCTGGGATGGTGGGGAAAAGAAACCTTGAAGCGTTTATCTATCATATCGCCTATGTTCACTATGCAAATCATAAATCAGAGATTTCGTCACACTCTAAAAGCCTAGAAATGCTCTGGGAATTGGGTTTTAGAAGTCCTGTAAATGAGAAAAAGATCATCACCGGCATAGATAAAGTTATCCAATTTTGTGCTGAGTATGAAGCTCAACGAGACAATCTACCTTATGAAATTGATGGGTTAGTTATCAAAGTAAATGAGCTTGCCTTACAAGATAAATTAGGCATGACTACCCACCATCCCCGCTGGGCTATTGCATATAAATTCAAAGCAAGACAAGCAACGAGTAAACTTTTACAAGTAGAATTTCAAATTGGAAGAACGGGTTCAATCACTCCTGTAGCAAAAATTCAACCCGTGCCGATTGGAGGGGTAATGGTTGCATCCATTTCATTGCACAATGAAGACTTCATACAAGAGAAAGATATTCGAATAGGCGACACTCTCCTTGTAGAAAGAGCAGGGGATGTGATCCCATACATCGTCAAATCATTTCCTGAATTAAGGCAAGGTGATGAAATGGAAATCAACTTCCCTTCACATTGTCCGTTTTGTAGTGCAGCACTCATCAAACAACAAGAAGAAGCTGTTTGGAGATGTCCCAATTATCAATGTGCTGCGCAGGTGGTTGAACGCATGATTCATTTTACCAGCAAAGACGCCATGGATATTAGAGGGCTAGGTGATGCCAACATCAGAAAATTTCATGAATTGGGTTGGTTAAAAGACATACCATCCATGTATGAACTTCCTTATGATAAGATGATGCAAATGGAAGGTTTTGGTGCACGTTCTGTCGAAAATTTAAAAGAGGCTATTGAAAAATCAAAATCACAACCTCTATACCGATTAATCAACGCACTTGGAATTCGCTATGTGGGTGAAACTACTGCTAAAGCACTTGCACAACAAGTGAATCACTTGCTAGACCTTCAAAAAATGAATAGAGAAGAACTCCAAAAAATTGATGACGTTGGAGTAAAGGTGGCAGAAAGTATTTATCAATTTTTCAGCACGACAGAAAATAGTGAAATGTTGAATAAGTTAGAAGCATTGGGACTTCAACTTCATAGCATAAAAAAACAAACTGCAGAGGGGACATTAAATGGGAAGAGCTTTTTATTTACTGGAAGCTTACTTAAAATGAAACGAGCTGAAGCAGAAGAATTAGTGGAAGCAAATGGAGGTAAAATATTATCTGGGGTGAGTAGCAAACTTGATTACCTTATTGTGGGTGAAGACGCGGGCTCGAAGTTAGAAAAAGCAAAAAAAATTGCATCCATTCAGATTCTTTCTGAGGATGACTTCATTCAATTAATTAAATAGAGCAAGAGAATTCTTTACACCACCTTTTGCTTTATTCGGTGGTGTAAAGAATTGATATAGTAAGTTAATCGATTAGATTAATCCCTTCCCTATCAAGTATTCAGCAATCTGCACGGCATTTGTTGCGGCACCTTTCCTTAGATTATCGCTCACTACCCACATGTTTAAGGTTTTAGGCTGTGTTTCATCACGACGAAGTCTACCTACAAATACTTCATCCCTTTCATGCGCATCTTTTGGCATTGGATATTGCTGAGTAGCAGGATCATCAACCAATACAACACCTGGTGAAGATGATAAAATACTCTTCACCTCATCCAAAGTAAATTCATTCTCAAATTCTATGTTAACACTTTCACTGTGACCACCCATAACAGGTATCCTCACCGTTGTTGCAGTAACACGAATAGAATCATCTCGCATGATTTTCTTGGTTTCATTAACCATCTTCATTTCCTCTTTAGTATAACCATTTTCTAAGAATACATCAATTTGAGGAATCACATTAAGGTCGATTGGATATTTATATGCCATCTCTCCTTCAATGCCCTTACGCTCATTCATCAGTTGATTTACGGCCTTCACTCCAGTACCTGTAACACTTTGGTAAGTGGAAACAACAAGGCGTTTACAACCGTACTTTATATGCAATGGATTAAGTGCCACCACCATTTGAATCGTTGAGCAATTTGGGTTGGCTATAATCTTATCATCGGCTGTTAGTTCATCAGCATTAATTTCTGGCACTACTAATTTTTTAGTAGGGTCCATCCTCCACGCTGAGGAGTTATCTATAACGGTAATTCCAGCTTTGGCAAATTCTGGAGCCCATTGCTTTGAGGTGTCGCCACCGGCTGAAAATAAAGCAACTGCAGGCTTCATTGCAATTGCATCTACCATACTAACTATCTTATATTGCTTCCCCTTAAAAGATACTTCCTTGCCTACAGACTTCTCAGAGGCAACAGGAATAAGCTCTGTAACGGGAAAATTTCTTTCTGCGAGAACTTGTAACATTTTGGTGCCTACCAAACCGGTTGCACCTACAACAGCAACTTTCATATTTCATTTTTTTTACCCTTGCGGGTTGTGTTAAAAAAAAGCCTCCCAAAACTGGAAGGCTATTACATATTTGATACACAAATTGAATTAACCTTCCTTGCGGAAATGTTTTATGTTCTTCTTTGTGTGTTTTATTTCGTTCTTCATTGAGAAAGCAAAGCTAATGCTGAAAGAATTTTCTGCCAAAAAAAAGTTGAAACACCTTTTTGAGGGATTCTATTCAAAATAGTTTTGACGTATGAAGAAACTCCTCCTTCTCTTTAATGTCCTTTTTATACACTACATCGTATTTGCACAGGTTGACCGATATAATGTGGTAATCAATGAGATTCTGGCAGATCCTTCCCCTGTGGTTGGGCTTCCCAATACTGAATTTGTTGAGCTTAAAAACATTTCATCTCATCCCATTAATTTACTCAAATGGAAACTAGATAATGGATCAACCAAAGCAAGCATACCTATTGATTACATATTAGCCCCCGATAGCTTAGTTGTACTCTGCTCCAAGACAAAAGCTATTTTTTTCAATTCGAACATAAAAACAATAGGACTAAGCTCCTTCCCTTCATTAGTAAATGATGGCGATATCATTACTATCCGCGATGAACATGGCAATGCCATTCATGCAGTTGAATACATCAAGAAATGGTACAATAACCCCATTAAAGCCGAAGGAGGGTGGAGCCTGGAAATGATTGACCCAACAAGGCCTTGCGACAAAAATAATTGGAGTGCCAGTGTGCATTACTCAGGTGGCACACCGGGTTTTGAGAATAGTATATACAACTCTCCTGGCATAGAAGAAACCATAATTGGACTACAATGCATTGCGTTAAATCCAACACAACTTATAATGCACTTTAATCAAGGAGCCGATAGTCTTTCACTTTCACTAGCAGCAAACTATTCATTGGGCGAAGAAAATATCCATCCCAAAACAGCATTACCAATTGGACCTTTATTTAAAGATGTTGAACTCACATTCAACACAGCAATCACTGAAAATAAATTGTTTGACCTCACCATTGGTCCAATTAATCATTGCGCAAGCCTTATACATGATACCATAAACATCAAAACAGGATTAATTAGGATTCCTGAACTCAACGAACTAATTATCAACGAAGTACTTTTTGATCCGCCAAGCGAAGGAGCTGATTTCGTAGAGTTATACAATAACTCTTCTCATGTTATTAATGCAAAGGATATTTATTTATCCAACAAAAACGAAACAGGCGAACTAGGGAAAAGCTATGTCGCATCAAAAGAGGATTTTAATATTTTCCCAAACGACTACTTAACGATTAGTACAGATACAGCTTTCATCGTCCGTCATTGGAGAAAGACGAATACTGCTAATCTTTTAGAAATGAAAACCATGCCTTCCTATCCAGACGACAAAGGGCAGGTAATTATTCTCACACAACAAGGAAAAATACTTGATGAGTTTGATTATTCAGACAAGCTACACTTCCCATTACTTAGAGAAAAATCAGGAGTATCACTAGAACGAATAAACCCAATGGTACCCACCTCAACATCTAGTAATTGGCATTCTGCCTCAGCCTCCAGTGGTTATGGAACACCAACAAGAAAAAATTCACAACAAGATAATGAAGACTCTACCCATAGTCCAATTCGCATACTACCCGATTATTTTAGTCCAGACAATGATGGGGTTGACGATTACCTGACTATCCAATACAATTTTTTAGTCCCTGACAACCTCATATCAGTCTATGTATTTGATCAAAACGGAGTGATGGTTACTAAAGCGATAGACAATCAACTTTGTGGAACAACTGGCAGTTTATTTTGGGATGGATTAGACAATAAAAAAAGACGGGTAAGTCCTGGGCTCTATATCATACTAGTAGAGAACATGGATTTGAAAGGAGGAAGACTAAGAATAAAAAAAGGGATAGTGGTTAACTAATCCCTGTAGATATTTTCTAGAAAACCTAACGATATCTAATTGCTTAGTTCAATCAAATTAATGCAATCTCAAAGTTGACTAAATCAACAAAAGAATGAATACGATCATTGATTTCTTCTTTTGAAATTTCTTTTAGTCTTGTTGTACCAAATTTCTCTACACAAAACGACGCCATAGCAGAACCAATGATGATGGCTGATTTCATGTTTTCAAAAGAGATATCTTTTGTTTTAGCAAGATGGCCAATGAAGCCACCAGCAAAGGTATCCCCAGCACCTGTTGGATCAAATATATCTTCCAAAGGCAAGGCTGGTGCAACAAATACTTTATCCTCGTGGAATAAAAGGGCACCATGTTCCCCTTTTTTAATCACTACATATTTAGGACCCATCTTCATAATCTCTTTAGCTGCTTTAACCAATGAGAATTGAGCGCTGAGCTGCCTAGCTTCACTATCATTCACCAATAAAACATCTACATGCTTTAGTACTTCCTCAAGGTCGGGCATAGCCGTTTCCATCCAGAAATTCATGGTATCCATTACAACGAGCTTAGGACGGTTTCTCATTTGCTTAAGCACACTGTGCTGAATAGCAGGAACTAAATTTCCAAGCATAACAAACTCAGCATCTTGATAACTCTCAGGAACAATTGGATTAAACTCCGCCAACACATTGAGTTGTGTATCAAGCGTATCACGCTCATTCATATCTAAGTGATACTTCCCTTTCCAAAAAAAAGACTTTTGGTCTTTCTTTATTTCTACCCCTTCAAGATCAACTCCTCTTGCGGTAAGTTCATCAAGTGTTTCCTGTGGAAAATCGCCCCCAACAATAGAGATTTGCTTAATAGGTTTTATAAAATTTGAAGCACTTATTGCAATGTATGTAGCAGCTCCCCCAATGATTCGATCGCTTTTACCAAAAGGGGTTTCAATTGCATCAAAGGCCATGGTTCCAACAACAAGAAGTGACATATATTTTGAATTTTCGAGGGCAAAGATAATGGATAAGAAGCCATTGAAAAATTGTTTGCACTTCAAATCAAAGCAATGCTTAATTTTAAGAAGTTCAATAACAATTATTAATCAACCCATCAACCTTATCATGAAATCAAAATACCTAATCATTGCTGCACTTTTTCTAATAAATTTACAAGCAGAAGCACAAAGAAAAAATAACACACAAGGCATGTACAAGCATATCGTAATGTTTAAATTCAAAGAAGCAAGCTCAAAAGCTTCTGTTGACAGTATCATATCTGCCTTTATTTCATTGAAAGATCAAATACACGTTATTAAAGGATTTGAATGGGGGCTAAATGACAGTCCAGAGCATTTAGATCAAGGCATAACACATTGCTTTGCCGTTACATTTGCTAGCGCAGCTGATAGAGATAATGTATACCAAGATCACCCTGCACATGTTCAATTCAAGCAGTTAGTAGGGCCGCATGTTGAAAAAGTAATTGTGGTAGATTATAAAGTTGAATAACCCTCACCTCAAGAATCAATAAATCAAAAGGATAATTCTGGTGCAGGTACACCAACTTTAGCGTATTTGAAACGCTTTAAGGGTATAGTTTCATAATAGGCATCCATGCCTAGACTTGCAAGTGACCCACTTCGCTGGATATTAATGAATCCGTCGTGAGAAACAGTTGTTTCATCTATAAACACCTGCTTCAACTTGCCAATGATCAGAAAGGTATTATTTGCTTTAATTGGAATGATTTCTACTAATTCAAGCCCATACTGCACTAAACTTTCCTTCACATAGGGAACACTAAAATTCTGTTTATACTCAGCCGTCAATCCAACTTCATCATATTCATTCACGTCGTATGCATACTTAGCACTCGTTTGATGTGCTGCTTCCACAAAGCTATTATGAACATGATTAATGGTAAAAAGACCGTTAGATTCAATATTACCAAGGGTATGAGGAGATGCTTCTCTTGGCCGATTAACTATTCCTATTAATGCAGGATCTGACCCTAAATGGATGATATTACTAAATAGGGCCAAATTCGGAATGCCATCTGAATTGATGGTCGATACAAGGCTTACCGGCTTAAATCCACTCAAGGAGTTGATAAAATTTGCCCTATAGAAACGTTCCCAAGTTGTCATCTCTTCTATCGAATAGTACCTCATACAATCATAACAACTCGATGAATATAAAGTTGTAAAACATGGTTTGTTAAAATCAGGCTGAAAAATTGCGAAAAAGCAAATAAAGATGCCTAACAGAAAGCTACTTGTTAAAAACTGATTAAAATATACCCGAAAAAATGTTAAACTCAATACGAATAAGGCTTTCAAGGGGAAGATTGATTTTCTTTGCACTAGTAAAAACAATATTAACTACACAAATACGTTTTCACTATGTCCGCATACAAATCCAACCCAATGAAAAAATCAATTCCAGGCTTTTTACTAGCCATTACATTAATTTCTTTGTTTTCGTTTGCTACGGGAACTCGAATAGATAAATGGAATACCGATATATCATCTTCCATTAACCACAAACGCCACCTCATTGGATCTAATTCAACTCAAATTCATACATTTTATAAACAGCTCTCTTTAGCATCTACTGGATTATCTGAAAATGTATTTGCCCTTGCTTATTTGGGTTTCGAAAAATTAAATAAACTAGGCAGAACAAGTTCCGATAGCATTTTAACGATTATTGACTTTACAAAGTCTTCTTCTGAAAAACGCATGGTAGTCGTTGATCTTAAACAGCAAAAAATCTTGTTCAACACTGTAGTTGCCCATGGAAGGAATTCAGGAATGGAATTTGCAAAAGCCTTTTCAAACAGAACTAATTCGCATCAAAGTAGTCTTGGCTTTTACCTTACCGGAGATCCATACATAGGATCTAATGGTTATTCATTACAACTTACTGGCATGGAGCCTGGATTTAACGACAAAGCATATGAACGGGCTATTGTAATTCATGGGGCAGATTATGCAAACGAATCCTTCATTCATGCTAACGGTTTTTTAGGCAGAAGCTATGGTTGCCCAGCACTGCCCACAAAAATAAGTACTAAGCTTATCAATAAAATAAAAAAAGGAAATCTACTTTTTATCTATTATCCCGATAGTAAATACTTAAATGGCTCTGAAATAATAAATGGTTAAATGGGATCTTAGAATGGTTAATACGACCTGGTCTTTTTAGGCTGGGTCTTTTTTTTTAAAACCACAAGGCTGTCATTTGGCATATTAGCCCAACCAACAAACCTGTTATCAATTCAAACCATGTATGGTTTGAAGCTATTTTTCTAGCCGTTATAACCAATGCAGTAATGCATAGTGATGCCATCATTGGAATACCAGCAGACACTGTTCCATCGGCAATCATGAGATAAGATAATCCAAGCATTCCCCCACATGCAATTCCATGCATACTAATCTTGAAATAATTATTAATTATTAATGCAGCACTAGATGCAAAAAACATGGCACGGCACATATTAACAATAATACGAGGCGTTTCAGGCTGACTTCTAAAAACATAATAAGTCCAAAAGAAAAATGTTATACTAGCTATGTATGGAATTATCCTTTCCTTTTGAGTTGAAAGATGAATTGAATTGCTAAAGCCGAGGCCTTTCAATAAGGCAACAACAAGCATTGGGAAGAACACATTGTTGTTTATGATAGTCATCAATTTAAGCAACTTGCTTTTCCCACTGAAGCCTAAAAAATATGTTGGATGAAGGTATATAAGATAAAAGGCCATCAACACTCCAATAAAGAGAGGATGAAAAACAAACGATAATACTCTTGCAAGTACAATCATGTATTTTGGATATTCTTGAGTTTGATCTAGATCTTTCATCATATCGATTTAGAGTTCTTTTCGTAAACGTGCTACAGGCACATTCAATTGTTCACGGTATTTAGCCACTGTTCTTCGGGCAATGTTATACCCTTTTCCCTGGAGCATTTCTGTAAGGATATCATCACTCAAGGGATTTCTTTTATTTTCCGCCAAGATCAATTCATGTAAAATTGTTTTGACTTCTCTTGTGGAAACTTCTTCCCCAGTATCTGTACTGAGTGCCTCACTGAAGAAATACTTCAAGCGAAACGTACCAAATTCAGTTTGAACAAATTTACTGTTTGCAACGCGACTAATCGTAGAAATGTCTAGCGATGTTTTTTCAGCGATGTCTTTTAGGATCATTGGCCTCAACGAAGTCTCGTCACCTGTTAGAAAAAAATTACGCTGATGCTGAATAATTGCCTGCATAGTATGAATCAATGTTTCATGGCGTTGCTTAATGGCATCGATAAACCATTTTGCTGAGTCGATTTTTTGCTTGATGAATAACACTGCTTCTTTTTGTCTCTTATCTTTTTTACTTCCCTTTTCATAATCACGAAGCATTTCCTTGTATTCACTACTTATTTTTAAATCAGG
This sequence comes from Chitinophagaceae bacterium, assembly GCA_947451935.1. Classification (GTDB taxonomy): domain Bacteria; phylum Bacteroidota; class Bacteroidia; order Chitinophagales; family Chitinophagaceae; genus Pollutibacter. The sequence continues at coordinate 52,017 of CANGBH010000012.1, forward strand.
AGCATTTTTTTGATTTAATGTTAGCTCAAGATCTCCAGCGTTATTGAATACAAAGAAATCAGGGACAACATATTGTTCTGCCTTATTTAATGAACTGAGTTGACCACCAGGCTTTGGATTTAAACGCCTAATTTCCTGCATGGCCGATTTCAAGGTTGCTTCATCAATATCCAATGATTTTGCAATTTTATCGAAATGGCGTTTCGTGAACTCATCGAAATGAAAATCTATAATTCGCAATGCAGATTTAAGTGCAGGCGATGAATGATCTAATACTTTCCTGCGAAGTTGTATAAGTAAACACTCTTGCACATCCCTAGCCGCTACGCCAAATGGTTCAAAATGTTGAATTTGTCTAATAACCTCTTCAACCGCCTTATTTTCTACAATGATATTTTGTTTAAACGCTAAATCATCAACGATTGAATTAGTATCTCTTCTTAAATAACCATCATCATCTATACTACCAATAATTTGCTCAGCAACTTTGTAAAGCAGTGGCTCCAAATTCAACAAAGCAAGTTGCTCCGTTAAACTTTCATGCAATGTAGACGATACAGAATGTAGAATAGGCGCATTAACAGGCAATTCTGGAACATGGTCATCCCTCAGCTTATACTCTCCAACTTCATCTTCGTCTAAATATGAATCATACTCATATTGATCATCACTATCCAACTCCGCAACTTCATCAGCTAGACTTTCCTCCGCTTCGGGCAAATCTTCAATTTCCTCTTTTTCTTGAATTTCTGATTCCTCAGAGCCTAAATCTAACGCAGGGTTTTCCTCAATCTCCTCTTTGATCCGTTCTTCTAAAAGAGAAGTTGGGACCTGCAGCAATTTCATCAATTGAATTTGCTGTGGAGAAAGCTTTTGCTGTAATTTTTGATATAGTCCCTGTGAGAGAGCCATTAAAAGTTGAACTCAGTTTTAATTGATAATTAATTCGGTTGTAAATTTACATACAAAAG
>CANGBH010000013.1 GCA_947451935.1 Chitinophagaceae bacterium
CGTAAAATGGTGGCCGGATTAAAACAATTAGGCATCAATACAGAAAAGGAATTAGCTACTTCGAATATTCAAAGTAATTACCGCTATTACGTATTGAAACAAAAAGATGTCTTAAAATCAAAAGAATACCAATTGAAAGTAGGTGATGCTGTAACAGCGACAAAGGTATTTATGAAACTAGAAGAGCTAGGTATTGCTAATACACAAATTGAAAAAGTGGGGCATAGTGAAATTGTGGCTATTAGAAATAGCTGCAGAACAAAGGCCATCTTAAATGCAAAAGACAAAGCAATAGCCTTAACAAAACCAATCAATCAAAATCTTGGTCCAGCGTTATTGATTTCTGACTACAGCAATGAAGGTGATGGGCAGGTTCAAGTAGAACGAACAAGTAATGTAAGAATGATGATGACAGGGGCAGAAACAGCAGAGCTTCCTCAAATTGATTTTGAAAAAATACGTATAAGCCTTACAGTCGCCGTAAAGTTTTTACTAAAGTAACTAAAGAGGAAATACCTGCCGACTATTTTATGGTCTTGTCAAATCCGGTTTCCAACTGAGATGAAATATCAGTATGGTGATGAACCAATTTCCATTTGCCCTCTTCTAAATGAAAAATATTAGTAGCACGGTGACTAACCTTGATAACCTTACCGTCTGGACCAATATTTTCTCCTTCTTCTACACAGCTAGTATACCCCATATCCGCTCCAGCATATACATGCACATTGTTGGCACTGATTTTACCGCCCAACTTCATTGCAGCTACTTTTGCAAAATCATCACCTACTTCTTTCCATCCTGTCAACATACCACCGAATGGCCCCATATACGTAATAGAGTCACTGTGCGACCAAACATTATTCAATGGTTCTATGTCTCCAGTAAACATTTTATTTAGTCCAGCATATAATTGATTATGCGCTTCGGTAAGCTCTGCTATTTTTGAATTAGTTGCTCCTGAATTTTCCATAGCTGTACTTTCTTTTTTAGTATTACATGAATTAATAAAAATTATTGTCGTAGCAATCGCTAAGCCAATCATTAATAATGCTTTTCTTTTTTTCATTTGAATATCAGTTAATAGTTACAGGAAATATAGTACTAAATTCCACACTGTATTTATTTTTCTTCTTCAATAAAAAAAGGTGGCCCTTTTAAAGACCACCTTTCTGTATAGATATTATGTTTGATAATGCTTATACTAAATCGAATCGATCAAGGTTCATCACCTTAGTCCATGCAGCAACAAAATCATGAACGAATTTATCACTAGCATCTTCGCAAGCATATACCTCAGCAATGGCGCGCAATTCTGAATTAGATCCAATGATCAAATCAGCTCTTGTGCCAGTCCACTTAATTTCTCCTGTAGCACGATCGCGGCCTTCAAAAATATCTTTTGCACCAGCAGATTCTTTCCAACTAATACTAAAATCAATTAAGTTAGTAAAATAGTCGTTCGTCAATGCTTCCGGTCTCTTCGTGAAAACACCATGATGTGATTGATCAAAATTTGTATTCAATACACGCATACCACCAAGAAGAACAGTCATCTCAGGAGCAGTTAGGTTTAACAACTGCGCCTTATCAATAAGCATCTCTTCTGCTGAAGTAGTATATTTCTTTTTCAAATAATTCCTAAATCCATCAGCCAAAGGCTCTAACACCGCAAATGATTCAACATCAGTGTGCTCTTGTGAAGCATCGGCACGACCAGGAATAAATGGCACTGTTATAGTATGACCAGCAAGTTTTGCTGCTTTTTCTATTCCAACTCCTCCAGCTAAAACAATCAAGTCGGCAATTGAAACCATTTTACCGCCAGACTGAGCTACATTGAATGCAGCTTGAATAGCGTCAAGTACATCCAATACTTTTGATAATTGAGCAGGATTATTTACAGCCCAATACTTTTGAGGAGCTAAGCGTATACGAGCACCATTTGCACCACCACGTTTATCAGAACCGCGGAATGTTGATGCTGAAGCCCAGGCAGTTGAAACCAATTGAGACACCGTCAATCCTGATTCAAGTATCTTTCCTTTCAATACTGCAATATCTTGTGCATCGATTAAAGTATGATTTACAGCTGGAATAGGATCCTGCCAAATCAATACTTCTGCAGGTACTTCACTACCAAGGTAACGTGAACGTGGTCCCATATCACGGTGAGTCAATTTAAACCAAGCACGAGCAAACGCATCGGCAAACTGATCAGGATTTTCATAAAAGCGTTTTGAAATAGGACCATAAATTGGATCAACCCTCAACGCAAGGTCAGTAGTAAACATAATGGGGGCATGTTTCTTAGAAGGATCATGTGCATCAGGTACAGTACCCGCTCCTGCTCCATTTTTGGGAGTCCATTGTTGTGCCCCAGCAGGACTCTTTGTAAGTTCCCACTCGAAGCCAAATAGATTTTCAAAGTAATTATTACTCCACTTCGTTGGCGTTGTGGTCCATGCACCTTCTAATCCACTAGTAATTGTATCACCCGCATTACCTGTTCCAAATGTATTTTTCCAACCAAGACTTTGTTCTTCAATTGGAGCTGCAGCCGGTTCAGGACCAACATATTTACTTGGATCTGCAGCACCATGCGCTTTACCAAATGTATGTCCACCTGCAATAAGTGCAATGGTTTCTTCATCATTCATAGCCATACGACCAAAAGTCTCACGAATATCACGTGCAGCTGCAATTGGATCAGGGTTTCCGTTAGGACCTTCTGGATTTACATATATAAGTCCCATCTGCACAGCAGCAAGGGGATTTTCTAAATCACGATCTCCGCTGTATCGCTTATCACCTAACCACTCACGTTCAGAACCCCAATAAATATCTTCTTCTGGTTCCCATACATCTTCGCGACCACCGGCAAAACCAAATGTTTTGAATCCCATAGATTCAAGCGCGCAGTTACCAGCAAGAATCATTAAATCCGCCCAAGAAATTTTCTTACCATATTTCTTTTTAACTGGCCAAAGCAATAAACGCGCTTTATCTAAACTTGTATTATCAGGCCAGCTATTCAGTGGTGCAAATCGCTGAGTTCCATTTCCACCTCCACCACGTCCATCTGCTATGCGATAGGTACCGGCACTATGCCAAGCCATGCGGATAAAAAATGGTCCATAATGACCATAATCTGCTGGCCACCATGCTTGAGAATTCGTCATAACCTCATAGATGTCTTTTTTCAAGGCGGCTAAATCCAAACTTTTGAATTCCTCAGCATAGTTGAATGACTCACCCATCGGGTTAGACAAGGAGGAGTGTTGACGTAAAATATTCAACTTCAATTGATTAGGCCACCAATCACGGTTTCTTGTGCCACTGCCGGCACTCTGTTTGTGCGTTCCTCCCGTAAATGGGCACTTACCGGCCGAACCGCTAGTTGAAGGTGTATTACTTTCCATAATGAATAGATTAAGATTTGTTTAAGGGTGATAAAATTACGACAATATCGATTACTTCCTTAGAACAACTCGAATATGACAGAAGTTTTACAGAACAGCAATAAAAGTAAAAAAACATTCATTGAACCTAATTAATATAAAAAGGCTCTACAAATAAATGTAGAGCCTTCTCATTATATATGCGAAACGATAAACTTCTTACGCTTACTTCAATAAGCCATCAACTAAAATAGACACATAATATAATGCCCCAATTGTTGGACCACCTGCATATTGAATCTTTCTATTGTTCAAGATATTTGTTCCACCAAATTTCACTGTTGATTTTACCTCCGGCAGTTTTAAAGAAATTTGCGCATCAATATTATTGATTGCTGCAACTTGTCCTGTAACCAACGGACTTTCCCATAAGAAACTATCTTGCCAATGCCACACTACATTAAAGCCGACATTTTTTGTAATAGCTCTATTCGCGAATGAAATATTACTCGCAAATTTCGGAGTATTGAAACCGGTTACAAATAAATCTGGTGTGGTATTACCTTTGATAGCATTATAATTGATATTACCAGAAACAGTAAATGACTTATAAAAATTATACGTTAAGCCAAGCGATGATCCATAAGTGGCATATCTATTTTTCGCGTTAGTATAAACACGGTAACGATCTTGCCCTTTGCTCGCAGCATTACCACCACTGGCAACTGTTGCATCTCTATTTCTATCAATCATTGCAATGACGGCTGCATCAGATCCTACAACCTCACCTTTTGGTACATATACTTGAACTTGTCCTAAGAAACCACCAAATAAATTATGATACAAATCAAAATCAATCACTAATTTATTATTCAATAAAACACTTTTGTATCCCAATTCAAAAGACCCAACCCCTTCAGGTCTTCCATCAGGCAATTTAGATTGTCTTAATAGTCCTCTATTAACTAGTGCTGCCGAGTCAGTGTTGCCACCCGCTTTTACTGCAGCATTAAATGCGGCTACAGAAGATTGAGAATAACTATTGTCCCTAAACCCTAATCCTTCATTGATAACAGACAAAATACCAACACGTCGAACACGTCCATTATTAACATAACTCAAGGCTTCAAATAAAGCTGGGAATCGATGACCTTGTTGGAAAGTAAAACGGATGTTATGTACTTTTTGAATGGTGTACACTGCAGCTAATCTTGGCGTCAAGACCGGTTTAAATTCAGGGTTATAGTCAGCACGTAAAGAACCCGTGAGTTTCAATCGTTCATCAAACAACAGTTTAGTAGCTTGTGCAAATCCACCAATCTTTTTATAATAGGTGTTCTTCCCAAATTTACCGTTGTCCAAAGGTTTATTCCTATCATCTATAGGCCTGGAAAAATCAACAAAATTATTGCCATCAGGGATTAATTCATACACACGAGCATCTCCACCCAATAAAAGATTGAAATACTTTACTTGCTCAGTTAAATCCAACTGTCCTTCAATATGATATAGGTTACTCTTTTGAATCAACGCTGCACCACCAGTTACAGGAGCATTTGGAATGCTACTGGATTTAGCATCCCAGTTATTTATTTTAATGATAGAATCTCTTACAATATTAAATCGTTCAGTGCCTGGTTCTACTCTTCCAGCATCTGCGCTTTGCCTTGCTACTATATTTGCCGCTGCAAGATTATCGGATGTTAGACCCCCATTGTTGTTAGCATAGTCAACCAATGCATTTTTATATTTTTTACTCCAAGCCGAACTTCCACCACCTGTATATAAATCTAAATTATCTGCTAGTGGTTTAACGTTATATGAATCACCAGAATTTTCTAAAGAAGTATACGCCTTAATCGTATAATTCTTACCCTTCAATTCCAATTGATGATTCTGAACTACTACATTATCAAGCTTTACTTTATTTCCTCGCTGAAAAACTCCATCCATCTGACCTATACGATAAGTATAATTAATCTGAGTGGTACTATTGAGTTTATAAAATAATGCAGCATCAAATTTTAAATTATTAACCTTTGGATCGACCAAGTCTTTTTCCCAATAACCAGTTCGTGCAACATTGAGTGTTCTATTTGGAACATTATCAATGGTTAATCCAGTAACTGAAACAGTATTACTTGATGCCAATGCATCATCACCATACTTATTCCATCCATCAAATGCAGCATTATTTGATCCGGACAATGATGGATAAGATGGATTAGCTGTATTTTTTGAATTTGGATTTTGATCAATTCTGCTATCTGAAATCCAATCAGTAGCTTGTAAATAACTCGCATTTAATTTAAAGGCAAATCGATCTTTGATTACTTTGGCATAACGGATAGCCGTCTCAAATAATATAGAAGGTGCATGATCAATGCCATCAACATGATTAACCCCAGTACGTTGAAACACACTCAAGCCTTGAGATGTAAATGGATTTTTTGTAATCAGATTGGCCATGCCATTAATAGCGTTTAAACCATAGAGTGCTGAGGCAACACCAGGTGTAATTTCAATACTTTGAATATCCAATTCTGTCGGACCAATGGCATTACCAAGTGGAACACCTAATGTAGCCGCTTGCATGTCAATACCATCAACCAATTGCATAAACCTAAAATTATTAGGTATGTTGAACCCTCTTGTATTAGGGACTTTAAATGTAATCGATGAAGTTGTTAGTTGAACTCCCTTCACATTAGCAAGTGCATCATAAAACGATGCGGCAGGCGTCTCCCTCAAACTTCTAATATCTAATTTTTCTATAGCAACAGGAGATTTCAAAATACTCTCCGCCATACGAGATGCTGTTACTACTATATCCGCACCCAAGTACTCTTGAGTGACGAGTTCAATTTGAAGTTTAGAATCTAGACTTTTTACTTCAAACTCTTGTGCCTTGAAGCCCATAGATGAAAAGACTAGCGTAAAGGGAAGTTTACTTTTTGTTCTAAGCTTAAATGCGCCTGTAGAATTTGTTACCGTTCCTGTAACTGAACCCTTGATTTGAACGGTTACATCAGTTAAGGGCAATTTCTTTTCACCATCGGTAACTCTTCCTGAAATTTCAATCAGCACATTCTCTTGCGAGCTCACAGAATTAATAAAAAAGAGGTGCAAGAGTAAAAAATAAACTAAGTGTTTCTTTATCATAAAATAAAAATATTGACGTTGAATTTTTAAAGGGATTTTTTTATTTTTTAAATTAGTCTACAAATTTAGTAGAGTAAATTTCCAAAAAAATAGCAACTTATCTATACATAAGCCTATAAGTTAAAGGCAGCTTCATTTCGCGCATACTACAACAGGTTAATTGTTTCATACTTGTTTTTTTATAGTGATTAAAATATTTTGATTAGTATTCGAATACTCCACCACATTACCAATAAGCCTAATAAAATAAATGATGCTTTTCTAGGTAACCTCCCCGCTAATTTTGCTGCAATAGGCGCAGCGATTACACCACCAATGATAAGTCCTATGATGGTTTGCCAATGACTTACACCTAAAACTGCAAAAAAAGTAAATGCACTTGCTAAGGTCACAAAGAACTCAGTTAAACTGACTGTACCGATAACGTATTTTGGTGTTCCTCCTTTAGTGATCAAGGTAGTTGTCACAATTGGTCCCCATCCACCTCCACCAAAGGAATCCAAAAATCCACCTGCACCTGCAAGTAATCCATACCGATTAAATTTAGAACGAACTTTCAGTTTTTTAAATGCATTAATAAATATTCTTATCCCTAAGATTAATGTATAGCACGCAAGTACCGGACGAATATAATTAGAATGCTTATCACCAAGATAGTACAAGAGAAGAGCACCAAATATGGCTCCTAATACTCCAGGAATTACAAGTATTTTAAATAATTTCTTATTGACATTACCGAATTTATAATGACTATACCCACTTGCTCCACTTGCAAACATCTCAGCCGTATGAATGCTACCACTGATCGCAACGGGGGGAATGCCTGCCGACAATAAAACAGTTGCACTGGTTACGCCATAACCCATACCTAACGCACCATCAACTAATTGTGCAACGAAACCCGCCAACAGCATGATACCAAAATTAGGGTCCAATGAATGATATACATCCATACTTGATTGTCCCATTTCTTTAAATGGTACATATGAGAAAATAAAATGGCCAATCAACATTAAAGCAAAAACCAAAGCAGAATAAGAAGCCACTTTTCTCCAACGCTTCTCACTTACACTATTTTCATTTTCAACCAAAACACTGGTAATGCTATTGAGTCTTTTAACTTTATCTTCAAAACTGCCCTTTAATCCGTTGCGAATCTGCTGAAGATTTTGCAACACATCATCCAACTCATCTGGTAATGTATGATTAAGCATCTCTTTTATGCGTTTAGCCGCAGTAGGGGATTTCCCATTCGTGGAGATAGCGATTTTTAAATTCCCCTTTTTCACTACAGAACTTAAATAGAAATCACATAAATCAGGCTTATCAGCGGCATTGACCAAAATACCTTTTGCTCTAGCATCTTGAACAACTTGAGCACTTACATCACCTTCATTAATTGCTGCAATAACCAAATCGATGTCAACAAGATCAGCTGAATTATAGGATTTTTCAAATAACCGAACATTCGGGTAGTCTATAACCAACTCTTTTATTTCAGTACTAATTTCACGTCCAACAATATGTATATGAGTTTCTGGTGAGTTATTTAGTACCGCTTGCAATTTTTCCATGCCAACATAACCGCCGCCTACAATAAGTAAACGCATGTTTTCCAATTTTAAAAAAATAGGAAAAAGATGATTTGTTTCGTTGATAACAGTCGACATGGGTGCAAATATATGAATACTCTACTAAATTAGAAGACTAATAACTAAGTTTTTTTTCGATCCACTCTTTTGCATTTCTAGATGCATAAGAAATAATCATGTTTGCACCACTCCGAACCAATGCAGTCCATACTTCTAAATGAGCTGCCTCCCTATTCATGTATCCTTGTTGAACCATAGACTCTATAGCTGCATACTCCCCACTTACATGATAAGCAGCCAAAGGCTTACTTGAATACTGTTTTAATGACGCAATGACATCAGTATATAACCCTGCTGGCTTCACCATGAGGATATCAGCACCTTCCAATTCATCTCGAAGACTACTTGAAATAGCATCCTCCACATTAAAAGGGGAGATTTGATAGGTCTTGCGATCTTTTATGCCTTGGGTATTCGGGGCAGAGTTGCAGGCATCCCTGAATGGTCCATACCATTGTGAGCTAAACTTAGCTGAATAACTCATGATGCTTACATGATCAAGATGTATTTCATTGAGCCTTGACCTTATTGCCCCTATTCGCCCATCCATCATATCACTAGGAGCAATACAATCAACTCCTGCCAATGCTAATTGTTCAGCATAATTAACCAAAACCTCTACAGACGCATCATTTAGCAATCTTGTATGATCTGAATTTAAAATACCACAATGGCCGTGGGTTGTATAACTGCATAAACACAAGTCTGACGCCAGCCATATAGCTTCCCCAAATTCACTTTTGATGGCACTCACTACACGGGAAGCAAATGAAAAATCAAAATCAACATCCACTTTATTTTCTGGAACTGGAAAAAGCAAAAACTTAGTAACTCCGTGTTCAATATCATGTTTAATTGACCTCAAAACAGAATCAATGGTCTCAGCATATATACCCTCTAATCCAGTTAATGGAGTTCGCACTTTATTTGTTTCATTCACAAACAATGGTTGGATAAAACTTTTGTGCGACAAATGAACAGAAGCAGTCAATTCACGTATTTGACTACTTGCTCTTAGTCTTCTCTGGGTTGCAGGATATTTTAAGCTAGACATTGTAAAAATGATTTAATGTTAGGATAAACAACTGGTGTAACACCTGCCTCTTGCAATAAATTCGCTGTTTCACCAGAAGAACAATAATGCATAGCCCCTTCTGCTAATAAAGATTTATAAAAATCGTATTGATGAAAGCTTGTCCAAAAAAAGGCTTTAGCTAGCTTAATTTTTTCTTCCAATAAGCTATTTGACTTTATAGTAAAATTATAGGTAGAAACAACATTCCAGCCTTTTTTCTCCCAATTAGAAGATGCCTGATCTCCGGTAACCACACATACATTTTCTCTCGACACATTTAATAAAGGCATCTTCCAAGCATTTTCAAGAAAAACTAATCCAAATGCATCGGCAGAACCCATAACCCAAATTTTTTGCTTTGCTAATTCATACCAAGTCTTTGTGCCAGAAGCCCATACTTTTTTTGATTGTAGGAGATTGATTAAATATTCTTGTTTAATTGCTTTATAATTTGATACATACACATGAGGCTGTTGAATTTCAATCGTACTATCATGATATGTATAGCTAAAAAATTCTCCCATATACTCTGTAGTATTGAAGAAATATTCTTTCTGAAAATGTACCTCAGGTATACCAGTCCACACTGAAAACAATTCACCGCCCTCATTTTCTCCCGCAGAATACAAGACCTTGCTTGCTTCACTATACTGAATAGTTGTAACGCCGAACTTTTGCAAACATCCGGTACCGTACGTAGAGGCTTGTCTCTTTTCAGCAATACAATCATTCATCTCATTTTCATCATTAATAGCTGCTAGAATATTAACTGCCAATATATTTGAATGATGGGCTTCTGCTACAATCGCACCTTGACAAGGAGCCGGAACGCATTCAACCAATGGCAAGACCATCATTTTTTTATCCCCCAGCAATTGCTGAATGTATTCCTTATCGGTAGGACTTTCTAGAAGACGATTAATCCCCGCTGTCGCCAATATGATACCATCATACTCTCCTGAATCCAATTTCACAAGTCTTGTATCAACATTGCCACGGATACTTTTGGTTTCAATTTTAATATTATCACTCCATTGTGGTAATGCCCTTTTCAAAAAGACCATTGCCATTTGCTCCCTTCGTGGTGAACAAGTACCTATGACTATCGGTAATCCTGATCGAAGTTTATCTTCGATGTGTTGATTAAAAATAGCAACATCTCTTGTGTCATCACGTTCAACAACAGCAAATTTATTTCCTCCAAAAAAATGACCAGCACTCATATCTTTCAATGAATGCACCGCTATGTCTGCCCCTCCACTTTCAAGAAGGTCAAATATATCTTGCGTAAAAAAATCACTGCCTTCCACAGTATGCAATGGAACATTTTGCAATAAATCACCACGGCTATCCTTAGGGTAAAGTTCAACCTTCACATCAGGAAAAGCCCGCTCAATCTTATGCTTCGTTTTCAACATCTGCAACAGAGAGAGCCGAGAAGATCTCCCTGTTATGCGTATCGTCGCCATAGATTAATTTTTTTAAACTAAAAACCAAATGGTTAATATGCTTTGGCTCATGCCTACTTGTTACAATAATTCTTAAACATTCATTACCAATGGGAACAGTAGGAAAGTTGATTGGCTGCAAATACACGCCTTGAATTTTTAATAAATCATCAGCCAGTTGTTTACACTGAGTAGCATTACCAATATGTATTCGGGTAATATGAGAATCATTCACTGAAAAAGGAAGCGCATTTTCTTCCATCCTTTTTCTCAATAACAATACATTTTCGTGGAATTTTTTTCTGAGCGAATCATCACGTTGAATCAGTTGGATACTTTTTGTGGCAGCTGCACATACTGCTGGAGGCAATGATGTAGTAAAAATAAATCCAGTCCCAAAGCTTCTAATAAAGTCAATCAATATATTCGATGCAGCTATATACCCCCCAAATACACCTATTGCTTTAGATAGTGTACCATTAACTATATCAATTTCTTGCTCTAGATGTTCTTGCTCTACAATACCAGCTCCAGAATTACCATATAATCCTACTGCATGTACTTCATCAACATACGTAAGTGCATTATATTTTTTTGCAAGAGCTACTATCTTCTTTATAGGGGCAATTGTACCCATCATTGAATAAACCGATTCAAAGACAATAATTTTAGGTTGATCTATATTGATGCCTTGTAGAATTTCTTCTAGATGAATAAGATCATTGTGCTTGAATATTCTTTTTTCATTTCCAGAAGACTTAATGCCTTCGATGATGGAAGCATGATTACATTCATCAGAAATAAAAACAAGATTATCAATATGCTTACCTAATGTTTTTAGTGTTGTCGTATTAGCCTGATAAGCGCCATTAAATAATAAGGCAGCTTCTTTCTTATGCCAATTAGATAAGGTATTTTCCAACTCCCTGTGATAAATGGTTGTACCAGAAATATTTCGGGTACCGCTACTTCCTGTTCCACTACGATGTGATACAAAACTTAACTTAGCAATCACATCCTCATGGGTACTCATGCATAGATAATCATTGCTACACCAGTTAATAGCTGAACGCTTTACCCCTTCCTCATTGGTATAATAAAAATTTGGAAAGTGTTGTGCACTCTTATTGACCTCTAAAAAATGACGATAAGAACCTTGTTCCTTAAGAGCATCCAATTTATGAGTAAACAATCCATTGTAATTCATAATAATATTTTAAGCCTTAATGTGATTATTCACCAAGGATATATTTTCGCTTAGTGAAATCTCCAAATCGCTCATCTTGATTTCTCTCATTTTTAAAAGAGTTAAATAACTGATCAAGTTCTGTAAGCAACTCATCCTCCCCTAAATTTTCTTTGTATGTTTTATTCAATCGATACCCTTCGTAATCACCACCCAATTGCAAATTGTATTTATTTGGTGCGGTACCAATGAATCCAATTTCAGAAATAGCTGAACGACCACAACCATTCGGACAGCCGGTCATTCGTGTAATAATATCTTGTTGAGCTAACTCATGCTTGACTAATAATGGTTCAATTTTATCAATCAAACTGGGTAAATACCGCTGTGCTTCAGCTAAGGCTAAAGGACAAGTAGGTAATGCCACACAAGCCATAGAATTTTTACGTATACCTGAAGCACTGTCTGTGTGTGCTATGATATCATACTTCTCTAAAATAGTTTGAACAGCTTCTTTGTCCTCAGCCTTTACATCTGTCAATATCAAATTTTGATTACCTGTAAACCTAAAATTCCCCTTACCAAGATTAGCTAATTCGAGTAAAGCGGTTTTTAATGCAACTTTTTCATCATCAAGAACACGCCCATTTTCAACAAAAATGGTATAATGCCATAAACCTCTGTCGCACTCTTCCCAACCATAATAATCTTTACGCTCAGTAAATAAATAAGGCTTTGCCTCTTCTAATGAAAATCCAATCCGTTTATTCAGCTCCGTTTTGAAAGCCTCAACACCCATGTTATCTATGGTGTATTTTAACCTGGCTAATTTCCGATCGGCACGATTTCCAAAATCCCGTTGTATGGTTACAACTTCATATACTATTTTAAATAAATCGTCCTTGGTAGAAGCAAATCCTATCAGTGTAGCCGCTCTTGCATATGTTGCGGTATTACCATGGGTTGCTGACAAACCTCCACCTACAGCTATATTGAACCCTTGTAGTTTACCGTCTTGAATTATTGCAATCAATCCGATATCGTTGGCAAAAATATCAACATCATTATTCGGAGGAATAGCAATTGCAATTTTGAACTTACGCGGCAAATATCGATCTTGATATAATGGGTCTTCTTCACTATGTTCTATCAACTTTTCTTCATCGAGCCATATATCATAATAGCTTCTTGTTTTAGGCAACAACAACTTACTTATCTCATCAGCATAAGCATATATCTCTTCATGCAGTGAGGATTGTTTAGGATTGGGGGAACATAATACATTTCTATTTACATCGCCACATGCAGCAATAGAATCCAATTTCAACGTATCAAATGCCTGAATGGTTGGCTTAATATGACTCTTAACTATTCCATGAAGTTGAACAGTTTGTCGCGTAGTAATTTTAATTACCCCTGTAGAATGCTCTCCAGCTAAATGATGCAAACCAATCCATTGTTCAGGTGTGAGAAAACCACCGGGCAAGCGAAGGCGTATCATGAAAGAATATAACCACTCTAATTTTTTTTCACTGCGCGCTTCCCTTTTATCCCTATCGTCTTGCTGGTATAAACCATGAAATTTAATAAGCGATTGATCATCGTCTCTCAACGAACCTGTTACAGCATCGTTTAGGCTTTCTTTTAATGTACCGCGCAATCCATCACTAGACGTTTTTATACGCTCAACTGGTGATAACTTTTTTTCATTACTCATAAATAAAATTTGACCCTAGCTTGATAATTAAAAATGCTAAACTCAGACAGAACAGAATGAACTTAATACACTTCCTTTTGATATCGTCCTTCATTTTTCATGGTATCCCAATATGATTTAGCTTCTTCAGAAGACATCTGCCCATATTTTTCAAAAACATGAAGTATCGAATTTTCTACATCGAAACTCATCGGATCTTTCGTGCCACTTAAATAAATACTCGCTCCACTTTTTACCCAATTGAAAAACTCTTCTCCTTCTTCCATCATTCGATCTTGTACATACACTTTTTTGGGTTGATCTCGGGAGAATGCAAGACTAACTTTCTGCAAAACATCAGTTTGCAGATAATTTTGAATTTCTGTTTGATACAAGAAATCTTTTTGAAAATAATGCTCTCCAAAGAACAACCAATTTTTACCGGACGCACCAACCGCATCACGCTCAGCTAAGAACGAACGAAATGGTGCAATACCAGTACCCGGACCAATCATGATTAAATCTTTATCATGATTAGGAAGTTTGAAATGCTTATTCTTATGTATATAAAAATTAATTGTTGATTCTACAGGAGTTAACCCTAATAGCTGACTACAATGCCCATATCCTTTAGAACCATCAGAAATATATTCATCCCGGCGTACAATAATATGTACTTCGGTATCATGAATTTTTGGTGATGATGAGATGGTATAAAGCCTTGGTGCTATTGGTGTTAAAACACCAATCACCTCTATGAATTGTGCATTATCCTTCACAGGATATGTATTAAGCAAATGGAGAAGATCAGTTCTAATATCTTGAATGTCTTCACCAATAAGTGAGGCGTACTTCTTAATCGTTGAATTTAATAGATAACTAATATTCAAATGATTTAGCAAAAGTTCCTTAACAGTTCCGCTGTGCTTTGCAGTAGTAATGAGTGTCTCTGAATCAATACCCACTTTTTTTAATATTGAATCCACAATTGATTCATCATTAGAGGGAATCATAGCTAAAGCATCTCCAGCTTCATACTCAATCACTTCATCACTCGTTATTTCAATATGATAGGTCTCCTTAAGTGACCCACTATCATTTAAATTAATATTTGTAACGACTTCTCCTTTATAATATTTTTTTCCAACTTTTTTTGCAACTGATTGCTTAGCAACTTCGCTTTCAGCTTGAGCTAAATTAATTTTTGAAGATGTACTATAACCAAGTATCTGCTGAAACCAATCTTTTGCATCTTCTTCGTAATCAACATCACATTTCTTTAATGAGAACAACCTTGTTGCTCCAAGTAAATTCAATTGATTATCTATGTCCTCTCCTGTTTTACAAAAAAGGGGATACGACGAATCTCCTAAAGCCAAAATACCATAATTGATATGGCTCAGAGACAATGAATTATCATGAATATAGTCATAGAATTTTTTGGCCGTTTCGGGAGGCTCCCCTTCACCATGTGTGCTTACAACAATAAATAAATACTCTTCCTTAGATAAATCACTAAGACGATATTGATCCAGTCCACCATGTTTTACCATCACACCTTGCTTTTTTGCAGCACTGGCAAACTGTATGGCTAAATTTTTTGAATTACCTGTCTCTGTCCCAAAAAGGATTGTCATTTTTTTAATACCACTTGATGCGATTGCAGCGCTTGTCAACTTGGGTGACTTAGCTGATAAGATATTATTTAGATAGCCATTTATCCATATCAACTCATCTTGAGTAGACGAATCTATTATTTCTTGTAACTGTTTAAATCGAGTCTCCTGAAGCATAATAACTGTTTACCGTTTATTTTACCAATTCCCTAAACACACTGCCTTTTTCAACATCAACATTTAACCAATTGAAGCGCTGATGAAGTTCAACTACATCGCCAATAATTACTAAAGATGGTGAACTGAACTGTTTGTCTCTAAAATCATGCTCACACTGCTGCAATGTTGTTGTATGTATTTTCTGATGAGCAGTTGTTGCTTGCTCAATCAATGCCATAGGGGTATTAGGCTTTTTGGTATAGCGCAATAAGATTTCTGCTAAGCCACATATATTTTTTACCGCCATATAAAATACGAGGGTATCATTACTTGTAGCAAGTTGCTTCCAGCCTTCTTGTGTATAATTGATGTTTGGATTGTAGGTTAAAAATCTTACTCCTTGTGCATACCCTCGTCCTGTTAAGGGTATACCAGAATAGGCCGAGGCACCTGAAGCGGCAGTTATCCCGGGAATAATTTCAAATTCAATCTCATGTTGTTCAATAGCAACTAACTCATCCAATACATTGCTAAAAAATGCCACATCCCCACCTTTCAATCGAAGTACATTCTTCCCGTCTAATGCATTCTTAATCATCAATTCATTTATCTCTTCCTGGGTATATGATGCATCATTGTATCCCTGCTTTCCGGAAAGAATAATTTCAGCAGTTGGATTTGCAAATTGACTAATAATATCAGGATTCACTAAACGATCTGTGAGAATAACATCTGCAGACGCTAATCTTCGTTGAAGTTTAAGTGTGATCAACTCAACGTCTCCAGGTCCAGCTCCAGCCAAAATTATTTTCCCTTTCATCCTCAATATATTTTATAAAATTTCCTATACTATTACTAAATGAATAAAACAGCTGCCACAGTACTATTACTCGTTTCATCAATTAAAATAGCACTTCCATTTGCTCTCAATTTTTCATATGAATCAAATACCAATTGAGAAGAAGTCTTGATCTTAGCTTTAACCACTTCATTCAATTTCACTTGTCCCTCAACTGATTGATGCTCCAACGTGTTTACATCAATTCGATACGCTATCTCTTTAACAATAGCTCGTTGTAATTGACTATTATGTTGGATATAATATTTATTGCCAGACTGTAATGGTTTATCATCCATCCAACATAACAATACGTCAAGTTCGTTACGTGTAGTAGGAAGGTTATTAGTATTCACGATTGAATCACCTCTACTAATATCAATATCATCAGCAAGAAGTATGGTGGCACTTTGTGGAGCAAAAATTTCAGAAACTTCTTCTCCTGCAATTTCCAATTTTGAAATACGCGTTTCAATGCCCGCTGGTAAAATAGTTACTGCATCTCCTTTCCTATAAACACCACTTATAACCTTACCCGCATAACCTCGATAATCATGCAAATCTTCTGTTTGAGGACGAATTACAAATTGAACCTGAAATCTAGGATCAGTTAAATTGATATCCTCATCAATGCTAACTTCTTCTAGTAAATGAAGCAATGGCTTGCCTGTATACCAATCCATTTTAGTACTGGCATCAACTATATTATCCCCCTGCAATGCACTGATGGGAACATAGGTTATATCGTTCAATCCGAGTTGTTCAGCAACAGATGCATAATCAGCAACAATCTTTGTATATACCTCTTCTGAAAAATCAACTAAATCCATTTTATTTATAGCCACTACTACATGTGGAATTTTCAAAAGAGAAGCTATAATAGAATGCCTTCTCGTTTGTTCTACTACACCCTGACGCGCATCAACCAATACAATAATCAAACTAGCATTTGATGCACCAGTAATCATATTTCTAGTGTACTGAACATGCCCAGGGGCATCAGCAATGATGAACTTTCTCTTCGGAGTAGAAAAATACCTGTAGGCAACATCAATGGTAATTCCCTGCTCTCTCTCTGCACGTAAACCATCTGTAAGCAATGCAAGATCAATTGGACCAGCCTCTTTATTCTTAGTCTGCTTTTCCAATTGCTCAAGTTGATCAATTAAAATATTTTTACTATCGTAGAGCAAACGCCCAATCAATGTGCTTTTGCCATCATCAACACTACCTGCTGTAATAAATCTTAAAATATCCATTCTTTTTTTCTTTACACGCTTAAAAATTAAGCATTTGTATTACTACGTTGCTAACTAGAAATATCCGTTCTTCTTTCTATCTTCCATGGCAGCTTCAGTAACCCTATCATCAATTCTTGTTTCTCCACGTTCACTTATTTTAGCTGCTGTAATTTCACTTATCACTTCATCTAATGTTAATGCATTAGATTCCACCGCTGCAGTACACGTCATATCACCTACTGTTCTATAGCGTATGCGCTTTGTTACAATTACATCTGTTGATTCCCTCAACACAAAATCAGACAGGGCAACTAACTGACCTTCATGTACAATCAATTCACGTTCATGTGAAAAATAGATAGAAGGAAGAGCTATATTTTCATGCTTGATATAATTCCAGATATCTAATTCAGTCCAGTTGCTAATTGGGAATACGCGAACATTCTCCCCTTTATTAATTCTTCCATTATATGTATTCCATAATTCAGGACGCTGAAGCTTTGGATTCCACTGACCAAAATCATCCCTAACAGAAAAAATACGTTCTTTTGCTCTTGCCTTCTCTTCATCCCTTCGCGCTCCACCAATACACGCATCAAATTTAAATTCCTCAATCGTATCCAATAAAGTGTATGTCTGTAGCCAATTTCTACTTGGAAATTTTCCTTTGGCCTCCGTTAAACTTTTAGCCTTAATCGTATCCTCTACTTTTCGGACGATAAGATCTGCATGAATACTAGCCGCCATTGCATCTCTGTAATCAAGGGCTTCTTGAAAATTATGACCCGTATCGATATGCACTAAGGGAAAAGGAATTTTACCAGGAGCAAATGCCTTTCTAGCAAGATGCACCAACGTAATAGAATCCTTACCGCCACTGAATAATAGCGCAGGTCTTTCAAACTGTGCTGCAATCTCACGAAAGATATGTATGCTTTCCGCTTCTAATTGCTCCAAATAATTTAAATGATGGTTGCTCATAGACTATGATTTATCTATTGGAGAATTACTAATAATTGAATCACTTGGTGTATGGGGATCATGTACATGCAAACCACATTCCTTTTTATCACTCTCTTCCCACCACCAACGACCGGCCCTAAAATCCTCACCAGGACGAATAGCTCTTGTACAAGGCAAACAACCAATACTTACAAATCCTTTGTCGTGAAGCGGATTATATGGGATGTCATGAAGTTTAATGTATTTCGTAACCTCTTCAGTAGTCCAATGCAATAATGGATGATACTTAATGATGTCATTCACTGCGTCATATTCTACCAAAGGCATATCACTTCTGCCATTAGAATGCGCTGCTCGAATCCCAGTGATCCAAATAGATCTACCCTTCAACGCACGCTGCAATGGCTCAATTTTACGAATGGCGCAACAACGTTTTCTATTCTCAACAGACTCATAAAAAGAATTTGGACCCTTTTCAGTCACGAAATCCTCTAAAGAATCAGCAGAAGGATAATAAGCCTGGATTTTCTTTTGATATAATCCAACCGTATTATTCCACGTACTGTATGTTTCAGAAAACAATCGTCCTGTATCCAATGTGAATACATCTACGTTGATGCCATGCTTGAAAATGATATCACTAATCAATTGATCCTCCCAACTAAAACTCGTTGAAAAGACAACCTCCCCTGAATATGTATCAACTAAATTGCTTATACTTTTGGCAATGTCTTCAGGATGAATAAGTTGAGAGACTTTATTTATATACGTTGACCTATTATCCACACTATAAAAATTAAAATAGAAAAATAAATCGCAGAAATCTACCTATTCCACTGTAATAATCAACACAATTATTTATGTAAACAATTGATTTACAGCAATAAAAATAGAACTCTACCATTTTGGTAGGCAAAAGTAAATACTTATTCTATAAAATGAGTAGACTTTTCAACATTTTTTAATAATCTTTCATGATAGAAAAATGTGACCAAAGCAAAATTTAAATTACATATACCCCAAATAGACATATCGCTATCAAAAATTTGATGTAGTAAAACCTCCTCTTCAAGTGAGCGTACTCATGAAATAGTTAACTTAGCTGAAACAACGTTTTCTCATGGCATTGAGGCTAAAATACATTTCAATTTCTATCGTTCTAGGACTCCTATTTTTTGCCTGCCATCAAAAAAACACCACACCACTGCTTTTTGAATTAATACCAACAGAACAATCTGGTATTTCGTTTACGAATGAGATCAAAGAGGATGAAAAACTCAATATTCTCACATTCGAATATTTCTATAACGGAGCTGGAGTAGGGATTGGCGATTTCAATAACGATGGCCTAAAAGATGTGTTTTTTTCATCAAATATGGGGAAAAGCAGGCTCTACCTTAATAAAGGTAATTTTTCATTCCAAGACATAACCGACGCATCAGGAATCAATACAACAGGGAAGTGGGCGGCAGGAGTATCTGTTGTCGACATAAACCAGGATGGATATCAAGATATTTACCTATGCTTTGGTGGACCGAATGCCGCCGACAAAAGAGCCAATGCATTTTACATCAACAATGGCAACAACACCTTTACTGATAGGGCTAAGGAATACGGCTTAGCAGATACTGGTCATAGCGTACAGGCAGTTTTTCTTGACTACGACAAAGACAATGACTTGGATATGTATCTGCTAACTAACATTACCGATGAACTCGGACCAAATGTCATAAGACCTAAACGTAACAATGGTGAGATGATCAATACGGACAGGCTATACCAAAACAATGGAAATGGCACATTCTCCAATGTATCAAGGCAAGCAGGTATTTTAAAAGAAGGTTATGGATTAGGTGTATCCGTTTGCGACATCAACCAAGATGGGTGGCCTGATATCTTCGTCTCCAATGACTACGTTTCAAACGACCTCTTGTATATTAATAACCACGATGGCACATTCACCGATCAGGCATCAAGGGTTTTCAAACACACGAGTTATTCAGCAATGGGTAATGATGTAAGCGACTATAACAATGATGGCCTATTGGATCTAATAGAAGTGGATATGCTTCCTGCTGATAATTATAGAAAAAAAATGATGCTAGGAGCTACCAACCATGACCGCTATCGCTCTGAAATCCAATATGGCTATGATCCTCAATTCATGCGCAACTCCTTACAATTAAATCAAGGACTTGATCATGATGGAGTTCCTAATTTCAGTGAAATTGGTATGCTAGCTGGAGTTTCTGCTTCAGATTGGAGTTGGTGCCCCTTGTTTGCCGATATCGACAACGACGGATGGAGAGACTTAATCATCACAAATGGTTATCCTAGAGACATTACGAACCGCGACTTTATCAACTACCGTGCGCAAGAGTATATGCAACAAAACCAACAACAAGGTGGTGGTTCAAAAATTTATTCCGCACTTCAAAAACTCGATGGAGCCTTTCTAAACAACTTCATTTTCCAAAATAAAAAAAACCTGGGTTTTGAAGATGTATCGAAAAATTGGGGATTCACACAAAGCTCATATTCAACCGGTGCAGCTTATGCTGACTTAGATAATGATGGTGACTTAGATATGATTGTAACGAATACGGGCATCCCAGCATTTGTATATAAAAACAATACAGACAGCATCTATCATAATAATTTTTTAACCATTAGCCTAAATGGACCAACTGGAAATAAAAATGGTTATGGCACAAAAATTAATCTCTATGCGAATGGATTGAATTCATTTCAAGAACATCAAACTATTCATGGCTATCAATCCAGTATGCAAGATGAAATTCATTTTGGACTTGGGAAAGCAACACACGTTGATTCAATTGTAATTACATGGCCAAATGGACAACTTCAACATCTTACTAATGTAAAAGCCAATCAAATATTAAAAATTAATTTCACAGAAAGTAAAACTGAAACTTTCCAAAATAAAAAGATAGAATCCGACTGGATAACTAATGCAACTAATCTAGGAATCAATTTTTTACACAAAGAAACTCCTTACACTGATTTTAATATTCAACCACTTCTTCCTCACAAATTTTCAATGGCTGGTCCTGGCATCGCAGTTGGAGACATGAATGGAGATAAACTTGATGACTTTTTTATTGGAGGTGCATACAACCAATCAGGTGAATTATTTTTCCAACAGGCGAATGGAAAATTCACTTCTCGCCAACTTGATGTAGGAAAAAAATACGAAGAGGATATGGGTTCGTTATTGTTTGATGCAGACAATGACAACGACCTTGATTTGTATGTAGTAAGCGGAGGGAATGAATTTGCCGATGCATCAATGTATTACCAAGATCGATTGTATTTCAATGATGGCAAAGGAAATTTTACAATCGACAGACAAGCATTACCTAGAAATTTTACCAGCGGATCATGTGTTACCGCTTCTGATTTTGACGCCGATGGCGACCTTGATCTTTTTGTTGGCGGAAAAATAAAACCACAACATTATCCCGAAGGAGGAACAAGTCAGTTGCTTGAAAATAGTGGTGGTAGATTCATCGATATAACCACTAAGATAGCACCAGGACTAAACCATATAGGAATGGTTAACGCTGCTGTATGGTCGGATGTAAACAACGATAACTTACCCGATCTTATCGTAGTGGGTGAGTGGATGCCAATCACTGTGTTTATTAACCATGGAAAATCATTTCAAAATATCACCAATGAACTTGGATTAGCGAACAGCATTGGCTGGTGGAATAGCATTCAAGCTTCAGATATCAATCATGATGGATACATTGATTATCTCGTTGGTAATCATGGGCTAAATAGTCGCTATACAACATCATCAGAAAACCCACTTCAAATTTATGTAAACGACTTTAGTGGTAACGGGAATAACAATGCCATCATTACGTACACAAAGGATGGTAAAACATACCCAATCCATCCTAGAGATGATCTTATGCAACAATTACCTGGACTAAGAAAAAAATTCCTTCTATACCATGACTATGCAAATGCAACACTTCACGATATTTTCTCAGAAGAAAAAATAAAAGAGGCAAGTTCATTTACTGTAAATACCATGCAGACCTCTCTAGTAATCAATCATGGTAATTCGGAATGGAAAATTAATCCACTTCAGGTTGAGGCACAATTTGCTCCAGTATTTGGGTCTTTAATAAATGATTATGATGGTGATGGCAATGATGATCTCTTACTCATCGGAAATGACTATAGTGCTGAAGTAATCAATGGTCGATATGATGCATTCAATGGATTAATGCTGAAAGGAAATGGGAAAGGAAATTTCATAAAAGCAGCAAGTCAGTTTAATGTAAATGGTGATGGAAAAGGTCTCGTACAACTTTTAGCGCATGATAATACACCTCTACTAATTGCTACACAAAACAATGATCAATTGTTAACCTTCGCTGTTAAGAAAAGAAACATTGATAGAATCATACGAGCCAATTCAAATGATGCATATGCAATCATCAAGCTTGCAAATGGAGCAACTATAAAGAAAGAAGTGTACTATGGTTCAGGATATCTTTCTAGTTCAAGCAGATATTTTCAAATTCCAAAATCAGCAACTTCGGTAGAAATATATAACTACCAAGGTCAGAAAAGAAATGTGCTATTTTAGAGAGTCTAATGGAATTTTAGTGAAGTAACGAATCACATACCTCACTTGCTTTTCACCAGGGAATAGTGGTGCACTCTCTTTTTTGAGAACGAGCTGACTAGAGTCTAACCTCAAAACAATATGCGGAGATGCTGGCGCACCAAGCGTATCGCTTATCATTAATTGATTGCCTTCAATGGAATAATAATATGGTCTCTCATGTCCCATTCCTCTCCTAAGCATAGTATGCTCTCCTTTATAAACGTGCACCTCTGCTGGTTGGGGATTTCTATTCATATAAGTAAACCCATTATAGAAATCATACAAAGAGTCAATTCGCCAAGCTCCTTGTAATTTTTTTTGATCGACACCAGAATTACACGAAATACTTACAAAAGCAAAAAAGAAAAATAACCATGTATAAGAGACCCTTTTTGTTGACATCATCAAGTGTTATTAATTAAAAAACCGGCATCTTTATTTACGCTTAGGTAAAGTAAAGATACCGGTTATAAATATTGATTCTAGTCTATTTACTGATAATTAGGATTTTGAACCAATACACCATTACTCAAATCGATTTCACGCTGAGGCAATGGGAAATAGTAATGCTTAGGGCGGCTAAATGATCTTGGACGCTTCCATTGACCTCTGTCTTGTGCATACAATGCAACAATGTCAACGATATTAGCTTTATCCCAACGGATAAGATCCAAATGACGCTCATTTTCACCAGCAAGTTCAACCCTTCTTTCGTGAATCAACGCATGCATGTCTGCACCACTTACAGGACTAAGCCCAGCACGTTCACGCACTGCATTAATTTCTGCATCGCCAGACTGACCAGAACGAATTTTAGATTCTGCTACAACAAGATAAATATCTGCAGCACGAAGTAGAGGGATATCTAAATCATGATTCATTCCAGTTCCGTCAGATTTTAATTTTGTATATTTTTTAAAATAGTGCCCTGCTTTACCACTCATTTCAGTTGCATTATATTGGAATGGTTCTCCATTAGATCCACCCTGAATGATATCTCCATCGCGGGCAACAGTATATTCCAATCTTGGATCACCTTCTTCGAATTCAGCTACTAAATCATCAGTTGGCTCTTGGAAACCCCATCCATCCCATGGCATATGCCTTGGAGCATAGTACCAAGAAGCATTATTATCTCCGGTCCATCCACCTGCAACTTGTTGAACATTAAATAGCATTTCAGGATTGTTATCTGTTGCTGGTTCAAAGTTATCACCATAATTACTTGCAAGGGGATAAGGACCTGAAATCACTTTATTTCCGTATTCTATCGCCTTAGCAAAATCTTGCTTGTACAAATATAGCTTTGATAAATATCCCCAAGCAGCTCCTTTTGTTGCTCTACCAACATTTTCCGCATCATTAGTTGCTAACAACAAATCACCTGCCATTTTCAAATCACTCTCAATTCTAGCTTCAACTTCTTCCATAGTTCCTTTAGGAACATTGTAAGTATTGCTTTTTACATTTTCTTCTGTGATTACTGGAACCTGACCGTAATATTTATACAACTGCCAGTACATAAAGCCCCTCATGAAGTAAGCTTCACCGATAATCCTATCTTGAAGCGCTTTATCCATATCAATGTTAGGCACATTGAGCAAAACAGAATTCGCTCTAGATATGATTTCATATCTCATAGACCAAGACCATCCAAATTGAGGATTACTTGGATCAAACGTTAATTCTTCAAGTGCTTGTTCATTACCCCAGTCACCTGATCTCCATTGGTCATCAGAACAGATGTCCCATGCTTGCTCTGGGTGTCCGAAAAACATTTCATCCTCAAGTAATGAATACAAGGCATTTGATGCTAAAACTGCATCTGTTGCATTTCTATAAAATGTATTTGACGTTACTTGACCATATGAAGTAGTGTCAAGTAAATCCTTCTTACATGCTGCCATGGATAAGGTCAACAGTATGAAAATCGCTTTGTAAAAATTGTTATGTTTCATATTATTATCTTTTATCGTTTACAAACTAACATTAAGGCCTAAAGTCCATGTACGAGCTTGTGGATATTGAGCATAATCAACATTAAGTTGTTTGTTACCATCAATATAACCAAGCTCAGGGTCAAGACCTTTATATTTGGTGAAAGTCAATACGTTTTGTCCGCTTACATAGAAACGTGTACGACCAATACCTAACTTCTTGGTAAACCCTTCATTAAAGGTATAACCAAGAGAAATGTTCTTCAAACGTAAAAAACTTCCATCTTCAATAAACATATCAGATGTTCTATAGTTCAGATTATTACGTTTAGTAGACATTCTAGGAATAGTGTTGCTTGTTCCAGGACCAGTCCAACGGTTAGCAGTTTCTGCATACATGTTGAACGGATATGTTGGGTCAATACCTTGCATTCTATCAGCATTGAAAATTTTCACACCTTGAGATCCCAAGAAAAATAATGACAAGTCAAAACTCTTATAGTTGAAATCAGTGTTAAAACCATAAACCATTTTAGCATGAGGGCTACCTATATTAGTACGATCGCCTTCATCAATTTTACCATCACCATTGATATCAAGAAAACGAACATCACCAGGAGTAACTAATCCATCAGTTCTTCTTGAATCATTTTTCAAGTTTGGATCGCTGTCAATTTCAGCTTGTGTTTGGTACAAACCATTGGTTTTCCATCCGTAGAAAATACCAAGAGGTAATCCTTCGTAAGTCCTTGAAATTTCTTGGCTTTGACGACCATAAATAGTAGATCCGATAAAGTTACCGTCGAACAATTTAATAACCTTATTTTGGATGAATGATGCGTTGGCACCAAGACGGTAAGAAAGCTCACCAATTTTATTATTATAGCTCAAATCTATTTCAATACCCTTATTGCTCAATACACCTACGTTTTTATCAGGGATAGACAACCTACCCACTGTTCCAATTGTTGGAGGTGCAAGTAACATGTCGTTTGTAGTCTTGTTAAAATAGTTCAAGTTAACTTGTAAACTTTTATTGAACATTTCAGCACTCAAGCCAATATTAGTCATTTCTGCAGTTTCCCAAGAAATGCTATAGTTTGGCAATCTAACTTGTGCACTTGATACAACTTGATTATCTCCAAATACATAATGTCCAGCACCACCTATCAAGGCAAGGTATTGAAGGCTTGCAACATTTTGGTTACCCAATTGGCCCCAACCTCCAGTTAACTTCAAGTCATTGATGAATGATACATTAAAGAATTTCTCGTTTGAAATTCTCCAAGCTGCTGAAAACGCTGGGAAATAACCCCATCTGTTTGACTTATCAAATTTTGAAGATCCATCCGCACGGAAAGTAGCAGTTAACAAATAGCGTTTTGCAAAATCATAATTAACTCTTGCGAAGCCAGATTGCAAAGCATCATAACTGCGATTACCACCAATGCCACCAAAATTTTGTCCAGCATCTAAATAACGTTGGCTAAAATCTTCATTAGGGAAATCACGCTTAGAAGCATAAAAGCCATCTCCATTAAATGTTTGTGCTGTATAACCAGCAACCGCATCAATTTTATGCTTACCGAAGATTTTATTATATGATAAGAAATATTCGCTCAATAGTGAATACCCTTCTCCAAAACTCCTAGAAAGAGAGTTATTAGCTCTTGCTCTTGTTTGGCCTCTTATTATTTCAGCAAAATTTCTATTTGTACCTTGACTTCCGTCTACACCAAGATTGGCTTTAAACTTCAATCCTTCCAAAATTTTATATTCTGCATTTACATTAGCTAATAAACGTGTATTTATATTAGTTGCATCAACAGAATTAACAGTATAAATCGGATTGTTTATATCACCAAATTCATTTGCAGACACCTGTGAAGAACCCCAAGTACCATCATCATTTTTGATTGGTAAAAATGGCATGAAACGAACTGCACTCCAAATCAAACCATCCTGAGAAGAAAGTGTATTTAGACTATTATCAGTTCCACGAGTCAATTGAAGGCTTTGGCCAACTTTTAAACGGTTACTAATTTTATGATCAGAATTGATACGAAGGCTGTAACGTTTGAAATAAGAATTTTTGATAATCCCCTTTTCATTGTAAGATCCTGCAGAAATCATGTAAGATGATTTAGCAGAACCCCCAGTAAGAGATACATCTGTATTATTAGTTAATCCATTTCCAAAAAGTTCATCCTGCCAATTGGTTCTTTGTACAAGATTATATGGATCATTCCAAGCCTCAACCATATCAATACCATCATTCAGATAACGCTCTTTTTTCAACGTTACTAATGTTTTAGCATCCAATACATCCAATGTCTTACGAGCTTTGGATATACCAGTATAACTATTCACAGTCACTTTAAGTGGTTGTTCGAAATTGCCTCTTTTAGTAGTTACTATAACAACTCCATTTGCAGCTCTTGTTCCGTAAATAGCAGATGCTGATGCATCTTTCAAAATCTCTACAGAAGCAATATCATTTGGATTTACTGAATTTAGATCCCCAGAAGGAATTCCATCAATAACAATCAATGGATCAGCATTATTTATAGTACCTGTACCACGAATACGGATAGAACCTGCATTACCAGGGCTACCACCATTACGTACTACGTTTACACCCGCAACCCTTCCTTGAAGTGCTTGAGTTGCTCCAGATACAGGAAGGTTTTGGATTTGTTCTCCTTTAATAGAAGATACAGCACCAGTTACATCCTTTTTAGACTGGGAACCATATCCCACAACAACGATTTCTGAAAGTTTAGTAGAAGACATTGCCAACGAAACATCAATAGTGCTCTTACCACCAATTGCTATTTCTGTCTCAGCAAATCCAGTGCTAGAAAATACCAAACTAGCATCTCCAGATTGAAGACTAAGCTTGTACACACCAGTTGAGCTAGTAGTTGTTCCCCTGTTAGAACCCTTAACGGTTACACTCACATTTGAAAGGGGAGCACCTGTACTTTGGTCAGTAACCTTTCCCGTTACTGAGCTTTGTGCCATGGCCGCCTGGAAGGAAGCAACAGTCACAACTAAAGCAAAAAATCGCTTAAGCATGAAACGTAATTTCATAATTTTTAATTAAACAGTTAGTTATACAATATGGCAAAATCAGATTTTGCATCGTAATATTACAACACTCCTTCAATAATGACAAATTCATTATTGAAAACGTTTTAGTAATGCACAGCCTCATTCAGACATGTATTTAATATGTAATGCTGCATGCTGTGCTCAAATAAATAATTTATATATAAATGTATAAATTTCAATAACTTAAATGTTACTGATTGACAAAATCTAACCTATCCGTATTTATGTATTAATTGAGTTTATAAACAATATCTACCTTTGGATTTGCCCTCTTTCCAGCCTCAATTCCCAAAGAGTCCACCCTAGATTCCCAGACATACAGTTTTTTGAGCTTGGGCAATGTAACCAATTGATTTATAGCACTATCTGAGACTAAAGTCCCATACAAATTCAAATATTCAACCTTAGGTAACCTAATTAACTCATTAAAACCTCGATCAGAAATCTTATTTCGGTTCAAATTCAGCTTGTAAAGATTTGATAAGCCACCAATTAACTTGAGGTCTTCGTCAGTGACTCCACAATTTATAAGCTGAAGCCAAACCAATTGGTCCTTTATGGGCTCAAGTAGGCTCAAATTAATCTTCTCATTGCTTGGCCCACTATATTTTACCTCTAAAAGGTTATTAGACTCACTTATCGCATGTACCTGAAACCCTGCTTTCAGCAAGTCAGACAATGCTTCCGACGAAGCAGGCTTTGCGGCATAGGAAAGAATAGCATCTCGACCTAACTGAAAGAAATCAGAAAAAATATCTTGGATATGCTTATTCGGCTTCATACTTGAAATCATCATATTCCGCTGAGCACCTTGGTCTATCCACCATTCCAAAATGGCAATTTGATTTTCAGTTAATGGCTTCTTCCCACCTGTTGGCATAAATTCCTTGTGGCTAGGGGGAAGGGTAATGCGTCTAAAAATCTCACTAGTTGCCGTATTACCTGGAATAATGCCTGCCTTGGTTTTACCCCCTGCCAACATTTCCTCATAAGAGGTAAGCAACAATCCCCCTTTTTTCTTTTCAGCATTATGGCAGCTTACGCATTTAGACTGGACAATAGGTTGCACAGCATCTTTAAAGATATCTGCTGAATCTAAACTTGAAATGCGAGAAGCATGGTCCAACTTACTAGTAGAATCAGTTTGCACGAATGGAGCATATTCCATTAAATAATCATTCCCATGTGTTAACGTACCGCCCCAATGACCTGTTAATAAAAGAAATACAGCAATACTTGAAAGCACTATTTTTTGTGTAGTTTTTCTATAAGAAGCAAGCCATGGTAAGCGATAAAATGCCAGTATAAAACAACAAATGGAAAGAATCGAGAGGGTGATGCCTCCAATTTTATGCAATGACAAAATCTCCTCATTGTACCCACCGCCAAGTGATAATATATATCCAGAAAGTGCAGATAAAACGGAACTCAATGCTGCCAAACCCCAAACAATGGGCAATACAGCATGTAGAGAAGCATTTGGCTTCCACCTCAAATAGAGCTCAAAAATTAGTGCAAAAACTAAAATACCTATTGGCAAGTGCACAAACAATGGATGGAATCGACCAAAAAACATATATAAATCAGGGACTTCTTGCATACTACTAAATCATAAAATTGATCACCTATAAAATTATTTTAACGGAAGAGCTGACAATTTTTTGCCATTAGTAGTTAGTATTTGAAACTCATGAATACGATAACCACTATAACTCCATACCATTTTTTTATTAGTATCTACCTCAAATAATTTGATACCCTCACTTGCGCCATAACTTGCAATAACGGTATTACCATTGATTAAACGTTGTGCACCACATGGATCACTGAATGGCTTTTCAGAAAAATCATCATTGGATATTTTCCAAACTACTTTTCCTGTAGCGTCGAATTCAACTACCTTATTGCCATGGGTAAGCGTAACCAACGTATTGTTATTCTTCAGACGAATAGCAGTAAAAGGCCAGTTCTCGGCAGCACGCCCACCCAACTCAGGAAGATCAGATTTAAACATACTCACCACTTCACCGGTAGGAGTATATTCTTTAATGCTAAATGCCAACAAATGCGGAACAAGGTAATTACCGTTAGGCAACTTGCGGGCCATCCTAGTTTGCATATGGGTATTGTCAGTCTCAGGAAGCAACGGCACAATCACTTTTTTATTCCCCTTTTGATCTACTTCAATCAGTTTGGGTTCTTTTCCAGATTCTGTAATTAACGTATTGCCATTCTCTAAGCGAACTGCTGTACCCAACTCATTTTCAGGAGAAGATTTCGCGTAGGAAAAAATCACTTCTTTCTTCCCATCATATTCCTTCACTTCATCACCCCAACAGATTAATATATTACCATTAGGAAGTACATACCCATCTCGCGCACCAGGTTTTCCTGAATTCCAAATTTCTTCTCCTTGCTCTCCAATGATGCCCGTAAAATCTGGACCAGCGATGAAAAAAGAATGGCGAATCGATGGTTTAGGATCAGTAGGTATATCACGTGCAGACAAGCCAAATACTACCATTAATAAAGCGATAGGCAATACATAAATTCTAGATTGTGAAGAGAGCATAATTGAGTTTTTAAATTAAAAGTTACGCAAGAATATCCTTAACAACATTTCCATGTACATCAGTCAATCTAAAATCTCTTCCACCGAAGCGGAAGGTCAACTGCTTATGATCCACACCTAATAAATGAAGCATGGTAGCATGTAAATCATGTATTGTAACTGGATTATCAACAACACGGTATCCATAATCATCTGTCGTTCCAAAAATGGTTCCACCTTTCACACCACCTCCTGCCATCCACATGCTGAATGCAGACGGATTATGATCTCTACCATCATCACCTTGTGCAAAAGGTGTTCTACCAAATTCCCCTGTCCAAACCACCAATGTCTCATCCAATAAACCCCTTAATTTCAAGTCTTTCAATAAACCAGCAATTGGCTGATCAACCGCATGAGCATTGCTTTCATGACCCAATTTTAAATTTGCATGTTGGTCCCATCGGTCTGCGCCATTGCCAACTGAAGGACAAGTCAATTCAATAAACCGGACACCGCGTTCAACCAAACGGCGCGCCATCAAACATTGTGCTCCATAACTTCTTGTATGAGGATCTTGAGAATCTAATCCATATAATTTTTTAATTGCCTCTGATTCCTCTTTAAAATCTGTCAACTCAGGAATAGACGATTGCATCTTATATGCCATCTCATAATTTGAAATTGCAGACTCCACTTCATCAGCTGCACCCAATGAACTCAATAACGTTTTATCGCGACGCTTTAAAAATGCCAACTTTTCCTCTTGAATTCCTGCAATAGAATCAATTGGTTTTATATTGGCAATCGGCTCTGCACCCGTATGTAATATGGATGATTGAAAAGCGGCAGGAAGAAATCCATTTTTAAAATTATCTAGTCCACCAGGAGGAATCAAGCCTCCATCAAGCAATACATATCCAGGAAGGTTATTGTTTTCACTGCCTAATCCATAATTTACCCAAGCACCCATACTTGGTCTTCCTTGTAATCCGCTACCCGTATGTAAAAAATAATTCGCATTAGTATGCTCAGGGAAATTTGAAACCATTGAACGAATAAGCGCCATATCATCAACACAGGTAGCAATATGAGGAAACAATTCACTCACATCCATACCGCACTCACCATGCTTAGAAAAAGACCAAGGACTTTTTAATATCTTACCTACATTATTAAATTGAGTAGCATCAACTTTAAACTTACTGCTCGGATCTGATCCATTTTCTTTTTCCAATCGTGGTTTAGGATCAAAGGAATCCACTTGAGATACACCACCATCCATATATAAGAAAATAATATTCTTTGCCTTGGGTATGAATCCGGGAGCTATTGAACCACGTGTTAAATGATTAATTAAATCATCTTTACCACGTGTTGCATTTGAACAAGATGGAAGCAAACTTCCAAACAAACTAACCATAGCTACAGAACCAAATCCACACTTGCATATATCAAGCATTTCTCTTCGAGATACAGGTCGCTGAAATGGATGTTTATGGTGTGTCATATCAATTTAAATAAATGAACTCTTTCAAATTAAATATAGAATGAATATAATCCTTCCAAACTAACATCTCAAGATTACCCTTAACCCCTTTTGAAACATAGGTGTTTTTTAATTGCTTCATGTATTGCTGCGCATCAGCAATTTCATCATCGGAAGCATTTCGCGCAAGACTGCGTTGGTATACCCAATTAACTCTATCACTAAATTGATTCTGCTTTGTTGATAATAAATTTTTTGCCATCACAGTAGCTTCTTGAATGACAAATGGATCATTAAGCAAAATCAATGACTGTGCAGGAACGTTTGTTACAGTCCTCCTTCCATATGCTGTAGCAGGATTTGGTCGATCGAATGTAGACATCACTGGATCCAAAAAATTTCTTCTTACCTCGATATAAATACTTCTTCTTTTATCCCCATCAATTGGACCAGAAGTGTCAGGCTTTCCTCGACCATTCATAAATGATGTAATATGAACGGGCACTGGTTTCCCATACATGGTTTGTTTTAACTCACCTGATGCAGCCAACATAGCATCACGAATAGCTTCTGCCTCGAGACGACGCACAGGATAATGTGCAAGAAAAATATTGGAAGGATCTGTTTCTTTAGCGTTATCCTGTGCAACAGCTGATCGCTTGAATGCATCTGAAAGCATAATATCACGGATCATTTTTTTAATAGAGTAGTGGTCATGTTGA
Source organism: Chitinophagaceae bacterium (assembly GCA_947451935.1). Lineage (GTDB taxonomy): Bacteria > Bacteroidota > Bacteroidia > Chitinophagales > Chitinophagaceae > Pollutibacter. The sequence continues at coordinate 32,899 of CANGBH010000013.1, forward strand.
AATTTAATCGCTAAATAATCCAGCAATTCAGGATGAGAAGGCAATTTCCCTTGCATACCAAAATTATCAACCGTCTCTACTATCCCTCTTCCAAATAAATGATGCCAAATACGATTAACCATAACCCTTGACGTAAGGGTATTGCTTGGATCAGTAATAGCATTAGCCAATTGTAAGCGCCCACTTCCTTTCACATTAAAGTCAGGTGTAGAAACCTTAACGGCATGTATAAAGGCCCTATTTACGGCGGTTGGAGATAACTGCATATGACTTCCACGGATGAAAACAGGACTATTTTTCCCAAAACCATCAACAACGCCATTGAAAAATTCTATTGAATCTGTAAATGATTGCTGCAAGTGTTTACGAACCTCAAGCTGACTACTTAAAGTAGAAAATTGTCGTTCTAATTTGTTGGATTGAATAAGTGTATTGACGAAGCGGACATCAGAAATTTTGCCATTATTAGCAGCCAACGCTTGCAACGATTCATATAAGTTATTATTCTGTTGAGGTATTTTTTTCGAAAAGGTCGATTCTATGTTATACGTTATTGCATACTGCGCTTCAACATAACTGCCCTTCTTCATTTTAAAAACATGGTTCTCAAAAACCCCTGGTAAAATTTCTACATACGCTTTATGTCCTTTCCACATGGTAACATCAAACACATATTTTTTAAAAATGTCTGAATCAACATGCTGATCCATATTTCCATATATAGGATAAGAGATTAATTGGAAATTATCAATAACAATTCTAATGGAAGAATTCTTCCCAGCAGCCATTACGCCAATAAAATTTTTATCGATTTTAAAATCTGTAGAACGAAGTGCACCATAAATTCCTGTAGCTATCTTTCTACTCGATGCTTTCCCTTCTTGTAAAGCCATCAGTTTTCCTTGTTCACTAAACACCGGATCTCCAAGAGTTGTAGCATTACCAAACGCCATCCCATCTGATTTCCATCCACTCAAGTCTGCATTGGTAAAATCCCCCAACACAATAACATTAGTATCTATTTTAGTTGGTGCAGGTGCAACTTCCTTAGAATTCGAAGATGCTACATCACGTTGTTTAAACCAAGTTGTAATAACATGTTTACGAATAGAATCATTCAACAAGTTTAATTGCATGGCTTTCGGAATCGTTGCATTATTAGTTGCTGGGATAGGAGAGAAGCGTGTACCCTCCATGATTCCATAGAAAGAATAATAATCCTTTGCACTGATTGGGTCAAATTTATGATCATGACATCGAGCACATGAAACGGTTAAGGCTTGAAATGTTTTTGCCGTTACATCAATCATGTTATCTATTCGGTCTGCTTCGTCTTTACGAATATCTACGGGACTATGCGTTCCCTCTGCCATGGTATAAAAGACAGTTCCAAGGGCAGACTCATTTATTTTCGATTTTGAGTTAACCCTAGGTTTATCTAATAAATCACCAGCCAATTGCTCTCTTACTAATTGATCATAAGGCACATCATCATTGAATGCACGAATTAAATAATCGCGGTATCGCCAAGCACCAGAAATAGTATAATCAAACTCATGCCCCTTGGTTTCGGCATAGCGAACTAAGTCCATCCAATGACGAGCCCATCGTTCACCATATTGAGGAGATTGTAAATATTGGTCAACTAACTTGGTATACGCCTCTTTCGAATCATCTGCGATATATTTTTGGATAGCCTCTGGAGTTGGAGGTAGACCTGTCAACAAATACGAAACTCGTCTAATCAGTGCATTCTTATCGGCTTGCTCCTGAGGTTCTAAATTATTTTCCTTTAACTTTTTTTCGATGAAATAATCAATCGGATTCCCTGAATACTTTTTTGCCTCTTCAGTTTCATGCGGTGCAATAAACGCCCAGTAAGGCTTCCATTCAGCACCTTGGTCAATCCATTTTTTTAACAATGCAATTTCTCGTTCTGTTAACTTCAATTTAGATTCAGGAGTAGGCATCATAACCTCGGGATCCTTATGATTGATACGATATAAAAGCAAACTCTTTTCTGAATGTATAGGATCAATGGCCTTTTCTCCATTTTTGGTTAACGCTGTTGCTCCTTCATAGGTGTCGAGGCGAAGGTTGCCTTTTCGGCTACTCGCATCTGGCCCATGACACAAATAACATTTTTGAACCAAAATTGGCCGAATATCATAATTGAAATCTACCTTATCTGCAAGGGCAGGTGAATAGGATTGTTTACATCCAACAAAAGCATATACAAAAAACAATACAGCTCCAATCGTCAAAAAAATATGCTTATTTTTCATGCAAGTAACAGACATAATTGACCTAATAATTCATTTAAATTAGTGAAATTTTTACTCATATATACCCGAACTTGAAAAGTAAAACAGACTAAATTTACCTACAACAGCATTTCTAAAATTTCAAATTCATCTCATGGTTAAAATTGGTATTCTCGGATTAGGTAGAATAGGGAAAATTCACCTCGAAAATCTTTGTACACGAATTCAAGGTGTTGAAGTAATTGCAGCCATGAATCCATCTGAAGAAGGAAGAAAATTTGCTGAAAAATTCAATGTGCCATTGATTACGTCAAATGCAGACGAAGTGATTAACCATCCTGCTATTGATGCTATACTCATTTGCACTTCTACTAACGTTCATGCAGATTATGTCATTCAATGTGCCAAAGCAGGTAAAGCAATTTTCTGCGAAAAACCACTAGACCTTTCTTTACAGAAAGTACGGGATACATTAGCCATTGTAAAACAAGCAGGCGTGCCCTTAATGCTTGCCTTCAATCAACGCATGGACCCTAACTTCCAAGAACTTAAACAAACTATTGTTGAAGGAAAACTTGGGCAACTTCGCTCCATACACTTTATCAGTAGAGACCCCGCACCTCCTCCAATACCATATATCAAAGCTTCAGGCGGATTGTTCATGGACATGACCATACACAATTTTGATATGGCAGGCTATTTAGTAGATGATGAAGTGGAAGAAGTATTCGCAAGAGGATTTAATTTAATAGACCCAGAAATTGGAAAAGCAGGAGATATTGATACAGGTTATGTTATGATAACGTTCAAAAATAATGTAACCGTAATTATAGAAAGCAGTCGTAATGCTTGTTATGGTTATGACCAACGAATTGAGGTATTTGGTTCTGAAGGAATGATGAAAGCAGAGAATCCGCTCAAAACAACGAATCAATTCATAGGCAAGCAAGGAGTACAATTATCACGCAACCTCGACTTTTTCATTGATAGGTATGAAGAATCATATCTTTTGGAAATGACAACATTCATTGAGGCGTTACAGCAAAATAAACCAATGCCCATCACAGGTGAAGATGGACTAAAATCAATGCTTCTAGCCTTAGCAGCAAAAAAATCAATGCTTGAAAATAGAATTGTTAAACTAAGTGAAGTGGATGTGTAAATTCACTTACACAAACTGATAGATTTTACTTTTTAAATCCTGTACTTGAAAATCCAAGTTCTGTTAATCCTTTTTGTATATCAGGAATTTGCATAAAAAGTTGCCATAACAGACCTGTTCGATAATTTTCAAGCATCACTACAATAGGCCCTTGATCGATGGCTATGTGACTTTTTGCATACCAATTGTGATGAATACTAAAGCCATCAACAAAACCATATGGACTCCAAATTTTATTTCCAAGCTGATCATAGAAATACCGTAATGCTTCCATACTTTCTTTTGGAGTATAGGGCATAGATGAAATGGCAGCCGTAGGTTGAATTACACCAAAATCATTTTCCGGACTATGCGCAACATAGCCTTTGTAACTATCTCCTGCTGTTAATCCCCAGCATGTTGAACTATATCCTTTATACTTCTTTGGATTTTCAATACAATATGCCCTATTGATTAATGTATGATTTCTGCCTTGCTCGAAATAATCATTGCCATATGAATCAGTTAATCCATTTGGATTGATTCCTTGAAAAGTATATTGCTCAAAAAATAATGGTCCCCCTTTATCTTTATCATAATTGCCTAATGGTAGCTTATACCCATAATAAGATTTACCATTTGCAAAACCTACACTTCCCGACCAGGTACTATCATATACTGCACGAGAAATAGGATGGTATGGAGAAGAAGCAGCCATGATATAGGTTATCAAACACTCATTCCATCCCCAAATAGGAAAATTCATATCGAAGCCATTATTAGGACTCCAATGCCAAAATAATTTAGTTTGATTGTTCGTGTGCCAATTCCAATTGGCCGTATTCCACATTTGTGTGATTCGCTTTCGCAAGTATACTTCCCTAGGATCTTCATGATTGAAATATTCTCTTGCACATAAAAAACCCATCAATAAATAAGAAGTTTCTACCAAATCCGCCCCATCATCTAATCGATCAAACTTAATGGTCTTACCAGTTTTACCATTCATGAAATGCGGATAAATACCATGATAACAATCTGCATTAATTAAAAAATCTGCAATCTTCATTAATCTACGAACAGCAGTATCCCTTCCTATCCAACCACGTTGAACGGCAACAATTGTACTCATGATTCCAAATCCTGTTCCACCAACAGCACATGCATCAGGACCAAATTCAGTTCTACTAAAATTTGGCTCCCCCCAAGCCTCATTTATATAATCCCAATAATGTTCAGCCAATACTGTATTACTTCTCTCCAAAGCCATCCCACTTATTGGATGTGCTCCATGCCAAAAAAATCGAAAGGTTTGACGCTGTACCACCTCAAGCAACTGATCATCTGTTAGCCCTTTTACTACTCCTATAGGAGCAATAGAATCAGGGTATGTATGTGCTTTTAATCGTGGCTTAATCTGAGAAGTGCCTATCGAAAAAATAAAAAGAGTTAAAAAAAATAATAAAAATATTTTGCGCATGATATAAGTTTTATTATGGTATGCTAGTAGAAGAATATATCGTTTTTAGCAAATTATATCAACCTGAATCTCTATTAGAAATTCAATTGAATACCCGTTGAATAATTATAGGAAAAGGTGTTGATGGGTACAACACGCTTGGTATCTTTAATTTGATCCCAATGTAACAAAAAGTTTAAATGCTTACTAGCAGCAACGTATAAATTAGTTTCAAAATACCATCTTGGTTGAAAAAACTTTCCACTCAATGGAAATTGTAGATAGCTTGCTGAAACAATATCTACTACAGAAGAAAGTTGCCAAGACGCTTTACAATAAGAATTTAGTCTATATAACTGGCGCGATATATCTGGATGATTCAATGGAACTAACTCTTCCTTTACACCACTCCACCCCCATTTTTCCCATTCCCGAAAAACACCTATTCCAGAATACAAATCATTTTTATTTAAATCAATCCACTTAATACGAAGATTTGCTCCAGTCAAATAACGGTACTGCATACCCCACGAACCATTCCACTGATATTGTATGTATTCCTCAGGACTTATTTTTCTATGATCCCGATCCCGGAACCGAAGGTGAAACATACCTTGGTTTTGAATTGTAGCATGATCATTGAAAATAGCATTATCCTTAAATACAAGTAATAATGTATAATTAGATTTAAAATTTCTATAAACTTCAATATCAGACTTAGTCTCCACTACACTTTGCTTCTGTTTATTAGCAGACAATGATAAACTAGTTATCAGCTCCCATTTTTGGGATGTACTATCCGGTATGATCTCTCTATCAATATTAAGAATTTGTGCACAGAGAGAACCACTAAATAAAAATAACATAATGCTTATGATACAATACCGAAATTGAAACATTACTCAATTTAAATATTATCTTCCCCTTATCCAAACGATTGATTCAGGATGACATTAATGTGAAACACTTTTTTCTCCAGCGTTAATGTCAATTGGAAGAATGTTCTGCTTAGGAGGTATAGGACAAGTCGCAAAAGATGTAAATGCACAAGGAGGATTATATGCCTTATTAAAGTCTATATATGTAACCCCATTTTGATCAGGTTTAGGAACATACATAAATCTACCTGTATGATATGTTTCAATCCCATTAGTATTGTCACCAAAAATAACAAAGAAATCTCCCGTCCCTTCATCTAATGCATCAAGGGTATAGGATACATTATTAATGCTAAACCTAAGTTTTCCTGGAGATTGCTGCTGATTCGTTTGCCCAAGTACATTCGTTATAGCAATCGTAGAATACAAAGAAGGCTCAAAAACAGCTTTGATATTCCATTTGGAATCAATAGTATATCTATTGATATGTGTCAAAGCCTGTAAAGCTGGACTATTTAAATCACGGAATCGAACACCAATTTTATTTTCCCTTTTTATGATATTCCATTTGAATGATTTGTAGGATAAAGAAGGGTTGGCTGCAGAATCAATATCAAATACAGTTATTCGTTGAATTTTATTATCCTTCAACATTACCTCATTGCCTTCACTAGTTATCCAATCGACTCTATTCGAAGAAACGACAAATGTTCCTAAACGTTTAGGAAATTCTGAATGACTAAATACGATATCACTTGTGGAATCACTGCCAAATGTATTACTACCTTCTTTTAACCAAAATAAACCAGCAAGATTGACCCAACCATTTGCAGCCTTTAGTGCATCAATTCGTTTACCATCCCACAGTTCAATTTCCTTTTTGTACGCTCGTTTAGAAACTTGTGCATTCAAGTCGTTTTGAGCAAAAAGGACAAAGCATAAAAGTATTGGAAGCGTATAACCTAATTTCATCAATATGTATTTAGACAAAGATACTTAAATATAATAGTATACAATATTAGTAGACTAAATAATTTATTTCAATAGGACTCAGTGATAGCAGGCTAATTCTTTAATAAAAACATTGCCTTCAGATTTGCTAACTTCTAATTTAATGGCTTCAAAAACACCCTCCACAACTTCAATTCGCTTGTGACCAACACTTGAACCGGTGGATAATAACTTCCATGCCCCATTCTCTTTTCCATAAAGATTATATTCTCGAATACGCTCTCCTTTCGAAATATCTTCCATCACTACAATACGTGATACATGCTGAGGTACATCAAATGTTATATGAACTAATTTCCCTTGATTAACCTTTTTGGCGACTGGATGCGCATATTTCGCAGAAATTTCGTTTCCAAATTCTTCTAACCTCTTTACATCTACATCAGGAACCAATCCACGATCATCAACAACAACCCCCAATAACATGTTGGTATTTCTGCCAACGCTTTTACTATGCTTATCAACTAGTTCATCAATACTTCGAAGTTGGTCATCCTCATCCTTATGCCAAAACCAACCACCTTGAAAAGATGAATTCAAGCGCAATGGAAAATCAGATTCGCCCGGACACCAAAATAGTCCCTTCGGATTTCCATTTAACCCTTTGATCTCTACAACACCCGATGATGATGTAGTGGAATCTGCCGCAGACCAACACGGATAGGGGGCAACACCTTCTTCATTTCCTACCCAACGAATATTATGCTGATGGCCATAAGGACCTTGAAATGCAATGGCATCAGGTTGTTTATCTTTCAGCATAGACAATACATCAAAGCCCCCTTTTTCTGGAGGCAAGACACCTCCATCAAACCATACCTCAAACAACTTCCCATAATTTGTCCATAATTCAGTCAACTGAGTACGCACAACCTCATTATATTTTTGTTGCTCCTCTTTATTACCAGAAACAACTTTTCCAGGATTATCGACTTGCAAATATCCATTAGCAGTTGTACTGGCGTATATCCCTGGCCTCAATCCATATTTTTTACAAGAAGCAATAAAATCTTTTACAATATCACCTTGACCATTTCTCCAGGGAGTATTTTTTACACTATATGGATGTGCGGCTGTAGGCCAGAGACTAAACCCACTGCAATGCTTAGCAACAAGAATAGCATAAGTGGCTCCAGCTGCTTTTGACGCTTTAATCCATTGATCCGTATCCAATTGAGTTGGATTGAAGACAGAAAGGTTAGGATGATAATTCCAATCACTTCGGAAATCATACGACGGTTCAAACACAGGCATATCAAAATGAATCAATACCCCAATTTCTGCATCTGCCCATTTCAATTGAGCAGCAGTGGGTAAAACAGATTGGGCATGAGCAGATGAAATAAAAAAGAATAGAATGAGTAGACCATTTTTCATACCAGTAATTGAAAATATATATAAAGGTTAACTATCCATTTTACTATTCCACCTCGAAAAGAACCAGCTTCTGGTTATTTACACCCAACAACAAACCTGATTTATGATCAGGCAACTTTATAGATTTAATATCTCTGATTTCTCCATTTAACTTCTCAAATGAAGCAGGTAATGGCATTACCACTTTAAAATTACCTTTATTATTTCCTATACCGAGTGTCAGCGCCATGCCATCATAACGACCTTCAAACGGTGTAGTTCCAAAAAAATTACCTCCAGCAAGAATATCCTTTACTCCATCACCATTAAAGTCGTCTACTTCAAATGAAAATATGGGAGCCCATTGAAATGATGCAGGCAATGGCATTGGAATATAATGTCCTTTACCATCATTTAATAAAAGAGTAGATGCGAGAGTAGAAGCACTAAATACTTTCGCACTATCTAACTTCTCTCCAAAAATTTCTTCAATAGTTTTCCCAGCCATTGATCCATAATCCAAAAATTTCTTTCTAATATAGGGTAGCTGTCGTTCTATATCTTCTTTATTTAAAAAAGGGAAATACTGTGTCCCCTTCGCGATAGCCACAATTTGGTCATCCTTCCCAATATGGTTTATATCCTTACTATACATTTTAAGCGGATATCCCTCTTTAGCAGTTAGTTTACTGTTCAATCCATAATTACCCAATAAGAGATCATCAAATCCGTCACCATTGATATCAGCAGATTTCATGGAGCACCACCATCCAGTCAATGCATCATCATTCTTTGTCAACTCAGATTTAACTAACGTACCATGATTATTTTTAAATAGGGTAGGCTTCATCCATTCACCCACAATAACCAAATCAAGCCAACCATCATGATCAACATCAACCCAACTAGCATCAGTTACCATCCCTAGGTGCTGCAAACTATTACTTATCGGTTCAGTTGAAAAAGAAAATTTTCCTTTCCCGTCATTCAATAATAAATAAGAAGTTGGGGTCTTACTATAATTTTTTGAAATAGATCTTCCACCAATAAACAAATCAAGATCGCCATCATGATCAACATCTGCTGATCGAACAACCGATTTATTTTCATACATATCAGGCAAGCCTTTACTTCGTGTAAAATGAGCGTGACCATCATTCAAGTATAATCTATCATTTAATAATGGTGTAATCCCTGAATATACATTCCCTCCACTCACCACATAAAGGTCCAAATCACCATCTCGATCAGCATCAAGAAAAAGTGCGTCAACATCTTCGTTATTTTTATCTTGTACAAATACAGTACTATCCGAAGAAATTTTAAATGCGCCATTCTTTTGTTGTAAAAAAATTGAACCTGCCTGATTTTTTGCACCACATACAAAAAAATCTTCTAATCCATCTCTATTCACATCTCCAACAGCAATCTTAGGACCTTGAGTTGAAAGCTCATGCGGAATAAACCATTGATCATTAAAATCAAAAAAATCATCTTCTTCATGCTTAAAGTTAGTACCTAATTTTTCAGAAATATCTGATAATATAGGATTATCAGAGGAGTGTAAACTATGGGCAAGATAATCACGTTGATTAAGGAGTAGTTGATTACCCGCATGTGTATACTGGATAGTTAACAAACTATCGCAATGTATATTTTTTAATAATTGAGAATAATTATTTGGCCAGATAATCAAAAGACTATCTATTATTTTTCGTTCGCCTAAACCAAAATGCAAAACTGGCTCACCACTGCTCATAAACCCTCTTGTGGTTTGAACTTGTTTGAAATAAACATCTCCTTGTGAAAATAAAAATGCCTTCGCCCCAATGGAAAATTTATTTGATTGTTCCCCAATAAGTTTAAGTCTCAAATAATGATTAGCTGGATTTAATTCACGCGCATTATTTTTATAAATACCCGCTGGTTCATTCATGTTATTTGTAATGAGATCCAAATCACCATCCCCATCAAGATCTGCGTATGCAGCTCCTTGAGAGAGTGTCGCGTCACCAAAGCCCCAAGCAATAGATTGATCTTTAAAAATCAGTGAATCAGTCCCCTCAAAAATATAGTTATGCCATTTACCCGGAGGAAGGTGAGCAAGTATTTCTTTATCATGTTCCCTAGGGCCACCAGCAGGATTATTAGCAGATAGATTTGAAATGAATTTTATATAATCAAGATCATTAGGTCGATTTTTAATCCCATTGGAAATAAATAAGTCAATTTTACCATCGAGGTTATAATCTGCTATCAATGGTGACCAACTCCAATCAGTAGCAGCAACACCACTATATAAAGCAATGTCCGCAAATTTCATTCCACGCCCAATATTCAACTGTAAACAATTGCGTGCATATTGATTAGCGTAGCCAAATTTTCTCAAGAAACTATATATATCCAAAGGATCATCACCAAGCGATGATTTCAATACTTTTTCATCTGCTGGAAGCATATCTACTGTCATAACATCTAGCCAACCATCATTATTAATATCAGCAATATCATTACCCATTGAAAACTTCGATTCATGACCAAACGCAACACTGCTCATTTCTTTAAAGGTACCATTGCCTTGATTCACATAATAATAATCATTCTCGTGAAAATCATTGCTCACATACAGATCATCAAAGCCATCATGATTTATATCAGCAGCGCCAACCCCTAAGCCATACCCCAATGCACTGCTTATAATTCCTGAACCTTTTGTAACATCAAGAAAATGATTCCCTTCGTGTTTAAATAATTTGCCCCCACTTATTTCACTATAGGTATCACGCAATGATGAATTACCATACGAAGCAGTTTGATGTGTTGAATGCTGCAACTGAAACATATCCAAGTCCCCATCCTTATCGTAATCAAAAAAAACGGCTTGTGTATTATACCCTTGAATATCCAACCCCCACTCAGCTGCCTGCTCAGTAAAAGTGTTATCATGATTATTAATTAATAATTTATTTCGGGAGTTCTTAAAATAAATATGATTTTCCCCATGCTGAACATTAGGGTTATGATTAGATACAGTAGAAACATAAATATCTAGAAATCCATCCCCATTTACATCAGCCATAGTTACACCGGTCGTCCAATCAGATAATGCAGCTACCCCCGCTTTAATGGTTATATCTTCAAATTTAAAATTGCCTTTATTTAAAAATAATTTGTTGCCCTTAGTATTCGATGCAAAATAGATATCAGGTAAACCGTCATTATTAATATCGCCAACAGATACACCTGCACCATTATAATAATACAAATAATCAATAATACTCAATGTATCCGTATCGATATTCTCATTGATGAATTCAATACCCGTTTGGGAAGCATGTAACTTAGTAAATAATGTTTTTTTGTCAGGTGAACAAGACCCGAGGGCAATTATTAAAAGCAAACTAAAGCACAAACATCTTCTAATGGGTATGTTCACTCGATTATGATTAAAAATATCAAAAATAGATGTATACAATTTAACGCTTTAAATAGAGTAAAAAAAAAGTAGCAACCAAATGGTTGCTACTCAGTATATATTCAATTGAAAAACTACTAATTGTATCCAGGATTTTGTTGAATGTTTGGATTGTTCTGGATAACCCTTACTGGTATTGGTAATATATAGGTATGTTTATCCCCTGCATCTGCAGGCTTTTCTGGGAAAATTCTGCTTTCCATGAAATGACCAAAACGGATCATATCTTGTCTACGAACCATTTCCCAAGCTAACTCTCTAGCTCTTTCAGCATATATATTATCCAAAGTAAGCTCTCCTGAAACAAAATCAAAATCATGACTTCCTGAATAAGCACGTCGACGAACTTCATTCACATTATCCAACGCATCGCCTAGGTCTTGAGCTAGACGAACCTCACATTCTGCCTTCATAAGAAGAATATCGGCATAACGGAAAAGAACAGCATCATTACTAATATTATCTCCTACATTCCCACCAGGTTCAGGCCAGTATTTAATATTTCTTAATCCTGCCATCCTAAAAGAAGGGGCTGGATCAGAAAACAACACCATGTCGTCATAATATGCAAGAGGAAGTTGGGACTGATCATCATGAATTTCGATTGCAGTTGGATCTGAAGAAGCTAGACCAGCTGGCGCTTTATTACTACTACTGTAAAGAATATCTCTATGTGGAGGATACGTTATCCCTTTAACATATTGCTGACCAATCAAAAACTGTCCAGTACGTTGATCATGAAATGTCCTATATACATTAGTATTGCCATCAACCACTCTTGTTGAATAGTCAGAAGTAGTATCATAAAACTGATAAAATGGTCGAGTTGTACTCATCCCATTATTTCCCATCCCGTTTTGATTGAATGTAAGGCGGGCATTGTTAAATTGAATAGAAGAAACATTAATATAATTACCCCCGCCAGCAGGAAGAACATTCGCTTTTAACGGTGCAACCAATATATTTTCTGTTGAAGCTTCCTGAACTTGATCCCTGAAGTTATCATAATAGTTACTCATTAATGAATACCCGCCAGCAGACACAGCATTACACTCATTTATACATTCCTGCCATCTTGGAGTTCCAGAATAAATTTCTGCATTCAAATACAATTTAGCCAAAATGAAATGTGCTACATATTTATTGAACTTGCCATACGTCTTAGCATTTACTTCTTCAGACAGATCAGGAATAACCGCCTGAAGATCTGTAACCAATGAATCATAAACTTGAGCCCTTGGTGTAGTAGCAACAGTAGCAGGGTCTTGCTTAAAATTTGTTACATAAGGAATATTACCAAAAAGATCCATAGCTATATAATAATAATAAGACCTTAATGCTCTCATTTCAGCTACATCAGATTTTAATGTTGCTGGTGCTGGATCTAAATGCTGAAGTGTATAGATGATATAATTACACTTACCAATACCATCATATAAATTCCCCCAAGCCCAATCAGTCATTCCACTATTTTTATCTTCAGAATGGTACCAAATATTTGCCCAAAATCCACCATCGCCCCAATCACCTCCACGAGTTGGTGTAATCATTTCATCAGATCCAATCTCATTTTCCCAAAATACTCCTGAGTTACCTCCGAAGCTTTGCAAAATAGAATAAGCTGGTGCTTTACCAGCAGAAATTTGTTCAGGAGTTTGCCAAAAATTTTCATTAACGATTTGGCTATACACCTTTGAGTCAAGCTTTGTACACTGCACACCTGTAATGGTTAAGGCTATAAAAGCCAACAGCATAAATTTGAATTGTATTTGTTTCATAATTTTAATTTTTTACGTTTTACCTTTTTAATCTACTTCTCCTTACTTAAAAGATATATTAACACCTACCGTTACTGAACGAGCTTTAGGATAATAACCACCCGACCCACTGTATGTTAAATCTATAAAGGCAGGAGTCGCTTCATTGTTTGCTGTTGCAATCTCAGGATCCAATCCTTTGTAAGGAGTGATAACAAAAAGGTTATTCCCAGAAAGGTATAAACGCATATTCTCAATGCCCTTAATTTTAGGAAGATTGTATGACAATGTCATACTTTCCATTCTGAGAAAAGAAGCTTTTTCTAACCAATAATCAGATGGCGTAGGATTATCTCTCAAACCACTAGTTACTGCCTCTTTCAACGTATTTACAGAAGGCAAATTATTATAGTTAGCTAAGTTCAGGTTAGTATTGTTGAAGATTTTAATACCTGAAACACCTCGCATAAATGCACTAAATGCCCAATTCTTATAAACTAAATTGGTAGTAAACCCGTAATTGAATTTTGGATAAGGATCTATGTATTCATTTTTAGCTTCTAAATAATTTGTTGTCAAACTACCATCTTCTTTTGTGAATTGAGATAATCCATCAGCAGTTTTACCAACATAATGAGGAAGTAAGAAAGTATAAGGTGATTTACCAACGACTAACCATGTGATTGGATTAGCACTCAATCCACGACCACTTGCAGAACCTACTGCTATATTATCAGTAGCTAATTTTTGGCCATTCCATGTTCCAGATAAACTAGTCACCTTAGTATTGATAGTAGTAATTTGTCCTCCAACTGATACTGAAAGATCTTTAGCACGATATACCTCTGTATTCAATTGTATCTCAACGCCTTTATTCTTAAGTGAACCTACATTAGCTAACACATAAGGAACAAAATTTGGTGGAACCTGAACATTATAGGTAAACAATAAATTTTTTGTCAAATCATTGAATGCACTAATAGACCCTGATACCCTATTCTTGAAAAGGGAGAAGTCAGCTCCAATATTTTTACCGTGTCTTTCTTCCCAAAGCAAATCAGGATTTGGATTTTGGTTTGGTGCAAAACCAACAGGATAAAGATTATTGGTATTTGTTGGATCATATGTATTACCTGCTGCAGCTAGTGTAACCAATGTATTATATGCTCCAATTGCATCTTGGTTTCCAACTACTCCATAACCAGCATTAATCTTCAATTCATCTATCCAACTAACATCTTGTAAAAATGCTTCGTTTTTCAAGCGCCATGCAGCAGAAATGGAAGGGAAATTACCCCATCTGTGATTTGCACCAAACTTAGATGAACCATCTTTTCTGAAAGAAGCTGTCAGATAATACCTTGAATCATAATTATATGTTGCACGTCCTAGGAAAGAAATAATCTTAAACTCTTCCTTAAATGAACTGATTTTATTCAAACTTGAATTACCATTCTGCAATGAGTTATTGGTATTTGCATCTACAACAAAACCTTGACCAGTTGCACTATATGTATCAAACGTATAATAATTATATTCATATACGCCCGTAGCACTAAAATTATGTTTGCCTATACTTTTTAGGTAATTAATGTGCATATCGCTTTTCTTAGAATCTCTATTATAGGAAGATTTGGTTGCAGAGTTGATATTACCCTGACCAGGAATAACAGGCATGTAATAATCACCCTGAACATTAAACTTACTAAGTGAACCAGTTACGCCTACAGTGACATCTTTTAACAACTTATAATTAACAGTCGTATATTCTTGAGTAAGATGCTCTTTCGAAGCATTAGTAACCATATCTTGGTAAATAACCGGATTTTGATAATTATACTGGAACACAGGATTATCTGTACCATCCTCTGCCTTAATTCTGATATAAGGAGGAATTACATTTGCCCAGTTGAAGATATTTCTGTTTACCAATTTTCTATTGGTTGTCGTATTTACCACACCAAATTGAATATTAAGCTTTCCGTTCAATGCTTTTTGCTCAGCATTAAATCGTAAACCAACTTGTTGCTTTCCTGTATTAATTACAATGCCTGTTTGATCAAGATAGTTTAATGATCCACGATAGTTGAAATTCTCAGTTCCTCCAGAAATGCCAACTACATGATTGTTTGCTACCCCAGTACGTAAAATTGCACCAACCCAATCATTGGTTACACCAGATCCACTATTATAAGAATCATAAGCAGATGGATCAACACCAATTTTTTGAGATTCTGCATAAAATTCAGACGTAGTAAGCAATTCAGGTTTCTTTGCAACTGTAGATGATGAAAGGTATCCTGAATAATCAACAAGCGTACGACCGCTGCGACCTTTTTTAGTATTAATTATAATAACCCCATTCGCACCTCTAGACCCATAAATAGCTGTTGCAGAAGCATCTTTCAATACATCATATGATGTAATATCTCCAGGAGGAATATTTGAAATTTGATTTACATCATCCAATATAACACCATCTAATACAAGCAACGGACTTTGTCCACCAGATAATGATGTTTGCCCACGCAAACGAATAATAATAGATGCATTGGGATCACCATCAACTTTTGTAATGATCAAACCAGGCACTTTACCTTGTATCTGCTCCATCGGAGTAGCAACCAATCCTTGTGTAAAATCTTTTGATGATACACTAGATACAGCTCCTGTAACATCCTTCTTACGAGCAGTGCCATATCCTACTACTACAATATCATTCAACCCTGTTGATTCTGATTTCAGTGAAACATTGATTGTAGAAGAATTTGTGATATTGATTTCTTGTGAAACAAAACCAACATAAGAAAATACCAATGTTTTGGCATTTTCATCTACATTAATGCTATAACTACCATCTGCAGCTGTAGTAGTTGCTGTACCCGATCCTTTGATCGAAACAGTTGCACCAGATAATGCCTCTCCTTTATCACTGGTAACTTTACCTGTGATTGGACGAGTAGCAAATGCAAATGAATTAGCCAAAATGCATAAGCTAAGAATGATCGTCAGTAAACATTTCGCTACTAGATCAAGCTTCAATACTGAAGTTTGAAAATAATTCTTTCCCATGTTGTATTATTTGTTAATGAATAATTGTATCTAAAGGAGAATAAGTTAAACATTAATTATAACTATAATATTAATTTAGCGAAAAGCTTTTCGCTAAATGCTATAACATAAGTAACATAATATTTACTAAAAATCATTTAATCAAATTTCGCCTTTGATAATGATTTCATAATTAATGCACAGCGTTTTGCTTTATATGCTAAAGCTTAGCAGATTATATTCAACTATTAATAACTAAAAGTTTTGTACAGTCCTTTATTCAAAAAGTTAGTTCATCTTGGTATATAGAGAAATCAAGAATATACCTCCGCCATCATGCATCGAGCACTGCCACCCCCAATTGTTTCAATTGTATAAAGTGGACTATGTATTATAGGATTATAAAACTCTATCTTTTTTACCTGCTCTTTTGTGAGGTTTTCATAGGCCTGGGTAGACATCACTAAAAAAGAATGCCCTTCTACATTAGATACTTGTAACATATTACCACAAAAATGCTCCATCTGATAAAAATTGATAGGAATGATTTCCTGTCCATTTTTTGCTAGTAAACTTACCAATTTATCTTTCTCAGCTTGATCTTGAATGGCATCAAGGCAAACAATAGCATACTTATCGGCAACACACATTAAAACATTCGTATGATAAATTTCTTTATCATTTCTATCTAATGCATGAAATAAGCATGGAGTATAATCCAACGCTTTACACCATAAATCAAGTACCTCAACATGTGTTCTATCCGATAAACACGCATAGGCAATTTTATGATTTCGATCTAGAACCATGCTCCCCGTACCTTCTAAAAATTTATTATCCTGTTCGAAATGGGTAAGATCAATTTTTTCACGAATAGTAAAGAATTCATTGACATCATTTAAAACAGTATTCTTCCTTTCAGCTCTTCGGTTCTTTGCGAACATTGGATATAAAACAAGTTGACCTCCTTCATGAAACGAAATCCAATTATTTGGAAATATTGAATCTGGTGTTGGCGGGAAAGGAATGTCTTGAATCACATTAACCACTATCTCGTAATACCTAAGTAAGGATACAAAATCAGTAAATTCAGCCAATGCCTTTGCTTGAACATCCTCAATCTTAACCATCTGTTGGAAATAATTATTCACTGCCGTTTCTTCATTGAATCCAAAACAAGTAGGCTCAATCATTAATATAGATGGAACACGTGAAGAACTAGTCATAATTTTTAATCCCCTTATTATTTATGTAAATAGAAATACGGTATTCGTTTTAATATTATAGTTGATTTCTATTCAATGGCATACTCATACAGTGAAAACCACCTCTCGCACGAGATAATTCAGCAGAAGGCATCAATATAACGGTATCCTTAATATCATCTGGTAAAATCCTATCCATTTCTAAATCCTCAATTAAATCTTGAACACGAATCAACGAAAAACCAGCCTGCTCAAATGCAGCATTCGTTTTTTCATTTCTATCATAAGATAGTACAACACCTTCCTTCAATGCAAGTAAATTACAAGAATCGGTCCACTGCTCCCTGGCTGAATAAGGATACTCATTGTTACCAGAAAAAATAATCTGAACATCATCACAGCCAAAATCATGTTTACTGATATCACGAAGCAATGCTTCTAAACTAGTGAAGTACTTAGGTTCAGTTAATTCACTTTTAGCAAATTGTAGTACACTAACATGATCTTCACTTTTACTAATCAAGAACTTCTCTATGGAAACAGAATTATGTTGATTATTCATCTGCTCTGAAAATAATCCCATCATCACCCATACATTTTTTTTGACCTGTGTAAAGATGGTATCAATATGCATATAGTCTCGCTTATGCGGTATACTGACCATACTCAC
>CANGBH010000014.1 GCA_947451935.1 Chitinophagaceae bacterium
TTACCAAAGAATGGTAACATATGATGCTCGCATAGACTATACAGTTCAATATCCTTTACGATGATCATTTCACTTACATCTTCATGAAATTTTGCAGAATTCAAAATCGCCTTAGGATCAATTTGGTATCCTTGTGTAAGAAACTGCATAGACTTAGCCATGCGTTCAGGAGTCTTTAGTAAACCTTCTCGCTGCTCATCCTCCCCCAATAACTTCAGGGATTCTCTATAATGTTCAATTAAACCCGTAGTTGTATGTTCATCAAAATGTTCAACCTTCTTGTATGCCATAATTAATTTTTAAGAAACCGGAAATTCCACGAAATTTCGTGGTGTTTCATATAAACGTATTTGAAGTGACAAATGTTCACTGATAGAAGGACGAAGTAAATTATATATGACTACAACAATATTTTCTGCCGTAGGATTAAGATCCTTGAATTCTGCCACATCTTCATTCAAATTCCGATGATCAAATCTATTCAACACTTTTTCATTGATAATATCCGAAAGTACCTTCATGTCTATCACATACCCTGTCTCAGGATCAATTTCCCCTGTCACTTTAACAATCAACTCATAATTATGCCCATGAAAATGAGGCAAATTACACTTTCCGAAAATCCGTTGATTTTCAGCATCAGACCAAGATGGGTTGTGCAGTCGATGTGCCGCATTAAAATGCTCTTCACGAAAAACAGATACAAGTTGACTCATTTAAACAGGATTTATAAAAAAGGAATCGTTTGATTAATAAAAAATATACGGTCTCGTAAAATCTACTCCCCAAAATACTCCACAAAAATTCTAGAGGTCTCCACCAACTTGAGTCCATGCAATTTCACGCCATCCGGCATGTGAGGTTCAAGTTGAAGCCAGATTTCATAGATAAGATTTTCAATCGAGCACATTTTACCGTGCATAAAAGGAACATCTACGTTGAGATTACGGTGATCTAGTACATCAATAACGTAGGTGTTGATGATTTTACTGAGCAGCTTCGCGTCAAAAATAAAACCAGTTTCTGGAGAAGGGCTCCCTTTAACCGTAACGAACAATTCGAAATTATGCCCATGCCAATTTTCATTGGCACACTTGCCAAACACCTCATCATTTTTCTCCTTACTCCAAGCAGGGTTGTACAACTTATGAGCTGCATTAAAATGTTCCCGTCTTGTAAGATAAAGTATTGGCATATTCTCCCGTTTGGGGAGGCAAAGTTAAGCATAGAAAGGTAATTTTAGGCCTAGATTTTGGTACTGCCCCTTTTAGGGCTAAATACTAAAAAACATGAAAAAATCAATTTTTTCACAATAGTCATTAAATGCTGAACTTTACGCTATGAAAGTCATTCTAGCAGCTGCCACAGAATTAGAGCTTCATCCATTCAGATCCTTATCTAACCGGCTAAGTGATTTGCTGCTTGACTATTGGATTACTGGCGTTGGGCCAATTGCAACTACTCAATTCCTAGAAAAAAATATTAATGCAAAGAAGCCAGATCTAATAATACAAATAGGAATAGCTGGCGCGATCAATGATCAAATCGACATAGGCAGTTCAGTTGCCGTAAAAGAGGAAATGATTTCAGATATGGGTGTTTGGGAAGCTGATGGGTATAAAGACATATTTGATATGGGATTTGCAGATAGAAATACATTTCCCTACCAACATGGAATGTTGGTGAATCCACACCAACTATTACTTACACAATCTAAACTTCCTTTAGTAAAAGGTTTTGGAGTAAATGAAATCTCTACTTCCTCTGAAAAAATATCACTACTGAAACACCATTACAACGTAGACATTGAATCTATGGAAGGAAATGCATTCCACTATGTTTGCTTGATGAACAAGATTCCCTTTATTCAGCTCCGAGGAATTTCAAATTATGTAGGAGATAGAGATAAAAGTAGATGGAAAATAAAAGAATCCCTTCAAACTACCTATGATGCTTGTATGACTTTGTTGGATCAAGTTAAAGAAGACAATACAAAATGAATCTGACCCTAGCTATATCTCCTTGTCCAAATGACACCTTCATCTTTGATGCAATGATTCATCAAAAAATCGATACTGAAGGACTAACATTTACTTATATGTTGGAGGATGTAGAGACCTTAAATCAGATGGCAAAACTGTCAACCGCCGATATCACGAAAGTCAGTTACGGAGCAGTTTCAACCCTAATTGATAATTATACAATTCTGGATGCAGGTGGTGCCCTTGGTAAGGGTGTTGGGCCTTTATTGATTTCAAAAATAAAGCCTTCTGAAATTACCTTAGATATCTCAACAGTTACAATAGCATTGCCTGGAATCAATACCACAGCACATCTTCTTTTCAACCTTGCATACCCTGGAGCGCAACATAAAGTCTTTATGCCATTTGATCATATTGAAGATGCTGTATTGAATGAAGAAGTTGACCTCGGAGTAATTATCCATGAAAATAGATTCACCTATGCCGATAGAGGGCTTTATAAAATAGCAGACCTGGGTGATGTTTGGGAAAAGAATACTGGACTACCCATTCCACTAGGAGGAATTATGGCCAGAAGAAGTTTTGATCAGGACTTACTTCAAAAAATAAATCGTGTTATAAAAAAAAGCACTGCATTTGCATTCGAACACAGTGAAGAACTTCCTCCATTTGTCAAGGAAAACGCACAAGAAATGGACGAAGCCATCATGAGGAAACACATCGATTTGTATGTGAATGAGTACTCGCTTGGACTTGGAGCGCATGGTCGGAATGCAGTAATGAGATTACTAAAAGCATCAGAGGAATTCAGCAACAAAAAGCCAACTGATCAACTTGAAATTTTTGCAGACTAACTAAAATAGTCCATAAAGTGCCGCATCAACTTTAGCTATTATTTCCTCCATGTCCTCTTCATTTTCAACAAACTTATTTTTGTCTACATTGATAATGAGCAACGGACCTTCTTTGTAGCCTTCAATCCATTTGTTATAAAACTCATTCAATTTCTTGAGGTAATCTAACCTAATGTTCTCTTCGTATTCCCTTCCTCTTTTTTGTATTTGGCCAACTAGTGTGGGAACAGATGCTTGGAGATAAATCAGCAAATCTGGGGGCTTAACCATTTGGCGTAGATTTTGGAAAAAATCAAAGTAATTGTCAAAATCCCTCTTTGTCATCAATCCCATCTCTTGAAGATTGGGCGCAAAAATATATGCATCCTCGTATATCGTTCTATCTTGGATAACCGTTTCAGTTCCTTTACTAATCTCGAGTAATTGATTCAAACGGCTATTGAGAAAATATACTTGAAGATTAAAACTCCATCGGGGCATATCCTCATAAAAGTCAAACAAATAAGGATTTTGATCAACATCCTCAAATTGAGGAATCCAACGATAGTGTTTGCTCAATAACTCGGTAAGCGATGTCTTTCCGGCCCCAATATTGCCAGCAATCGCGATGTGTTTGGGTTTTTTAATTTTAGCCATTGTATTAAGAAGTTCTTTCTGGAGCTAGGTATCACAGTTCAACAAAGTACATATTCATTTTGACAAAAGAATGATGAAGTAGCTTTTTTTTGTAAGAAATCAGTCTAAGCGCTTTTAGTAGACTAATCCCATAGCTTCCCGCACAAGTTCCATTGTTTTTTTGGCACTTTCACGTGCCTTTTCAGCTCCTTGTTCCATAATAGTCTGCACATACCGTTCATCTTGCTGAATCGCGATTGCTTTTTGTCTGATAGGCGAAATGAATGTAACCATATCTTCAGCAAGCTGCTTTTTCATATCCCCGTAACGAATAGTACAATCGTGGTAAGCCTTTTCAAATTGATCAATTGTAGATTGCTCACTAACCAACTTCATCAATAGGAAAATATTTTCAATATAATCCGGCTTGGGCATATTTACCTCTGTAGGACCACCGTCTGTCTTGGCTTTCATCACTTTTTTTCGAATCAATTCATCATCGTCTGCTAGGTAAATTGTAGCCAATTGATTTTCACTTTTACTCATTTTACCTGTTCCATCCAAGCTCGGCACTTTAACCAGTTCATCACCAAAATTATAAGCCATTGGCTCAGGAAAAACGTTGCCATAGCGGTGATTAAACCGTTTTACAAAATTTCTCGACATTTCAAGATGTTGCTCTTGATCCTTGCCTACCGGAACCCAGGTAGCTCTATGCAAAATAATATCTGCCGCTTGCAGAACAGGATAAGTCAATAATCCTGCATTAATATTGTCGGGCTGCAACCTTGCTTTATCTTTAAACGTGGTGGTTTTTTCTAGTTCGCCAAGGTAAGCGAGCATATTAAGGTAAAGGTATAATTCTGCTGTTTCGTGCACATGACTTTGACAATATAATGCCGCCTTTTCAGGATCAATACCACAAGCAATATTTTCTGCAATTACCCGATATACATTTGATTTCAACTCTTTGGTATCAGGATGGGTTGTCAGGGCATGCAAATCAGCTACCATGAAAAAACAGGTATATTTTTCCTGGAGCTTTACATAGTTGCGCATAGCACCAAAATAATTCCCTAGATGAAGGTACCCGGTTGGCCGGATCCCACTCATTACGATTGCATTTTCCGTACTCATAAGGCAAATATAATAAATGTATAGCCTGCTATTTATGGGATTAGCATATTCTTCTAAGCGATTTACCTTCCGTTCATCAATAAAAAAAAGCGGTTCCCATGATATTGGTTAATTTTACGGCCAATTCTTAGCAATGGAACTGAACAAAGAAATGGTAGACAAGCTGGCAACCTTAGCCCGACTTGAATTCAATGCAGAAGAAGCTGAATCAATTCGAAAAGACTTACAACAAATGATCAGCTTTGTAGAAAAATTAAATGAAATCGATACCACTGGTGTTGAACCACTCACCCACATCAGCCATACCGAAAATAGTCTTCGAGAGGATATTGTAAAAGGATCTGTAGATAATGCAACAGCCCTTAAAAATGCTCCTGCTCCCCTAAATGAATTTTTTACTGTGC
This sequence comes from Chitinophagaceae bacterium, assembly GCA_947451935.1. GTDB lineage: Bacteria > Bacteroidota > Bacteroidia > Chitinophagales > Chitinophagaceae > Pollutibacter. The sequence continues at coordinate 4,993 of CANGBH010000014.1, forward strand.
CTAAAGTGATCAAAAAATAATTACATGTCAAATTCTGTAATCCATCTTGAGGATATTCGTAAGAGCTATTTTATGGGCAACCAAGAATTGAAAATCTTAAAGGGGCTAAACATCGATATTCTACGAAATGAATACGTTGCCTTAATGGGGCCCTCGGGCTCTGGAAAGAGTACACTGATGAACATTTTAGGATGCTTGGATTCCCCAACATCTGGAAAATATATATTGAATGGCAATGACGTAAGTACGATGCCTGACAATGATTTAGCAGATATAAGAAACAAAGAAATTGGTTTTGTGTTCCAGCAATTCAATTTGCTACCGCGTTTAACCGCCTTGGAAAATGTAGCGCTACCACTTGTTTATGCGGGTATATCCAAGAAAACCAGAACAGAAATGGCACAAGAAGTACTCAGAAAAGTTGATTTGATGGACAGAAGCCATCACAAACCCAATGAGCTTTCAGGAGGTCAGTGCCAACGTGTTGCTATCGCAAGAGCATTGGTCAATAATCCTTCCATCATCTTAGCTGATGAACCTACTGGTAACTTAGACACCAAAACGTCTTATGAAATCATGAGCATTTTTGCAAAAATTCATGATGATGGGAATACGGTTGTTTTAGTAACGCATGAAGAAGATATTTCCAACTATGCCAAACGAGTCATACGACTTAGAGATGGTCTATTGGAAAGCGACAGAACGAAGGATGCTGCAAGCGCTGTATAAAAATATCTGTATTTAAAGTGAACAATTATGTCGTTGCCACATTATCTATTAACATAATTTAGTGGCATATGGCAATGAAAATTTATACGAAGACAGGAGACAAGGGAACAACCTCATTAATAGGAGGCACTAAAGTAAGGAAATCCCATACTAGGATAGAGGCATATGGTACAGTAGATGAGCTCAACTCCCATATCGGCTTATGTCGGGATCTCATCCAAGATAATTCAATTAAGAATGTCCTAAAAGAAGTTCAGGATAGACTTTTTACCATTGGATCTGCTTTAGCCTGTGATCCAGAAAAAGAGGCTAAGCTTAAAATCCCCGATTTAAAAGATACGGATGTATTCTATCTAGAAGAAGAAATGGACAGAATGGACCTTACATTACCGCCATTGCAATTCTTTATTATGCCGGGTGGACACTCAACTGTTTCTCAACTTCATATCGCAAGGTGCGTCTGCAGAAGAACTGAACGCATTATTGTAGACCTATTGATTGAAGACGAAGACCATGAATACTTAATCATCAAATACATCAATCGATTAAGTGACTACTTATTTCTACTATCACGATATATGGCAAAAGAATTGAATGTAGAAGAAGTAACGTGGAGACCAAGAGTTAGCTAGTTGCAGGATGCATCCATCTTCCGTCTTTCAAATGCATTACTCTATCACTCATTGAGGCGAGCTCCTCGTTATGCGTAACAATCAAAAATGTTTGATTCAACTCATCCCTGAGTTGCTTAAATAAATTGTGTAATGACGTTGCATTAGCTGAATCCAAATTTCCAGTAGGCTCATCAGCAAAAATGATACCTGGGTTATTGACCAAAGCCCTGGCTACGGCCACACGTTGTTGTTCACCCCCCGACAATGCATTGGGTTTATGAGAAGCCCTTCCTGAAACACCAAGTCTCTCCAACAATTCCCCTGCCTTTTTCTCTAATTCACCCGTTTTCCTACCGGCTATCCAACCTGGTACACATACATTTTCCAAGGCTGTAAATTCAGGAAGAAGGTGATGAAACTGAAAAACAAATCCAATATGATGATTACGAAAATCGGCCAACTCTTTTGACTTCATCGTATCAAGTCGTTTTTCCCCAAACCATATTTCACCCTGATCGGGATTGTCTAGGGTGCCTAAAATATGCAATAGTGTTGTTTTACCCGCACCTGAAGAACCTGCAATACTCACAATTTCACCCTGAGAAATGGAAAAATCCACCCCCTTCAACACTTCAAGTGCACCATAAAATTTGACTATTCCTTTGGCTGCTAACATGTATGGTAATTTAAGGTGAAGGTAAACAAAGTCAATTCTCCTACAAATACTAAACTACTGAACCATAAAATCCTTTCCTTGTTGATATCTTAGGATTTGGATATATCAATTTAACCATTACTTTTGCCAAAAATCAAACGCTTACCCCTATGTTCTGGACACTCGAACTAGCATCATATCTTGAAGACGCCCCATGGCCTGCTACAAAAGACGAATTGATCGATTATTGTATACGCAGTGGCGCGCCTATTGAAGTAATTGAAAATCTTCAAGAGCTTGAAGATGAAGGAGACATTTATGAAGGGATCGATGATATATGGCCTGATTATCCAAGCCAAGAGGACTTCTTCTTCAACGAAGACGAATATTAAAAAACTACGATAGATAGTAAAAACCACCTGAGGGTGGTTTTTTTATTTCTTAAAGGTTAGTTTGAAATACAACATGATGAGCGAAAGTACTAATATGATGGCATTGGCAATAATCATGGGAAGAACTCCTTTAATGGATGAGTAAAACAACCAAGTGGATACATTTCCAATCAAAATGAGTACCATCCAAATGGATAGGTCACCTACCGATTTAGTTTTCCATGCGTGCAATACCTGAGGCAAAAATGTGATGGAGGAAAGAACCACTCCAACATAGCCTACATACTCAATCCATTCCATGTGAAAAGTTAGGTGATTATTTATTTTTCCATTTGCTCAATCACGGCATTGGTAACCCCTGTAAAGGAGAACCCACCATCATGAAACAGATTTTGCATCGTAACCATTTTAGTAAGATCGGAGAAAAGGCTCACACAGTAATTTGCGCAATCTTCTCCTGATGCATTACCCAAAGGACTCATCTTTTCTGCATAGGTAACAAACCCATTAAATCCCTTTACACCACTACCAGCGGTTGTTAGTGTTGGAGATTGTGATATGGTATTTATTCTTACTTTTTTTCGAACCCCATAGTGATATCCAAAACTACGAGTTACACTTTCCAAGAGGGCTTTAGCATCAGCCATTTCATTATAATCTGGGAATACGCGTTGTGCAGCGATATAAGTCAGTGCTACTACACTTCCATTATCATTTAACGCATCCATATCCCATGCAGTCCTTAACACACGATGCAATGACATGGCAGATATATCGAGCGTTTTTTGATTAAATCCATAATCCATTTCTGTATAATGCTTACCCTTCCTCACATTCAAACTCATTCCAATGGAATGCAATATAAAATCCACGCCACCACCAAAATGCTTAACAGCTTCTTCAAATAACTTTTTTAAATCATCCATGTTCACGACATCAGCACCAATCACTGGGGCATTTACAGCTTCAGCAAGTTTATTGATTTCTCCCATTCTTAATGCAACCGGAGCATTGGTAAGAACTAGTTCAGCACCTTGAGCATGGCAGGCCAGTGCAGTTTTCCATGCGATAGATTTTTCATCAAGTGCTCCGAAAATAATTCCTTTTTTACCTTTAAGTAATTGATTAGACATATCATTCTATTTTGGATTGCGAAGATACTGAGAAAAAAGATGACAAATTACAAGACAATAGATAGTTAGCAAAGTAGAAAATATAGCCTAATTTCTATCCATCATCTCTTTAGCACTTGCAATAGCAGCTTCACTTGGATTTTCCCCTGCCAACATTTTGGCTACTGCCATGATACTTTCATCAGGAAGAAGTTGCTTTATGCTCGTCGTAATGATTCCATTTACTTCTTGTTTGAAAACGTACAAATGATAATCTGCCTTGGCAGCAATTTGAGGCTGATGTGTAATAGATATTAGCTGATGCGAGTCAGCTAATTCTTCCATCAATAAACCAACTTGTCTTGCCGCTTCGCCACTAATTCCCGTATCAATCTCGTCAAAAATCAACGTAGGCATTTCAAGTGAATCAGCAACCAGGGATTTTAGAATAAGCATAAGTCTACTTAACTCCCCACCACTCGCTACTTTATGAAGCGGTTCATAATTGCCACTTTTATTTGCATCAAACAAAAAATTAATTTGATCTAGGCCAACGGCAGAGAGCTCTCCCTTCTTCACTTCTATTTTCAACGATGCATTTGGCATTCCAACACGAGCCAGTAATTCTTTTGTGGATTTCTCAAGCACCGGTACCTGTTTAACTCTTTTTTCATGAATCAGGTTTGCCTCTTTATATGCCTGATCATATAGTTTATTTTTTTCCTTTTCACAGGCATCCAGTTCGTCTTGAACATGCTCAAGGGTTTCTACCTCTTTATAAAATCCATTACGCAATGTCACAAGCTGATCTGCGGAAACCAATCCATGTTTTTTTACAAGACGTTGTGCGTTTGATAACCGCTCACTAATCTGATCCATTCTTTTTTCATCTACCAAAATCTTATTCATTATGGATTGCAACTCACCACTTAAATCTTTTAGGTCAAGGTAAGCAGAACCCATGCGAGTGGACATGGAGTGCAGATCAGTATGGAAAGCTGAAAGTGACTGCAACATGCTTTGCATATTCTTAAGCTGCGACAACATCGGCTGCTCCCCTTCATCTAACGTGTATGAAATTTTTGATAGCCCATCTCTAATTTGTTCAGCATGAGATAATACGTTTAACTCCTCTTCCAATTGTTTTTCTTCCCCTTCTAACCAGTTCAATTCATCCAATTCGTTCAATAGAAAGCGCTTATACTCTCGTTCTTGCTCAGCTTTTGCAATCTGCTGCTTGAGTTGTTCAATTCTCTTTAAGACCTCCGTATAGTTCGTGTAAACTACTGTATATGCCTCCATTAAATGGAGCGATCCAGACCTGGCATCTAACAGTGTTCGTTGAAAATCTTTGTTCCCTAACTGCAGTGTATCAAATTGTTGGTGTAAATCAACCAATATAGAAGCAACAGATTGAAGCAGCCCTAAATTAACGGGAGTGTCATTTACAAAACACCTCGACTTGCCATTGGCTGCGATTTCACGGCGCAAAATCAACTCAGCATCCAGCTCAATATCAGATTCTAATAGCAATTCCTTAAGATTAGATTTTCCTTCAGATGTGAATGTTGCTTCTACAATCAGCTTTTTCGTTCTATCCCCTAACTGTGATAAATCAGCTCGATTTCCTAATGCCAGTCCAAGTGCACCCATCAGTATACTCTTTCCGGCACCCGTTTCTCCAGTGATAATAGAAAGCTTGCTAGAGAAATCAATCTCAAGTGCGGAAATGATTGCATAATTCTGAATCAATAGGCGCTGAAGCATAGCTCAAATTTAACATGATTCAAGAAAGAAAGAACATATTTAGTAAAAGAAAAACATCAAAAATCAAAGTTGTTATCCACCATCTTAAAACAATGCCAATTTCGATTTTCGATAATTGCATTATCTTTCCATCCCAAGGCTAAATCATGTCACCATTTATTTTATTTTCATTCGTAACAGGCTATTTTATCATCTTGCTTAGCGTTGCATTTTACACGTCACGGAACGCAACGAATGAGTCATTTTTCATTGGCAACAGAAACTCCAATTGGATGCTCGTTGCTTTTGGCATGATTGGAACATCATTATCTGGCGTAACATTTGTTTCGGTTCCCGGAACAGTTGGCGACTTTGCACTCAATGGATTTAAAGGATTCGGTTATTTTCAAGTGGCTATAGGATATATCTTTGGATACTTAGTAATTGGACTGGTACTCTTACCCCTATACTATAAGCTAAACCTAACGTCTATTTACCATTATTTAGACCAACGATTTGGAAGATCAAGCTATAAAACAGGTTCTCTTTTCTTCATCATTTCCCGGACGTTTGGCGCAACAGCAAGACTATTTCTTGTTATCAATGTTTTACAGATTTTCATTTTAGATGAAATGGGTGTTCCTTTTGCAGTAACTACCGCACTCATCTTACTCATGATTTTACTTTATACCTTCAAAGGAGGAGTTAAAACAATTGTATATACAGACACGCTACAAACTAGCTTTATGCTGTTAGGACTCGTTATCTGTTTATCCTATATTTTAACGCACATGAACCTTTCACTCAGCCAGGCATTTTCATTGATGGCAGAAAAAGGATACACCAAAATGATAGAAACAGATTACAAGAGTAAAGCGTTTCTATTCAAAAACTTAATTGGTGGTGCCGTCATAGCCATTGCTATGACAGGACTTGACCAGGAGATGATGCAAAAAAACATCAGCGTGCGGACCGTAAGAGACTCTCAAAAAAATATGTTGAGTTTCACCATAATTATGGTCTTGGTCAACTTATTATTTCTTGTTTTAGGCGGACTACTATACTTATATATGATAGACCAAGGAGCTGTATACGAAGGAAAGCAACTACTTCTGCAGGGCAAAAATGTAATAGGCGACGATGTGTTTCCAACCGTAGCATTATTCCATTTGCCACCAGCCATCGGCATTATATTTATCATTGCCTTAATCTCTGCACTCTTCCCAAGCGCTGATGGTGCATTAACTGCACTTACCTCTTCGTTTTGTATTGACATATTAGGAATACGCAGAAACCCTGAGCTTTCAGAAAAAAAACAAAAAGCCATTCGTATTACAACACATATCAGTTTTGCGATACTATTTATGTTTTGCATACTTATATTTAAGTGGATCAATAACAAATCAATCATCAATATCATCCTTGACCTTGCTGGATACACATACGGACCTTTATTAGGTCTATTTTCATTTGGTATGCTAACCAAAAGGCAACTTGGAAAGGGATATGGAGTAACCGCAGTTTGCTTGATTGCTCCGGCTATATGTTATATTCTTGGGAAAAACGCTGCAAATTGGTTCCATGGTTATCAGATTGGCTTTGAAATGCTGCTCATCAATGGAATATTTACTTTCGTAGGGCTTTGGATGATCTCAAGGAAAAAAGCCACTTAATTTTTACTTTTCTACAACATAGTTGAGTTGTAACAGAAGCCTTAAGGGTGTAATTTTGCAAAAAACGATTATGGACATCATTCAACAAGAGGTGAATCAGTATGCGTTGCTTCATAGTACGCAACAAGATTCGTTGTTGGATGAAATCCAGAAAAACACAGAAGAAAAGCATCCAGAAGCACACATGCTCAGTGGTCCTCTTCAAGGGCAATTTCTTAGTATGATAAGCAGGATGATCAAACCTAAGATGATTTTAGAGATTGGCAGCTTTGTGGGATATAGTGCACTCTGTCTTGTTAAAGGGTTAGCTGAACATGGAGAACTTCATACCATTGAAAAAAGAGAAAATGATGCGTTAACCGCACAGTCATATTTTGATCGAAGTGAATATAAAAATCAACTAAGACTTCATGTCGGTTCAGCAACAGATATAATTGCTGATTTGAATAAAGATTGGGATTTGATCTTTGTAGACGCAGACAAAACCGGATACTTAGGTTACTTTCAATCACTAATTGATAAAGTCAAACCTGGTACTTGGTTTTTATTTGACAATGTGTTTTTTCATGGAGAAGTTTTGAAAGATCAACTGATTGGGAAAAATTCAAAAGCGATCCATGAATTCAATGAATATATTAAAAACGACAGTAGAGTTGAAAAAGTAATGTTAACCATCCGTGATGGACTCACTCTGTTGTATAAAAAATAAACAATGCTGAAAAGAAAATTATCTTCTACGCTTTTTATAACTATAGGCTTATTGCTTATCCTGCAGATAAACTCACGTGCACAACAAGTGACAACGCCTGCAATTGTAAGCTATATCGAGACGTATGCACAATTGGCAATTCAAGAAATGGATAGAACTGGAATTCCTGCATCAATAAAAATTGCACAAGGTATTCTGGAAACTGATGCTGGAAGAAGCGATTTGGTTCAACAGTCGAATAACCATTTTGGAATAAAATGCAAAACAAGTTGGACTGGAGACAAAGTATACCATGATGATGATGCTTCAGGAGAATGTTTTAGAAAATATAACTCAGCTGGTGATTCATATGCTGACCATTCAGACTATCTCAAATCACAACCCCGTTATGCATTTCTATTCAACTATGACATAAATGATTATAAGTCTTGGGCATGGGGATTGAAAAAAGCAGGCTATGCCACAAACCCTATATATGCACAAACCCTCATCAAATATATTGAAACATACAACCTGAATTCTCTTAATGAGTTCAGTGATGAAGACTCAAGTGCATTACGTTCGTATTTCAATTTACTAGAAAATGATTTAGGTGCCTTGACTTCATTACCTAAACGAACTAACTTGATTGAATCAAATACGCTTCCACTTAACGAGGATGAAACACAAACTAAAGAAGTTGAGGTAGAAAAAAACACCAAGCCGTCTGAATTTCAAAAAGGCATCTTCAAGATAAATGGACTCAAGGTAGTGTTTTGCAAAGCTGATCAATCGGTGCTTTCAATTGCAAAAAAACATCATGTTCATTTATCACAGCTACTTAGCTGGAATGAACTTCCCAAATCAACTACTTTGCTAAAAGAAGATCAACTAATCTTTCTACAAAAGAAAAAAAAGCATGCAGAAAAAGACTTCCATATTGTTCAACGTGGAGAAAGTCTTTACGACATAAGTCAAAAAGAAGGCGTGCGTCTTGAATCACTTTGTAGTCTGAATGATATAGACAGAAACAAACGATTGAAAAACAAAGAAAGAATAATCCTCAATAATGAAACATCACCTGCTCTACTTTCATTTACCAAAAATACTCATGGTAAAAAACATATAGCCACGCATGTTGTAAAGCAAGGCGAGTCTCTTTATACCATTGCCAAAAAATACAAAACAACGATAGACTCAATCAAAGATGCAAACGATATGAAGCGCAATGAATTGCAAGTTGGACAATCTCTAAGGATTCCAAAATAATTCAATGGACATACAAATATTGGATAAAAAATTTGCCCCCTATATAACTGAGGAAAAAATTAATGACGCTGTTTGCAGAATAGCCTCATTAATTAATGCTGACTTTAAAGAGAAGACCCCACTTTTTATAGCTATTCTAAATGGGGCTTTCATATTTGCATCCGACCTGTATAAAGAAATTAATATCCCTTCAGAAATCACATTCGTCAAACTTTCATCCTATAGAGGCACACAATCATCTGGTAATGTGACTACATCAATTGGAATGGATGTTTCGATTAAAGATCGAGAAATAATAATACTTGAAGATATTGTGGATACTGGTAAAACACTTACCACATTTATTGAAGAATTGAAAAAAGAAGAACCCTCTTCTATTCGCATCTGTGCCCTTCTACATAAACAAGAGGCAACGACTCATCCTATTCCTATTGATTATCTCGGATTCACTATTCCCAATCTATTCGTAGTAGGATATGGGCTAGATTACAATGGATTTGGCCGAAACTTGAAAGATATTCATCAACTCCAAGAAGGCTAGAAAAGATTTTTAGCCAAACATTTCCTTAATCTTTGAAAAGAAACTCTTCTCGTTTTTATCTGGTTTGGGCTGAAAACTTGGCGAGTCTTTGAATTTTTCTATAATCTCTTTCTCCTCTTTCGTTACTTCTTGTGGCACCCATACATTAACATGAATTAATTGATCTCCTTTCTCATATGAATTGATAGCAGGAAATCCTTTACCCTTTAACCTGAATATTTTTCCACCTTGCGTTCCTGGGGGTATTTTTATTTTGGCCCTTCCATCGATTGTAGGCACTTCAAGATGCGCTCCAAAAACAGCATCTGCAAAAGTGATATACATATCGTAAATAACATTTAAATTATCGCGCTGCAATTCAGCATGTTGCTCTTCTTCAATCAGAACAATCAAGTCTCCAGATGCACCACCTCGCTCTCCTGCATTTCCTTTACCGCTCAAACTAAGTTGCATTCCTTCTTGTACTCCTGCAGGAATATCAATAGACATTGTTTCTTCTGTATACACACGACCTTCACCTTTACATGAAGTACATTTACTAGTAATAGTAGAACCTTCGCCATTGCATGTTGGACAAGTACCTACTGTTTGCATTTGACCAAGAAATGTGTTGGTCACTTTTCTAACCTGCCCATTTCCTCCACAAGTCGCACAGGTTTGCACAGAACTTTTATCTTTCGCACCAGAGCCACTACACGTAGTACATGGCGTATATTTTTTTACCTTGACCGTTTTGTTAGCGCCTTTTGCAATCTCCTCATAATTCATTTTCAACTTGATCCGCAAATTGCTTCCTCGGGTTCCTTTAGCCCTACCTCCAGAACTTCGCTGACGACCACCACCACCACCACCGCCAAAAAAGCTTCCAAATAAATCATCCCCAAAAATATCTCCAAAATTGCTGAAGATATCATCCATATTCATTCCTTGACCACCGCCAAAACCGCCACCACGCTGATTCATACCAGCATGGCCATACTTATCATATTGAGCACGTTTTTCTTGATCACTCAATACTTCATATGCCTCAGCAGCCTCTTTGAACTTATCCTCTGCAGACTTATCGCCTGGATTACGGTCAGGGTGAAATTGCATTGCCACCTTCCGATATGCCTTTTTAATTTCATCCGCAGTTGATGATTTTGCAACCCCAAGTATCTCGTAAAAATCTCTTTTTGCCATTTGTGTAGTTTAGATGACGCAGCTTTTTTATTTACCTACAACGACTTTTGAAAATCGAATAATCTTATCATTCAGGGTATACCCTTTTTCTAACTCATCAACCACTTTGCCCTTCATATCTTCTGCAACATCAATTTCAGTAATGGCCTCATGGAAGTCAGGATTGAACTCTTGTCCAACACAATTCATTTCTTTCAATCCACGTGAAGAAAGTGTATTCCTGAATTTAGAAATTACCAAGGCAATTCCTTGTCGAATTTGCGCGATATCGTCGCTCCCTTGAATTTGCTTTTCCGCCCTGTCAAAATCATCCATCACTTCAAGCATTGACTGTATAACTTCTTTCCCAGCCGTCTGCATCATTTCAATACGCTCTTTTGCACTTCTTCGCTTAAAATTATCAAACTCCGCATATAACCTTATGAACTTATCTTTTTGCTCTGCAAGTTCAATTTTTAACCCCTCCGCCTCATTTTGAGCGATTTGCTCTGCTGAAAGAGGCTCATTATTCACTTCTTGGGTAGATTCTTCCTGTTCTGGGTGTATTTCTTTTTCTTTCATTGTATTATAATTTGCAAAAACAATAGGTCAAATTTTCTGCCACCAATCGGCAATAAGCCAAATTGTCTGCTTTCTGTAAAATGAAATGCAAATTTCGATTATTTCAGCGAGTTAACGCTCTTTTTGAGGAAAAAACAATGGGTTAAATGACAAGGCTATACTAAAAAGGACAAGACGTACCTTTGCAACATGAAACGTGTAGTACTGAACCGAAAAATCAGCAATAGGATCATCAATGGCCATCCATGGATCTTTGCAAATGAGATCAATCTTATGGATGACACCATCCTAGCTGGTGATGTAGCAGAAGTAGTAACCCATGATGGTAAATTTATTGGCAAGGGCTATGTAAACCCTAGTTCCAAAATTCCAGTACGACTGCTTACTCGCGAAAAACAAGAGACCATCGACAAGGCATTCTTTCTTAGGAAGATCAAAGCTGCATGGGAGTACAGAAAAAAAATTGGCTTTACAGAAAACTGTAGGCTTGTTTTTGGTGAAGCGGATGGACTCCCTCAATTGATTATCGACAAGTTTAATGACTATTTCGTTATTCAGTCTATGGCACTTGGCATTGACGTTTGGAAAAAAGAAATTGTTGAATCCATTGAAGAACTCTTTTCCCCTAAGGGTATTTATGAACGAAATGATGTTGGGGTAAGAGAATTAGAAGGACTTGAACAGAAAAAAGGATTTCTGTCAGCACCATTCGATACCAGAATCATGATCAATGAAAATGGATTGAAATTCATGGTAGACCTAGACAAGGGACAAAAGACTGGTTATTTTTTAGATCAACGAGACAATCGAAGAGCTATACAACATATCGTTAAAGGCGCGGATGTACTTGGTGCATTTTGCTATACCGGAACATTCGAGATTCATGCAGCACATTATGGCGCGAAGCAAGTTTTAGGCTTAGACATTTCTGAGTCGGCGATTGAACAATCCAAAGAAAATGCAAACTTAAATGGATTAACCAATTGCAGCTTTCAGGCAATCAATGCATTTGATGCATTAAAACAATGGAGTAAGGAAGACAAAAAATGGGATGTAGTTATGCTAGATCCTCCTTCATTTACTAAGTCGAGAGAAAATATCCAAAAAGCAGTAAGCGGATATAAGGAGATAAACTTACGAGGAATGAAGCTCTTAAAACCCGGAGGATTCTTGGTTACCTCTTCTTGTACAAACTTGATTCAACCTGACTTATTTTACCAAACCATTGAAGCCGCTGCAAAAGATGCAAAACGATCACTCCGTCAAGTGGTGTTTCAAGCACAATCTCCTGACCATCCAATATTGAGAAGTTTAGAGAACACCAATTACCTTAAATTTTTGATTGTGCAGGTAAACTAGTCTTAATTGACATAATTAAAAAAGCCATGATTATAACATTTATAATCATGGCTTTTTATATAGATGATAATTAACCTAATTCAGCTAAGGTCGCTTTTATCGCATCGAAGTTTGGAACATCCCCAGCACTCTCCAACACTTCGGCATATTGAATTGTGCCAAACTGATCAACAACAAATGCCGCTCTACGAGATACGCCTTTCATGTCGAATACAAATTCATCATAAAAAGCTCCATAGGCCTGAGACACATCTTTGTTAAAATCAGAAAGTAATGGGAAATTATATCCCTGCTCTTCTTTGAACTTAGCAAGTGTGAAAATTGAATCAACAGAAATCCCTACTACTTCTGCGTTCAAACTAGTGTATAATCCAATGCTGTCACGAACAGAACATAGTTCGGTTGTACATACACCGGTGAAGGCTTGAGGGAAAAATAAAATAACTAAATTCTTTCCTGCGAAATCGTGAATGCTAACTTTAGCTTTTTCGCTATTAAACAAACTAAATGACGGTGCTGGTTGTCCTTTTGATAATTGCATGATAATTGACTAATAAGGTTTAAAAATAAGTTGTACTACAAATATAAAACAGTCGTAAATCAAAACAACTTAAACAGTCAATTGTTTATGATTTAGATAAAAAGTTAGCATTAAAACTTAGGGCAAAGTATAACAGGCGCACTGTGTGGCCTTGATGTAATGTACGAGATAGAGAGCTCAAAGCCACCCCTGTTTTTCGAAGCTGGGGCCAAACTAGATACATTGATATCATAGCTTATACCAAAAGATATTTTACGCACATCAAACTTCATTACTGGAATTATAGCGTCATTATAACGATAATACACTCCAGCATGTACCGTATACAAAGGACCCTCATCCTCTCCAAGTCTTTTGGAATACAGACCGCCTAAGATATATTCCTTGAATGGAGTTTGTGTAGTCATATCCCCATTAAACGTTACATATGTAAGGTCGTCCAAATTGAGTTTCACTCCAGCAGAAAAAACCCATTTTGGGAGGTGGGATATATTTTTATAAAAAGAGTTCATTGGCTTATTAAAATGATGATAACCAACCCCCGTAAAAAAATTATGCTGCTGATTTTCTCCAAGTGTACTACTGAAGCTCATCCCAACCGACATATCTGCAAAGGAATATCCTGATAAAAATGATTCACCATCAGGCAATGACCCATTATAATAAAATCCATCATACTGACTGTTGGTGGTTACTTTAGAACGATCAAGTCTTCTATTCACCATACCACCCATAAAACCAAGTGACAAATACGTATTACGAACTTCGCTGAGTGATTTATGAAAATTCACCAAGGGCAAAAACTGAGTTGTTCGAAGGCCAACAGTGCCCGCCTTATCATACATTACCTGTGTACCTACTGTCAAAAAATCATTCCCCTTACCCACTCCAAACTTATACTCTGCATTAATTGATCCTGTTTCAAATGGAAATGATATGCTATTCCATTGACTGCGATAAACGCCCTGAACACGAATGTCTCCTTCGTAAAGCCCAGCTAATGCTGGATTACGCAGGAGTGGCGCTTCATAAAATTGAGAGAAATGCAAGTCTTGTGCATACCCTTCATTAAATTGGCCAATAATCAAAATGAATAAAAACCCTAAGAGATGTTTTCTGTATAAAATCAATCGCATCATCGTATTAAGGTAACATCTCCTTTCAATGTGATTACATTTCCATTTTCACATATAAGATCAATCATATAAACATAAACATCTGGTGTTACGTATGCTCCCTTTTTTGTTCCATCCCAAGCAGCATTCAAATCATTTGCAAAAAAGTTTTCTTTTATAAAAACCATCTGTCCCCAACGATTAAATATTTTAAAGGCTTTTATTTTTTGAATTCCTCTACCTCTTGGATAAAACAAATCATTTGATCCATCATTATTAGGAGAAAATGTATTCGGAATAAATAAATTTTCCTTTGTACACGTAGCATAAATATGGATAACATCCTTAGACATACATCCAAACTGTGTATAGGCAAAAAGTGTGTAGGTAGTAGAATATTGAGGAGTTGATACGGGAGTTTTGCATGTTGAGCAATCCAAAAAAGTAGAAGGGACCCATTCCTGTGTTACCACATCGGCAGAATATTGAGGCCTCAACTGGAGTGGATAACCTGCCATCATCGTAGTATCGGAGCCTGCATCAACTATAGGAAGTGGATGCACAGTGACTTTTACACTGTCTTCTGTTTTGAAACAGCCAAATTGATCTTGGCCATTAACTACATAGGTTGTAGTAGTTAACGGAGTTGCTGTAGGAGATGAAATAGTTTGATCATTTAATCCAGTTGATGGAGACCAAACAAGCAAATCAGTACCCTTCGCATTCAATTTCACCGACTCCCCTGCACAAATTGCAACGTCGTTTGATGCCATAATCCGGGAGCGTTGAACAACATGAATAGCTATTGAATCAGTTGCTTGGCAGCCCAATAATGATGTTCCCCTAACAGTATATACAGCATCAACTATTGGTGAAATGGAAGGTTGCTCACAAGCTGTACAACTCAAAGTAGGACCGGCAATCCAATCGTATACATTTGCTCCGCTAGGCTTCAATGTCATGGGAGTACCTATACAAAGCACTGTATCATTTCCTGCATTGATGGCTGGAAGTGGGTTCACCACATAGTTAAGCACAGTAGTATCAACACAACCCTTTTGATTAGTAGTGAAAAGTTTTATGGGATAAGTACCCGCCTTTCTAAATTGCTGAGCAGGAGGTAATCCCAATAATGAGCTTTGACCATTTGTAAAATCCCAAAAATAACTCACGATAGGTGAGCCTGTAGATCCATTGTCTTGTGCTTGAAATCTTACCATTCCTTCCTCGCATACTTGATTTAAATCTGATAAGATTGACATATCAGGACTAGACTGCACTTCAACTAATTTTTCCCTAAGCTTCAATGAAGACCGACATCCACTAGCTGAGATGGCAGTAAATTTAACATCATACAATCCTGGACTGGTATACAAATGTGGCGATGGATTTCCTGTCCCAGTAATTCCGTCACCATAATCCCACTCCCATCCAGTTATTGGTTCATTGGCAAGTGAGATATCTTTAAAGGTTACTAATCCCCTTTCACAAAAAAAGGGAAGTATAGGGTCGGGTTTAAATAATGGCAAAATGGAAATTGCTTTAATGCCATGCGTTACTTGTAATGGAACCGTACAAAAATTATCATCAGTGATTGAAATCTGAGGCTGGTAAAATCCAGAATCCTTATAAACGTGTGTATAAGGCGTAGGCTTATAAGGCATTAATGTATTAAACTGACCATCTCCATAATTGATAGTTACAAATTTGGTATTGGACGATGTAATAGTGAATAATCCCGTATAATTCGGGTCACATAAAGTGTTTGCAAAATCATACGTCCCAAATGGACCTTTTACAGTGATTTTATATGGACCAAAATTACTAGTGCATCCTCCAGGGCTAGTAACCCTGAGAAAAACATCGAATGTACCAGGCTTTGTATAAATATGTGTTGGGTTGGCTTGAAATGCACGGCCTCCATCACCAAAGGTCCATTCATAGTTTGTTGCAAAGGAACCCGTAAAATGAAATCCTGCTTGGAATGGATAACATTCTCCAACATCACTGTCAGCAATAAACTCTGCTAAAGGAGTTCCTATCTCTATATAATCCGGTTTGGTTAAACTTACTTTACACCCGTAGAAGTCTTCTGCTTGTATGGATATTGTTTTCTTTCCAACTGTATTGTAGAAAATAGGTGCCGGACTTTCTATAGATGATGTTAGGCCATTATCAAAATCCCATAGTACCGTTTTTAAACTTACATTTTTAGTAAGCTGAAATTGTATTGGTCCACCAAGGCAACTTTGTGTTGGTGCAGTGAAATCAATTATAGGTTTTGTGATGATAACGAAAAGTGTTTGAATAGTGGAAGTACAACCAACATCATCTTTGGAAGTTAATCGAACTGGATACCTTCCTGAGGTAGCGAAGGTATGTTGAATTGGCCCAGATAATATATTCTGTGAAGGCGTCCCATCTCCAAAATCCCATACCCGTTCAAGAATATTATTTACTCCATCGCCAGTGGTTTTATCTTGAAAACGAACTGTTGTGTTTTCACAACCAGACAATGGCGTGATAGCAGCATAATCAGAAGAAGGTCCACCTATAAATAAATTTTGAATAGGTGTTAAATAGGTGCAATTGTTTACATCAGTTACTTTTAACTGCGATGGATAATTTCCTCGTCCACCATTCGTTTTATATAGACAAAGCGTTTTGAAATCGACAGAATATTTAGCAGGTTTTAAAACAAAGCCACATCCTAAGTCCCATTCATATTTACTTACCATAGCCGGATTCTCTACTTTAGCAATTAAGTCAACTTTTGAGTCGCCTACACAAATGGGATTTGCAGATGGAGAAAATGAAATATTTTGCTCGTTAGCCACTTTGATGGTAGCAGTTCTAGTATACTCACAATGGCTATCTGCAGTATCCTTTACTGTCAACGAGATATTATAAGTTCCTGTCTTGGTATAGGAGTAAAAGAAATTAGTTTGTTTAGTATAGAACTGTTTATCTACCTCAACGAGTTTCCACAATTCGTAATCAATTCTTCCTGTTGAATTATCTACAAATTTCTTTTGTAACGGATTTGTGCAATCATTGAGCACATCAAAATTGGCAATTACCCCTTTAGTAGTTACTTTAAATTTTCCATCTGTTGTATCCGAACAACCATTGTTATAGACTCTTAGTTTAACATAAAAATCACCAAGGTATCCAAAGGTTTTTGGGAAAGCAGAATCCTTAAATGTAGTGCCATCAGAAAATTCCCATTTAAACCCTGTGATTCCATTTCTATTTGTGCTAAAGTTGAACGCCAGATTTGCACATTTTTCAACTTGATCTACATTTATAATTGGTATACCTGGGTTTTTCCCAACCTTAACATCCCATTCAAAAGGATTGGAAACGCAACCATTACTTGTAGTAACATTGAGTGTAATATGGTATGTTCCTGAGTCACTATAAAATTGCTGTGGCGGAGATTTTCCTTTGTAAGTAAGAGTAGTAGAATTAGGATAATCTATTTTCCAATCCCATGAAGTAATTTGACTTGAAATGTCGAAATCTGCAACAGGTTGAAAATTTCGAGCGCAACCACTATCTGGCATATTCGTTGGAGGAACCAACAATTTAGGAACTTGAATTTTTATGTAATCCTTAAACAGCAAATTATCCGTAGTATCTGAGCAACCAAATCCGTTTATGGCGATCAACGTAACTGTAAAATTTCCAGCTTTAGTATAGGTATGTGATGCTGCACTACTACTGGGCTCTATGACAGCGGCAGAGCCATCCCCGTAATTAAAAATTCGTTGTGTATTTCCAATTGACAAATCAGTAAAATTGACATCAAAGGGAGTCTTACAACTAGAACGCTCAGCAGCTAACACATCAAAATTTGCCACCGGAGCTCTGTTCACATTAATTGTATATGATTTAGAGGATACACACCCACCATTATAACTAGCTGTTAGCATAATAGTATGTGAACCAGCGGTGGCAAATGAATAAACAAGATTTTTATTATTGGAAGTAGCATCTAATACACCATCCACATACCATTGATAACTGGTTGGTGTAGCAGGTGTATTTTTCCGCACAAACGCAAAAGAGGTATTCTGACATGCCGCTAAACCAGTAGGAGTTGAAAAATCAGTTGTATTAGAAATAGGTGGTACAATAATAGATTTCGTAATAGTGTTTTCGCAACCATTTACAGAAATCACTTTTAATGTAAGGTTATATGTACCTTCTTTTGGGAAGGTAATGTTGGGGTACTGACTAGTACTGTTTGTAATAGTTGCACCACCATCTATCGTCCAAAAATAGGCATTGGCCGCACCAACATTAGTAGGCTGAATTGATGTTGTCGGAAATTGACATGCAATTGATAACACTGGTGGATTAAAAGATGCCAAAACAGCAGGATCAACTGTAATCATATCAGTGAACATAAAACTAGCGGTACATCCCGCTTTTGTTGTTACAATCAACGTTGGAGAATATGTTGCCGCAACATTATAGGTATGACTAGTTGATTTTAGCGATGGCCCTGAAGTTGTAATACCATCGCCAAAATCCCAGGTTCTATTGAGGATGGTATCAACATTATTCACATTCGAAACTCTATCTAAACTAGAATACGGCGCTGTATTATCAGTAAATACAACACCCAAAGGCATACATCCTCTATATTTATTAGAAGTAAATTGAATAGTAGGATTGTCAGCCACAAAAATCATCCCAGTCTTTGAAGCTAGATTACCATTATAAACTACATCTAATGTAATTTGCCAGACACCCCCAGTTGGAAAGATCATTTGGGGATTTTTAGTATTGGTTGGAGGAGAAAGTTTATGTCCTGCACCATCATCAAATGTCCAAGTATAAACTGGAGTCTGTAAAGGATCTAAGGGAACATTATTGAATTTTGATTGATCAAAAAAATATGCAGGCGCATTTACGCAAACTGATGATTGTGTAGGATTAAAGTTAGCAACAAGTTGAGCTTGCGAAAAATGAAAAGACAGCAAAGCTGCGAAGAAAATGATTCCTTTTTTATACTGTGCGGTTAGTATAGAAATGGATGGTCCTATTTCACCTTTTAAGGCATCCACTTGCTGGTTGATTATTTTTTTAAACACCGCATTCATGTAATATAAAGGTTGCCTCAATTAGTGAATTATAATTCTACAAAACTACCAAGTTAATGACAAATAAGTCAAGCTTATTCTGCAACCGGTGCCCAACCCTCATACTTACCATTATACCGTTTTGATGCTTTGTATAATGGAACAACAAATTGATCAATCCACTCTAGTGATAGTACCGCCTTACGTTGCATCTCTAACGTAAATTTATTGGTTTTGGTATCAGGCAATAAAGGCAGGTATAAAATTTCAAAACCTGTCCATTCTAAATTTTTTAAAAAACCTTCCCTGTCTTTCAACGTGGGGAATGTGAAAGTATGATGGACCATCTTCGACTCATTCTGTTTTGTGTCGTCTTTCAAAATAAGCTCAATTTGCCGTCTTCCCTTAATTCTTAGCAATTCAAATTCAGAAGGATACAAAACCGTAAAAAAATTATCCCACTGTGGATCAGATTTGGCCTGACTCAACCACTCATAACCCGAAAAACTTGCCATTGCAGCAGTTACACTTTTTTGAAATCCTATCGTATCTGGGGCATAAAAATAAAACTCTCTTAATCCACGTTGAGTAAACCGCCCTGTGAAAATCGCTCCAGTTTCCTTTCCTAAATTATAAATTAATGAGTCTTCCATGCTTAATAAAGGGGCATATTCCTCTGGATACGGCATTCCTTGGGTATCTGGATTCTTGATTTTTGTTCTTAAGATAATAACAAAGGGCCTCTCCTTAATTGGTGCTTTGGAAAACAACCCTAGATCAACATTAATAGAAACAGGCCTTCCGTCTACGGCTAGCACGTAATTCTCCCAATCGTGTTGAATTTTCTGGGATTGAGAGAAAAGAGATAAGTGTAAAAAGGCAACGATCAAATATCTTCGCATAAGGGTATGAGGAGGAGGTTAAAAAAGTAAAGTAATTTCAATTCCAACAAACAACGAAATAAATGCAAAGCCTTCAACAGATAATTAACGTTTTAGAAACAGTTGCTCCATTGTCATTACAGGAATCATACGATAATAGTGGACTTGTTTATGGCGATCCTACTAAAATGATTAATAAGGCAATTGCCGCCCTGGATTTAACTGAAGAGGTACTCCAGGAAGCCTTAACACTAAAAGCAGAACTCATCATTCTGCATCATCCCCCTATATTCAAGCCCATTAAGCGGCTCTCTTATCACGACATCACATCGCAATTAATCATTCAAGCCATTAAAACGGATATTGCAATATATGCTTGTCATACGAACTTAGACAATGTATTATGGGGCGTGAATGGAGAAATTGCTAATAGACTTGGCATAAAAGAATATGAAGTCTTAGCTCCGATGAATGGCACTCATCAAAAATTGATCACATTCGTTCCTGTCGAAAACCTTGAAGCTGTTCGAGATGCTTTATTTTCGATTGGGGCAGGCGCAATTGGAAACTATCATGAATGCAGCTTCATAATATCAGGAGAGGGAACATTTCTTCCACTGGAAGGAGCTAATCCATGGATAGGTAAAATAGGACAGCGCCATACAGAAAAGGAGAGTCGACTAGAGCTACTCTTTCCAATCCATTTAAAACAACAGATCTTGGATACCTTACATAAAGCACATCCCTACGAAACAGTTGCGTACGATCTTGTATCTCTTGACAATACTTTTTCCCAATTTGGGGCAGGGGTTATTGGTAATTTGCCAGAATCTGTAGAGGAAGAGCAACTTTTAGAAATCCTTAAATTGACATTCAAGACCGGCACCATCAGGCATAACCCACTAACCAAACGTACTATCAGAAAAATTGCCCTATGCGGCGGATCAGGCAAATCATTGATTAACAATGCATTAAGCAAAAAAGCAGACGCATATATAACGGCTGACTTAAGTTATCATGATTTTTTTATCCCAGGAAACCGGATGCTTTTGGCAGATATTGGGCATTATGAAAGCGAACAATTTACATCCGACAGGCTTGTAGCCATTCTAAATGAAAAATTCCCTAACTTTGCCGTCCTTAAATCAGGTGTAAATACCAATCCAGTCAATTACTTTTTATAACTCAATATGGCAACCGCAAAAGAATACTCCGTAGAAGAAAAGCTCAGTTCCCTTCTTAACTTGCAAAAAGTTGAAAGTAAACTTGATGAAATCAGCATCTTAAAAGGCGAATTGCCGATTGAAGTGGCTGATTTGGAAGACGAAATACAAGGTCTTCATGCAAGGGAAACCAGAATTGAAGAAGAGATCAATGGAATTAATGAGTTTATCGAGCAAAAGAAACAACTCATAGCCACATCTTCAGAGCTCGTCAAGAAGTATGAGAAACAAAGCGATAATGTAAAAAACAATCGCGAGTACGAGGCTATTACTAAAGAACTTGAAATGCAAACCCTAGAGGTTAAACTTGCAGAAAGGCATATCAAGGATGCAAATGAAGAAATTTCAGATAAAGCAAGAGTACTCGATGCTGCTAAAAAGAATATTGCAACAAAAGAAGCAAACCTTAAAGTAAAAAAAGGGGAACTTGATAAAATCATTGCTGAAACTGAAAAAGAAGAAGCTGCTCACAAAGTACTTGCAGATAAAGCACGTGCATCAGTTGACCCAAGACTACTAGCATCATTTGATAAGATTAGAAATAATTTTAGAAATGGACTTGCTGTCGTTCCTGTTGTAAGAGATGCTTGTGGCGGATGTTTCAACGCAATCCCTCCTCAACGTCAAAGTGAAATTCGTCAACACAAAAAGATTATCGTTTGTGAAAACTGTGGTCGTATTTTAGTAGACGAAGAAGCAGCTACTGCAAAATAATCAACGAATTAATACATAGAATAAGCGATCCAGCCTCAGGCTGGATCGCTTATTTGTTTTATACTACATCCACTAATATCTTTAAATACCTCAACGCATTCTGCTTCGGTTGATTTCTGTATGCCAATTTCATATCGACAAAATAACTGCATCTCCTGGGCTTGAATAGAACACCCAAATCTCCTGATGGTCTTTAACACTTCATTGACCATCGTATAATCAAATTCAAGTTCATATAAAATTTCAACTGGCTTTTTCACTAAAGGGGTTAGCTGCAACGCCATAGAGGCAGAGCTCTTATACGCATTAATCAATCCAGGAATACCAAGCAATGTTCCTCCAAAAAATCGAATGACAATAACACATACATTCGTCAATTCCTTTGAATCAATTTGTCCAAGTATAGGACGTCCTGCAGAACCCGATGGCTCACCAGCATCTGATACACGATAAGTTTGTCTATCTGCACCAATTCTATAGGCAAAGCAAAAATGAGATGCTTTAGGCTGCTCTTTTTTTAATTGCTGTAATATTTTTTTAAATTCATCGATAGAGTGCACGGGAAATGCATAGGCTATAAAACGACTTCCTCGATCAGAAAATTCTGCAGAAGTAGCTTTTTCAATAGTCTGAAAAAAATTGGGATCCACCATCCGTTATATTGATCTATAATAATAGTGTAATCGACTATCGCCTATAACAATCTCTGCAGAAGGCTGAATTTGATTTGGCATGCTTGGTGAAGCTAACCCTTTTCCTAACAACATAGATTCGTTTGTGATGACGCGCATCTCATCCCATAATTCTTCCTGAATAAAAGAGGCTAATAACTTAGCACCACCCTCCACCAATACACTTTGAATATTCAATGCATAAAGTCGACTCAATACATCTGTCATAGAATTCTTTTCTTTCGGCATTTTAATATACCGCACTGAACCTGAGGTATCATCACGCTCATGATTTATAACTAAGGTTGGTAAACCATCTTGAAATAGATGCAGACTTAATGGCAATCTTGAGTTAAAATCAAGCACAACTCGGAGTGGACTTTTACCAGGAGCGAGTCTATTGGTCAGTAAGGGATCATCCTTTAATGCCGTATCAGTTCCAACAAGAATTGCTTGTTCTTCAGCTCTCCATTGGTGAACCAGTTTGTTCGCCTCCTGATCAGTTACCAACAAACGTGTTGAATCAACATTCCCGATAAAACAATCAGCTGTCTGGGCCCACTTTAAAATAACATATGGCCTATTTTGTTCATGAAAACTAAAAAATCGCCTATTTTGAAAACGAGCTTCTGCCTCTAGAATCCCCAACTTTACTTCAATGCCAGCATCAATGAGCTGCTGAATTCCTTTACCATCAACTTTACTATGAGGATCCTGAACAGCCACCACCACTCGCTTAATTCCCTCGTTAATTATCCTATCTGAACAAGGGGGTGTTTTACCATGATGCGAACAAGGCTCTAGCGTTACATAAAGTGTTGATTTAGGAATCAAATATTTTTGATCATCCTGAACTGAGTTGAAACAATTCACTTCTGCATGGGCTTCTCCGTACTGTTGATGATAGCCTCTTCCGATAACCACCTCCTTATAGACAAGCAATGCCCCGACCATAGGATTTGGAGCTACATGTCCAATCCCACCCTCTGCAAGCAACAGCGCTTGAGCCATAAATATTTCATCGCTTAATTCCATATATACATCACGATGGTGAAAATTACATCATAAATCATTTTTGAAAGAGGTTGTATGATTCTGATGACGAACGCAAAGTTAATTGATTTACATTTGGGCGTGCACATAAAACAAGCATATCATCAACTTAGCGAAGACATTAGCACCTTGTATGACATCAGGGAAGCAAAAAATATTGCCGATTGGATTATGGAAGAGCTAACTGGGTGGGATCGATCAAAACGCCTCATACATCAAGATACCTTACTCAGCGAAAGTCAATTAGAAAAATTAAATACATACAAAGAAGAACTCCTTTCGGGCAAACCCATTCAATATATTTTAGGCAAGGCATGGTTTATGGGAAGCCCTTTTTACGTAGATGAACGAGTACTTATTCCAAGACCAGAAACGGAAGAGTTGGTTGATCTAATTAAACAAAAAAGCCACAACCTAAAAAAATCAGAAGATCATCAAATTAAAGCAATCGATATTGGCACGGGTAGTGGATGCATTGCCATATCCTTAAAAAAAATATTTCCTGATTGGGAAATCTGGGCTGTTGATGAAAGTATTGGTGCATTGGATGTAAGTATCAAAAACGCAAAGGCACAAGAAGTGGAAGTCTTATGTAAAAGGCTTGATATTTTAAGTGATTCAAGAAATGATTCAATACCAGCATTTGATATCATGGTAAGCAATCCACCCTATATTCCAGAAACGGATAAAATAGATATGGCAGATCATGTATTAATGCATGAGCCTCATCAAGCATTATTTGTAACCAACAATGACCCCTTGCAATTTTATAAATCAATCATTGATTTCTCTAGTCATCATTTGAAACGAGGAGGCATGATTTTTTTTGAAAGCCATCATGACTATGCTACAGAAGTCGCTAACCTGCTAGAGGAAAATGATTTCGAAGAGGTAATCATTAAAAAAGACTTTCAAGGAAAAGACAGAATGATTTCAGGAATAAAGTTGGGGTCCTCTCTTTAATAAGTATTACTTCTGAACAGACAATACACTTTTCGCCCCAAGCTCCTTTGCTATTCGCATAACATTTACAACAGCATCGATACTGACCGACTTATCTGCATTAATCACGATGGTAGGCACTTCAGTTTTTTCTTTGCCGATGATTGGGATCAACATAGCATTTAATGAATCTAATGCAACAGGTGTAGTACCAACATAGTATTGGGATAAAGAATCAATTGAAACGACAACATTTTGTTTGGCCTTAGTATCTCCTGTGGACTTAGGCTGCGAAAGTTTAATAACATTGGGGTTTGCTAACGTTGATACTATCAAGAAAAACATGAGTAAGATGAACAAAATATCATTCAATGCTTCCGTAAAGACCTCAGCCTCACCTCTATATTTTTTTCTAATCTGCATCGAGTTATCTTATTGAGTTGGTTCCTGTAAAATATCAAGAAAATCGGCTGCAGCTACTTCCATTTTATTGGCAACTTTATCTATTTGTGTATGCAGATAACTATACCCTAAAAACGACACAAGCCCAATAAGTAATCCTGAAATTGATGTAACCAATTTTACATACAATCCACCAGCTATCGTGTTCAATACAAATTCACCTGTTGTGTTGATATCAAAAAATAACTGCATTAGTCCAGCTAGTGTTCCAACAAATCCAAAAATAGGTGCTGCTCTAGAGATCACACTCAGCACGCTTAAATTACGTTCTAGTTTATACATTTCTAGGCGTGCGATATTTTCCATACTACGCTCAATGGCATCAATTGGCTTTCCAACGCGTTGTATTCCCTTATCAATTATTCGAGCAACTGGATTATCTGTATTCCGAGTCATCGACCTCGCTGCTACCATATTTCCAGAAATAATATGATCTCGAATAATCAATAAAAAATTACTGTCAATTCGCCCTGCTTTTCGAATTGCAATATGCCTTTCAAAAAAGAAGAAAATGGCAAGAACAAACAATAAACCAAGCGGTATCATCAATGTTCCACCGGACTGAAGGATATCCCATAGATGCATCACTTTTGATGAAGCTTGAACTGCATGAACAGAAGTAGAATCTGTCATCACCTGTCCGAAGGGATTAATTTGTAAAAATGCTAACAACATAAGCGTTCGTTTGAACTAATGTTTAAATAAAATGTCTATTCACTTTGGCTCCGTACATGAAGTTGCAACAATAATTACTAATAAGATGATAAATTTCTCAATTTGTTAGTCACATTTTTCCCATTCTTTAACAAGCTCTATTAAAACTGCGAGTGATTTTTCCATATCCTGAACACTCACATATTCTTGTTTAGAATGAAAGGCCATTTCACCTGTAAAAATATTCGGACAAGGTAGTCCCATAAATGACAGCCTCGATCCGTCTGTACCACCCCGAACAGGGATTGAATGTAAGGGTAGCCCACAAGCTAGAATGGCCTTCTCGGCTTTTTGAATAATTTCTGGATGGTTATCAAGCACCACCTTCATATTCTTATACTGCTCTTTTACAGTATACTCATAGGATGCTTTTGGATGACGCTCAAGTACTTTTTTTACAATGGATTCAAGAAGCATTTCATGTTCTATCAAATTCTGTTTTGAAAAATCACGTAGAATGAAATCAATAGTAGCCTTTTCTGCATTGCCGTTTATATCAACTGGATGGAAGAACCCTTCACGACCTGATGTTGTTTCAGGTGATAACGATGTTTTGGGTAATGCATCTAGAAACTCGCCAGCAATTTTAATGGCGTTAACCAACTTACCCTTTGCGTATCCTGGATGTGCACTCACTCCATGAATAACTACCCTTACCCCATCCGCTGAAAAATTCTCCGTTTCTAACGCCCCAAGTTCTCCTCCGTCGAGGGTATATGCCACCTGAGCACCGAGCTTGTTCATATCAACATGATCCACTCCCCTTCCAACTTCTTCGTCTGGTGTGAATAAAATTTTAATAGGCCCGTGTAAAATAGAAAGGTCATTCATCAAGACATTAGCTAACTCCATGATGATGGCAACACCCGATTTATCATCTGCTCCAAGCAATGTTAAACCACTTGCAGTGATGATGTCATCACCAATTTTTTTTTGCAAATAGGGATGATCTTGAATAGAAATAATTTGTTCATGATCATCAGGTAAAACGATAGGTTCGCCCTGATAATTTTCATGTAAAATTGGCTTAACATCTGTCCCACTGCAGTCAGGTGCCGTGTCAACATGAGCACAAAAACAGACTACTGGAACATCATGATTTGTAGTAGATGGTATTGTAGCATATACATATCCAAATTCATCCATATGTGCATCTAAGATACCAATAGCCAAAAGCTCACTAACAAGCAAGCGCGATAGATTTTTTTGCTTTTCAGTAGAAGGGAAAGTTATACTATGGGGATCACTCTGTGTATCCATTTTAGCATATCGAATAAACCGCTCAGCAATCTGTTTCATACATTATTATTTTTCAAAAAATCATGAGTAAAACTCAGAGGTCGTTAACTAGATGAATACATAAAATGTTTAGGCGAATCTGTAGCCCCTCAAAAATGATGAGATGTCCATTTTTTTCTTCCCTTCTAATTGCAGCTCAAGTATATTAATCCAACCATTTAATGCCCTAAATCGCAAATATGATTTTCCGTCTGTGTCATAATTTCCAGGAGTAATTGTAGAGGTTGCAACTTCATATGTTGCTTTATATATTTTCAACATCTTACCTTCTAACGATGTAAATGCAGCTGGATAAGGAGAGAGGCCGCGAATCAAATTATATACTTCGCTGGCAGAAGATTGCCAATTAATTCGGGCAGTATCAGTCGTCAATTTTGGCGCAATGGGAATAATATCCTTGATATCCCTTTGGGCATCTTGTGGAAGTAGTTTTATACCATTTCCACAATACCCTTCTAACGTTTTATGCATCAAGTTTGCCCCAATCAACTTCATCTCATCATGCAATTCCCCGGCAGTTTCATCGTCTCTAATAGGAATTACCTCTTGCAATAATATATCACCTGTATCAATTTCTTGTTTCAATTTAAAGGTGGTAACGCCAGTTTGCTTTTCTCCATTAATGATTGCCCAATTGATGGGCGCCGCCCCTCGGTAGGAAGGTAATAGTGATCCATGAAGGTTCAACGTTCCCATTGGAGGCATATTCCATACAATTTCAGGAAGCATCCGAAATGCCACAACAACTTGTAGATCGGCCTTCAATCCACTAAGCTCTGTTAGAAATTTTGGGTCTTTTAATTTAACTGGCTGTAAAAGATGGAGATTATGTTCAATAGCATATTTCTTAACCGCACTTTGCGAAAGCTGCATCCCTCTTCCTGCAGGCTTATCCGGTGCAGTAACCACGCCAACGATACTACATCCTTCCTGGGCTAGCTTGTCTAATGTCGCCACCGCAAACTCTGGCGTTCCCATAAAAACAATACGAAAATCTTTTAAAAATGGCATGATGCAAAGGTAGGGAAGAAATTTGTTAGGGGTTAGATGAGAGACGTTAGATGTTAGGAGTTAGACGTTAGGTGTTAGGAGTTAGATGAGAGATGAGAGATGAGAGATGAGAGTAATCAAATATTAATTATAAAATTTATATGAGTATATTTTTTAATACAAATCATTTACTATTTCCTCACTACTCTCATCTAACACCTAACGTCTAACTCCTAACGTCTCAATAAATCAAATACCTCTTCCTAATCACCTTAAACTCACTCAACATTGGCTCCCAAGATTTTCGGATGGACTCTTCTGATTCTCCAGCTATAATCTGCAACATCAGTTCTTCATTGCCAGCAAGTTTATTAAAAAAAGCATCTTTGATTTCTCCAGATTTTGGAAGAATAAAAAAGTGTTCCTTGTCTGCGTAAAATTTATAGGCATTGATTAAATACGAAAGTTGAATCCTAGTACCCATTTTCTTCTTCACTTCTTCAGCAGATCCAGTTATCCTCCAGCCATAACATTGTTGATCTGCAAACTTCGGAAACAGAGCGCCAGGCATAGCTTTGGGCATAAAGCTATATAAATCCTTGGGTAAAGATGGATGTCCAAATACCTGAAACGGCGTAGCTGTTCCACGCCCCTCACTTAATACAGTGCCCTCAAAAAAACAGATCGATGGATAACAATATATCGAA
This sequence comes from Chitinophagaceae bacterium, assembly GCA_947451935.1. GTDB lineage: Bacteria > Bacteroidota > Bacteroidia > Chitinophagales > Chitinophagaceae > Pollutibacter. The sequence goes on from CANGBH010000014.1 coordinate 33,916, forward strand.
GACATCGTGGGCAAATTGGGCGAAGGCTTCACCGGCAAACTATAAACAGTTTGATGTGTATAGTTTTTACACGGAATGACCTTGAGTAAATTCTTACCTTTTTTTAAAAGACTATCATAAACTTGTTGCGTTGAAGATGAAATCCATTTTTCTCCTATCAACATGCGGGCATATTCACCAATAGTCATCCCATATACAACTGGTACAGGCTGCATGCCAACAAACGATTTATAGGATGGGTCTAATACTGGACCATCTACATAATGTCCGTTTGGATTTGGCCTATCTAAAATCAACAATTGTTTTTTTGCGCTAATTACTCCCTCCATTAACTCTTCAAGCGATGAAATAAACGTATAAAATCGAACCCCTACATCTTGAATATCAAACAAGACAATATCAACCCCTTCAAGATCTTGAGACGACGGCCTTCGCTTACTGCCATATAACGAAATAACAGGTATCCCTGTCTTTTCATCAACATAATTACCTACTTTCTCGCCTGCATCTGCAGTGCCTCTAAACCCATGCTCTGGGCCAAAAATGACTTTAATGTTGATGCCTTTACTCAACAGAGTATCCACCAGGTGAGTTTCTCCTAACGTTGACGTCTGATTTGCAAAAACAGCTACTTGCTTGCCTTTGAGCAAGGGTAAATACTGAGGTAGGCTATTTGCCCCTGGCAAAACATGCTGAGCCTTTGCAAAAAAAATGCCGAATACCAAAACCAATGAAAAAACGAATGCTTTTGACATGGATTTATAAATATATTTTCAATAAAAATAAAAGATTAAGATTAATTTAGCACCGTTTTTATGCTGTACTATCTCCCTCCAAAAACAACAACACTGTTGAATACAAGGTAGGTCCAATCAGTGAGAGAATAATCATTAAAATTCAAATTATGCAAGTAAAAAAAGGTGATGTAGTACGTGTTCACTACACAGGCACACTAACAGATGGATCACAATTTGACAGTTCAGTAGGAAGAAATCCACTTGAATTTACCGTTGGGGCAGGACAAATGATTGCTGGTTTCGATGCTGGTGTATTAGGCATGGTTGTTGGCGAAAAGAAAACACTGCAAATTGATCCTGACAATGGATATGGACAATCTAATCCTGAGGCGATTATTGAATTCCCAAAAACAAATGTTCCAGAAGGAATGCAACTAGAAATTGGAATGCAACTTAACCTTCAAAACGAATATGGCCAACCCGTTCCAGTAGTGATCATAGAACTTAGAGAAGATGTAGTGGTAATGGATGCCAACCATTCTCTTGCTGGCAAAGACCTTATTTTTGAAGTAGAATTGGTTGAAATCGTAAACTAATCCTTAGACCAATACGATTCTATAACACCACCGCAGCAATTTCCCCTTGAAATCAAATGGCGTTGTTGCGGTGGTTATATCAGTTACACTCCCCTTTATAGAATCGATCTCCAAACTAAATTTCCTTGCGTTTGTGCTAAAATAAAGGACTCCCCCTGGAGTAAGCTTTGAAAGACATTCATTTATCAATTCTACATGCATCTGTTGAATATCAAATACTTCTTTCATCGCTTTGCTATTACTAAATGTAGGAGGATCTAGAATAATCAAATCAAAAGAAGCAGGAGGTATTGTGGGCAAGTATTGTAACACATCAGCCCGTTCAAAATAATACTCATCTCCAAGAAATTCATTCAATTCCATATTGCGTTCTGCCCAGGCTAGATAAGTATTAGAGAGATCAACTGAAATCACTTCTTTAGCACCCCCAGCAGCTGCATACACTGAGAATGCCCCTGTATAACAAAAGAGATTTAACACTCGTTTGCCTTCAGATTCTTTACGAACCATATTGCGTGTAATGCGATGATCAATGAATAAACCTGTATCCAAATAATCATTGAGATTCACATAAAAGATCAAGCCACCTTCATTCACCTCGATAAACTCCTTTCTATCGTCAGCTTTCTGATATTGGTCGGTTCGACCTTCTTTACGCTTGCGCTCCTTTAAATGCACTTGATCAGGAGTTTTAGAAAGCACCTTCATAATCACTCCTACACTCTGTGTAAGCCATGTATCATATTCTTCGTCAGATAATTTATGATTGCTTCTGTATTCTGTAATTTGAACATCATCTTCATACAAGTCAATAATCAATGGAAACTCAGGAAGGTCACGATCATATAATCGATAACATGTAATTTTCTGTTGCAAAGCACGCTGCCGAAGGGTCTTATATACTTTCTTCAACCTATTTTCAAACATGCCTAATTTCTCATCCAACATAGCAGCAAATTAAGTACACCAAGGAGAAATAAGAAGTTTATTTTTTTGATGTTCAAACGTTGATTAATTTTATTACATAAATTAAATCATGAAAAAAATCATCCACCGAGATAAAAGCAGGGGTTACGCAAATCATGGATGGCTTGAGAGCTATCATACATTCAGTTTTGCAGGATACCACGATCCATCGCGAATACATTTTGGCGCACTCAGGGTATTGAACGACGATAGAGTTGATGGAGGAATGGGCTTTGGCATGCATCCTCACGACAATATGGAAATCATTACCATCCCTCTTTCTGGCGCATTACAACATAGGGATTCAATGGGATTCAATTCCATCATAAAAGAAGGCGATGTTCAGATCATGAGTGCAGGAACAGGAATCAGGCATTCAGAAATGAATCCATCACCTTCGGAAGCCGCAAGGTTTCTTCAAATTTGGGTTTTCCCTAGAGAAAAAAATAGTGAACCACGCTATGATCAACAATACTTTGAAATTGAAGAACGAAAAAATAAACTTCAATTAATTGTTGCCCCTGTCAAAATCGGTAAAGAAGTACAAATTATGCAAGATGCCTGGTTTTGGTTAACGAATCCAGAAAAAGGCTTTTCTCAACAGTATTCACTTCAAGATAAACAACATGGTATTTATCTCTTTGTAATTGAAGGTCAAATCACCATTGCAGGTGAAGTATTGAATAGAAGGGACGCTATAGGCTTGAACGACATAGAGGAATTCACGTTCACTGCAGAAGAGGAAGCGAAAATACTCATTATGGAATTGCCGATGAATTGGTAAATAACAAGTCGTATTAGAGAATATTAGTAATTTCAACTAAATCATTATTCATGAAATACATTTCGCTCGGCCTCCTATTGCTTTTTTTGGCATGTGCAACTAATGGTCAGAAAAATCTGACAGCAACCCCAGAGAAATTTTCTACAGCAATACAAGCCGATAATATACAACTGCTTGATGTCAGAACTGCAGATGAGTACAAAAGTGGTCATATAAAGAATGCGCTTCAAGCAAACTGGCTTAATAGAGCAGAGTTTGATGACAGAACATCTCATCTAGATAAACAAAAACCAATTTTTATCTACTGCCTTAGTGGAGGCAGAAGCGGAGCAGCGGCTCAAGCATTGACTGCACTAGGATACACAGTAACGAATCTTGAAGGTGGAATCAATGCATGGAAAAGAGAAAACATGCCATTAGAAGGCGTTGACCCCAATGCTCCTCAAACAAGCATGAAAACCTTTGAAGGACAAATCATGAGTAAAGAAATTGTACTGGTCGATTTTGGAGCCGTATGGTGTCCTCCATGTAAAAAAATGGAACCCGTTTTACAAGAATTTATGGCCGAGAACAACAGCAAATTAATGTTGCTAAAAATGGATGGAGGTATAGAAACAAAATTGATGAAGAGCCTTAATGTAGAAGCCCTGCCAACTTTTATCCTCTTTGTTCATGGCAAAGAAGTTAAAAGAAAACAGGGCCTCGTATCAAAAGAAGAATTTAACGCTTGGATCAACTAGTTTTGTTGCTTTGCTTTCTGCATCGCATTAGCAGCTCCACCAGTTGCGCGTGCTGCTCCAGGACCGGAAAAACCAAGACCTTCCTTCTTAAATAATTGGAATCTACTTGGCATTTCTTTCAATGGCCACATTCCATTTGCTTCATTGATATCAGCAGTTTCCCTCATTGGATCAAGCTTTATCGATGCAACTTCTTTATTTTTTAAGAATAGCTTAGTAACTTCTTTTTCATTTAATCTCCAAATAGTAACAGGAATACGATCCACTTCTTTAGTTCCATCTTTAAATGTCCACTCAATAATAATTGGCATCACTAACCCACCTTCATTCTTAAATTTCAGCTGATAAATATTCTTATCTTCCCATGCAGCATAGTTTGCCTTATCGATTTGAGCTTCTTGTTGCTTCTGGATATTTTCTTCCTTCATTTTTGCATCAGCACCTCTATTATAATAATAGAAATCACGGAGTGTTGTATCTGCATCGGTATAGAATTCAATCTTCTTCTCTGATCTATTGCGTTGTTTGCTGATTGATTCAAATGCAGGAGATTTCATCGCCGAGATATTTTTATCAGCATCCAACTTAAACCACTTCACCTCTTCTAAAGCAATGTCTACAGGATCTACACCAAAATACCATCCTCTCCAAAACCAATCTAAATCAACAGCACTAGCATCTTCTAAAGTCCTGAAAAGATCTGCAGGTGTGGGGTGCTTGAATGCCCAACGTTTTGCATATTCTCCAAATGCAAAATCAAACAACTCTCTTCCCATGATGGTTTCGCGAAGGATATTCAATCCAGTTGCTGCTTTAGCGTAAGCATTTGCACCAACATCAGCCACGTTATCTCCCTTAGTCATGATAGGCTCCAATTCATCCTTGGGCAACTTCATATAATCAGTAATCAAATGAGCTGGACCTCTTCTAGAAGGATAATTATTATCAAACTCTTGCTCTGTTAGAAATTGACAAAATGTATTCAATCCTTCATCCATCCACCAATATTGTCTCTCATCAGAATTGACAATCATTGGAAAAAAGTTATGACCCACTTCATGTATGATAACACCAATTGCACCATACTTAGTGGACTCACTGTATGTACCATCTTTTTCAGCTCTTCCATAATTCATGGCAAGCATCGGATATTCCATACCAATAGCCGCTTCAACTGATTGTGCAACAGGATATGGATAGGGAATAGTGTATTTTGAATATGTCTTGATGGTATGAGCAACCGCTTTGGTTGAATATTTTTTATAAATAGGATAAGCCTCTTTGCCATAGAAACTCATGCACATGATTTTTTTCCCATTTACTGTAACAGGCATGGCATCCCATACTAATCGTCTTGATGAGTTGAATGCAAAGTCCCTCACATTAGTTGCCTCAAAAACCCAAGTCTTTCTTTTTGTTGATTTTTCCTTTGCATTCTCCAATGCCTCATCCAATGTTACTACCTCAATTGGCTCTGTTGCGGTTTGTGCCTGCTGCCAACGGGCTAACTGTGCTGCACTTAGCACTTCATTGATATTCCTACATTCACCCGTAGAAGCGACTATATGATCTTCTGGAACATTGATATTGACTTTAAAATTTCCAAAGGTAACTGCGAACTCAGAGCCTCCTGCAAATTGCATATTTTGCCAGCCCTGAAAATCACTATACACCGCTAAACGAGGATACCATTGTGCAATAGAATATAAATTATTACCATCTTCAGCAAAGTACTCATATCCACCCCTGCCGTAGCGTGTTAATTTATCAGGAATCTTATAATTCCAATTTACTTTAAACGAAAATTTTTGACCAGCCTTTAATGGAGTGGGCAAATCAATTCTCAACATCGTATGATTAATGATATATGGCAATGATTTACCAGACGCATCGGTTAATTGGGTAATATTCAATCCATAGCCATTTAAATAGTCCTTTGGCGTCATTTTGAGTAGATCCAGATTGGTCATCTTTTCCTGCATAGTAGACTGCCTATCGTAATTATTATCACTTTCGGGATGATGAATATTTTCATCGAGCTGCAACCAGAGGTAAGTCAATACATCAGGAGAATTGTTGAAATAGGTAATCGATTCAGATCCAGTTAATACATTAGCAACCTCATCCAAATTGGCATTGATATCGTAATCAACACGTTGCTGCCAATACTTTGGACCAGGTGCTCCGCTTGCAGTCCTGTATTCATTTGGAGTTGGAAGAAGATAATCCAATTGCTCGAATGAATTACCATGGTTTGAACCTGCATTACGCAAAGGTTGTGCTACTGTAAAATTTGATACAGCCACTAACAGAAGAATGATAAAAGAAAACTGCTTCATGCTTACTTAATTTATAAAAAAAGGAAATCGCTCTATTGCCATTTGAAATGAAAGTCCAAAAATAACTGAAGAAAAAATCAATACCCAATCTCGTTGCGAAAATAGTTTCATTCTTTGCACAAACCACCCAACAAATAACACAAACAATACTACGAATATTTGTCCGCTTTCCAATCCAATGTTAAAGCTTAACAGGCTGCTAAATATATGCTGATCGCTGGATAGCATAAATCGTATAGCGTTTGCATATCCCATACCATGAACTAGCCCAAAAAACAACGCTAAAAAATACTGGACCCTTCCAGCTTTAACTAAACCATCTCTTCGCCAAAGGTTAACCGCAGCAGAAATAAAAATCGTACAGGGTATAGCGAATTCAACATATCGATCATTAAATCGAAGTAAATCTAAGGCACTTAAAAACAGGGTGCAAGCATGACCAATAGTAAAGGCAGTAATCAAAACCAATACCCTTTTCCAAGATGAAAATGTATATATGATGGTTAAAACGGCAATAAAGTAAAGGTGATCCAACGCGTCTAGGCTAAGAATATGAAACCACCCTAATTTAAAATAAAATATAAAATCTGTCATAATCGTTCACAGCGTTGAAAATTAATCAGACTTTTGCGTAAGATGAAACACAAAATTCTATTGTATTGCCTTATTGTTATGCCCTTCTTATTTGGCTTTAAACATCCCTTTTATGTATCTGTCACTGAGGTTGAATATACCACCAACACCAAAGAGCTAGGAATAACCTGCAAAATATACCAGGATAATTTACAGGAAGCCCTTAGACCATCCACATCAACTAAAATCGACTTAGAACAAGGCAACAAGGGCGAAAATAATAAATTGATCGAAGCCTATATCAGAAAACATTTATCTATTATAATCAATGGGCAAAAAAAAGGCATTCAATACCTGGGTTATGAGAACGATAATGAAGCTACCTGGATTTTCTTCACGATTTCTTCATTAAAGAATGTCAAATCAATTGGGGTATCCACTGATCTATTATACGAGTACAAAAAAGAATTCACCAACATCATTCATATTACCATAGATGGTAAACGAAAAAGTTTCAAATTGAATAGTCCTGAAACAGAGGTAAGTGCTATGAGGGAATGATTGATTTCACTCATTCATATCGCAATACTGTCAATTCCAATATTTAACCAATCTAGAACAGTAAACCTAATTGAGTATTAGGCCCCGGCAGATTCTTTAGCGGCATTTGCCACAGCAACAGCACGAATGGTATCAGAGGCAAAGGACAAAAATGCTTCTTTTGTAACAAGATCATCGCCGATCATTGCAGGCATCCCTTTATCTCCACCTTCTCGTATGCTTTGTACAATAGGAATTTGTCCGAGGAAATTTAGATCAAATTGATCGGCCAAGTTTTTCCCTCCATCCTTTCCAAATATGTAATACTTATTCTCCGGCAATTCAGCAGGGGTAAACCAAGCCATGTTTTCTACTAGACCAATGATGGGCACTTTAATCTGTGCCTGTCCAAACATCGCTATAGCCTTCTTTGCATCTAATAAAGCAACATCCTGTGGAGTAGTGACAACGATTGCTCCTGTAACGGGTATGGTTTGCACTAAAGTCAAATGAATATCTCCAGTGCCAGGTGGCATGTCAATCACTAAATAATCAAGCTCACCCCAATGAACATCTGTTACAAACTGCTTGATGGCACTGCTTGCCATGGGACCTCTCCAAACAACGGCACTCTTTTCGTCAACCAATAGTCCGATGCTGATTAATTTGATGCCATGACTTTCTAATGGAACAATTTTGTCCTTTCCATCAATATCCATCATTAGTGGCCGTTGTCCTCGAACACCGAACATAATCGGAATACTTGGGCCATAAATATCAGCATCCATTAACCCGACCGAAGCCCCTTTTTGTGCTAAGGCTAAAGCAAGATTTGAAGCGACAGTTGACTTTCCAACACCGCCTTTACCGCTAATCACGGTGATGATGTTTTTCACTCCAGGTAAGACTGACTGTCCATCCGCCCTCAATGAAGTAGTATTGGAGGTAAATTTAACGTCTACATCCAAATCACTGCCTACATGCTCAATAATTGCCTTTATACAATCCCGCTTAATTAATTCCTTCATTGGACAGGCAGGAGTGGTTAAAACAACCGTAAACGAGACATTTTTGCCATCAATATGAATATCCTTCACCATATTGAGGGTTACGAGGTCTTTTTTCAAGTCAGGCTCCTGCACGGTACTCAACGCCTTCAAAATATCTTCTGTATGCATAAGTATGATTTGTTAAAAAATGTAAGAACTGCAAAAATAACCATTCATATCCGACTTTGTTTATCGAAAAGATGCACTTAATTTGTGCAAGAATGCATCTGATGAAAAAATTAGCCCTTTTTATACTTATCCTATCAGCCATAAAGCCTTTTTCTGCTCAAGCTCAGTTTGAGAATTTCAAAGACTCTGTTGTTCAATTATACGGTGTGGTAATGACGGCAGATAGCCTACAAGGCCTTCCAGCAGTGAGTATTATCGTAAAAGGGACCGGAAGAGGAACACTCACAAACAATCAAGGGGTTTTCTCGATTGTTGCTTTAAAAGGGGACAATATTGAATTCAGTTGCATTGGGTTTAAGAACAAAATCACGCTCATACCAACAGATTTAGTAGGAAACCAATTTAGCATCATTCAGTTGATGATTAACGATACCACCTACTTACCCGCAGCCATCATCAAACCAAGGCCATCAAGGGAGCAATTTGAACGTGATTTCGTGAATACAGACGTACCTGATGATAATATTGAATTGGCCAGGAAAAACACGGATATGGCTACACGACGCATTCTCATGCGATCACTTCCAAGAGATGGAAAAGAATCAGTGAATTTGACGCTGGCCAAGAATGCTCAAAAATATTATTATACAGGACAAGCACCACCAATGAACATTTTCAATCCATTTGCATGGGGCGAGTTCATTCGTTCTTGGAAACGAGGTGACTATAAAAGAAAATAGGCTTCAGTAACTCAAGACTATTTCTTACGTAAAAATTAATCAAATATCTTTCCTGCGTTTAAAATGTTATTGGGATCAAATACCTTTTTGATTTCTTTCATGATGCGAATTTGCGTTTCATTGAATATGATATCCATGTAGCCCTTTTGAATCAATCCTACGCCATGCTCTCCACTTATTGTTCCACCAAGGTTCTTAACAATCAAAAAGAGCTCTCTAAGTATAGAAGTCATTTCGGTATCACCATGGCTATTCACTGTTCCAGGCTTATGTATTCGAATGTGCAGATTTCCATCTCCTGCATGTCCATAACAAGCAACTTCAAAATCATGCTTCTTCCCTAATTCTTTCACGCCCCTTATCAACGCCGGCAATTCAGCACGAGGAACTACGGTATCTTCTTCAATAGTATATCCAGACAATTTCACTGCCTCTGCAACACGTCTCCTTAATTTCCACAACTCATTTTTTTGTTGTGCATCTTCTGCGAAATAAATTTCACCACAATCAAATTGAGTGAGTACTTCACTGATTGATTCCATTTCAGCCATCAAGGTCTCAAGATGATTACCATCTACTTCAATAATGAGATGAGCTTCTGTTTCATCTGTAACAGGTACTGCTGAAGAATCAACAAATTTGCTAACTATTTGCAACGCGTTTAGTTCAACCAACTCCATGGCAGATGGTGTAAAGCCTGCCCTAAATATAGCGCTCACGGCTGCTCCAGCCTTTTCTAAAGAGTTGAATGGAACCAACATCAACAAATCAAATGTTGGATGCGGAATTAATTTCAACACTATTTTAGTTACAACAGCTAGCGTGCCTTCACTTCCAATAACCAAATGGGTCAGATTATACCCCGTTGAATTCTTCAACACATTACATCCTGTCCACATTACTTCACCAGTGGGCAAAACGACTTCTAAATTCAATACATAATCCCTTACTACGCCATATTTTACGGCCTTCGGGCCACCACTATTCTCTGCAATATTTCCACCAATGAAACAGGAACCACGACTGCTCGGATCAGGTGGATAAAACAGACCTTTTTCTTTTACTGCATTTTGAAGTACTTCTGTTATTACGCCAGGCTCAGTTGTGACCTGCAAATTTTGTTCATCAATGTCAAGAATAGCATTCATCCGATCTGTAGAAAGAAGTACACCCCCTAAATGCGGCAATGCACCTCCACTGAGTCCCGTGCCTGCACCCCTTGGGGTAACCGGTATTAAGTGCTCATTACAAATCCTCATAATCCGACTAATTTCATCTGTAGTGCGCGGTCGAAGTACCACTTGAGGAAGAAATAGCAAATGCTCTGTTTCATCATGTCCGTGCTTTTCCAACGACTCAGCATCGGTCAGTACAAATTCTTCACCGAGTATTGATTTAAACTCCTGATACACTTCAAAGGGAATTGGCTTCTGTGCCATGACTAGAATTATTTTTACAAACTTCGCCTTTTGTAATCAGCTAATGAAATTAAAGTTTGGATAGAAGGACGGTAGCACGAATTAAAAACTTGGACAAAAGCTTTGACGTCGATCGCCATTGTAATTACTATACATACCATCATATTGTAATGAAAGTTCTGTTGCACCTTGACTTCCATTAAAGTATTTCAACGGAGATGATGTTACGTCATAACTAAACATGAATTTAAAACTTCGCCACTGGTATCCCACCATAGGAATGAATGCTTCATTAGGTCTAAAATAGACTCCAGCGATCAATTGATGTTCTCCTTTCTCTTTTATATTATAATTCAGGTGAATACCTCCAACAAATTCAGCTGACTTTGCTTGGCTAGTATAATAAATGGATGGAGAAAGAATAATACGATCATTGATCTTAATCATGGCATCAGCAAAAAATATGGACCTCGGCTTTATCTGATTATCATGACCACTTGAATCTAAAAAGAATGACTCAGTAGGTTTATTCAGATGATGTAAACTGAAACCGCCATGCACATAAATATTATCCGTAGGGAACATAGCATAGTTTAAGCCTGCTTGCATATCAAAATAACCAATAGAAGAACTCGACAAATATTGTATACCATCCGATCTAGAGCCATCGAAAAACTGCCCGTTCCATTGACTATTGAAAGTAAGCTTTGTCAAATCAATTTGTTTACTGGCATATCCCAAATTAAATCCAGCAGACAGTAATCCTGTATTGCCTAACATCTGATGATACGCTATAGAACTATACACTTTGGTAGATCGTAAATTTCCACTTCCTGCAACATCTTGTAAAATTAAGCCTCCTAACCCTAACCATCCGCCAGGTATACGATCGCGCCACACTTGCGCATCACCCCAAATGCTATTCGTCTTATAGGGAACTGGGATGCTAGTCCATTGACTTCTGACATTTGCGCCAATCCTAAAATCAGAGCTTGGAATAAAGCCTGTATTAGCAGGATTTGTTGAAAGAGGTGAATTGAAAAACTGTGAGAAATGTAAATCTTGCGAGTAGGCAACATCAACCAACATCATCACAGACAATATTGCTGTAATAATTAGCTTATGCTTAACTGGCATGTTTATATTTACCCTTTTACTCATTATTTTTTATCGTATCAACGTTATGTCGCCTTTCTTCGAAACTTGTGTTCCATCACTAAACATGACTTGCAATGTATATGCATAGGCATCCATTGGCTGAAGTACCCCTTTATACATTCCATCCCATCCATAGCTTGGAGATGAAGAAGCAAAGACCAATTGACCCCATCGATTATATATTCTAAAATCCATTTTTGCGATGCCAAATCCTTGAACCTTAACTGTTCTATTTATGCCTTCACTATTCGGTATAAAAGCATTAGGTACATCCACAATCGATCTAATCAGTGCCGCAACCGGCTTGCAAAGGGTATCTACACAACCAAAATCATTATAGGCTAATAAACACACATTAAACGTATCGGTTCGTTGGAAAAGATGTATTGGATTAGCTAATGCCGACGTATCAAAATCACCAAAATCCCAACTATAGCGTGTTGCATTTTGTGAAAAATTCAAAAATTGTACTGCAGTGTTTTCCACTGGAGGATTTGGCGAAAATGTAAAGTTTGCTAAAGGACCTTGCTTGACAGAAATCGTGTCTTTGTATACATCTGTAACGTTACATGTAGTAATATCCGTTGCAGTCAAGGTAACGGTATAATCTCCTGGAGCATTATATGGATGAGCAGGAGGTGTTATCCCAACATACTGTCCTGATCCATCTCCAAAATTCCATGCAAAAATTTGCCCTGCTACACTCGTATTTTTAAAGACTGCGTTGTAAGGTGAACACCCAACTTGAGGAGTTGTAAATAATGCTTTTACATTAGGAGAGAGATAAATAGGAATATCAATAACATCAAATGCATTGCAATAGGCTGTGTCATTCAAATACAACTTAGCTTTATAACTACCTACTGCTGGATAAGTATGCAATGGTGGATCCTGTACACCTGTTTTTAATAATGGCGAATTATCTCCAAAATCCCAAACGAATGAAGTATCAGAAAAAACTCCCCCAGATGGTGGAATTGATGCATTACTAAATGCCACTTGAAGTCCGTCACAAGGCGGAACCTTCCCCCCCGATGCCGATAAAATGGCTTTATCAGTCCGAACTCGTATAGTTACATAAGAAGTATCCCTTGGTATACACCTACTATTATCAATTGAAATAAGCCTTGCCTTAAAATCTCCTGGAAAAGTGTAAGTATGTCTTAAGGAAGGATTTACAACAATCGAATCTGGTGATCCATCTCCAAAATTCCATTCATATGTTTTACCTAAACCGATACTATCTGTAAAATCTACCGTTAAAGGAAGGCAGCCCGCTGTGTCGTGTGCAATACCACCAATGGCAGTTTTTGCACCAGCTTTCACGCCATCGAATTCAAAATTGATTTTAAAGGCAGCAAGATTACATTCACCTGCACTTCCAGTTCCAAGTGAACCATTAGCAGGGCCAACAACACCACGAGTAATGAGCAAAGGACTTTTGATAGGATCATTCGAACAAGCATTGCTTCCACCGCAATTAGCACATACAGCTTGGTAAATAGCCCCTTTATTATCAAAACGTGAGGTGCCTCCATCAACATGATCGCCTTCACCACCTTGTTGACCAAAAAAAGATCCATACAATTGTGCAGTGGCATCTTTTTTCATCACAAAGAAATAAA
>CANGBH010000015.1 GCA_947451935.1 Chitinophagaceae bacterium
AAAAATAAAAATAGTAAAGGAAATATTTGGGCTTTTTGTCTGATGGCTATTCCCAAATTTCCTGAAATTTGTGCCAACGAAATTGCAGCAAGTAAAAAAGTAAAAAATGCAGCTTTGTGAAAGCCATTAGATTTTTTCCAAAATAGTGGAAAGTTAAGAACAAAGCGAAAAGATAAAAAAAGGAGATAAACATTTTCAAATGAAGTTATCAAGCCCAACAAACTTGGTGAATCAACAAATAATGGTCGGAAAAGAAATGTAAATAATTTAAACGCCTCACTATAGTGGGCAATATCAACACCTGAACCACCATGACCTAATTGCTCTACTCTATGATCTATACTTTTTGAATCGAAAACATTCAAAGATTCCATACCTGTGAATTCTACCACATTATCAGAAATCATGAAGATAGTCAGTGCAGAAAAAACAATCAGTGCCAAACGGAAGTACCATTTGATTCCTTTCTGAGTGAAAAGAACACCAAGTCCAACGCCAATAACAATGGCCAGTAACAAATGTGAACGAACCATATACACTATAAAAGCACCAATAACCAACAATGGAAGTCTACGGTTAAATCTGCTTAATCCATAAAATGAAAGACCAATGCCAAAGGTCATTAAACTCCCTTTTCCTAATGATCCGGACCAAAAGTGACTATTGGGCAGAATGAAAAGAATTTCCAATATAGTCATCCCACCCCATACCAATGGCAGCCGTTGGATGTTTTCTCTTGCAGCCAAGTAGAAAAAAAGCATTCCTTCAAAGCCTAAAAAAGCAAATATCAACATCACAGAATTGAAAGAAAGGCCTAATACATGACTAAATGGATAGCATACGAATTTAACGAAAGGAGTACCTGAAACAAATAACTCTCGCCAGGTTTGTGCTTCAACAGATAAACGATAGTATTCGCCTGAATCAGATCTTGATGTAAATGTGTAAAGGAAGTAAAACCCGAAAAACAGTAGATGAGTAATGAAAAGAATATCAATATAATTTTCAGTAACACTGCTAATATTATGAGTAAAGCTAGGTAGTAAATATCTTCTTTGAAGAAAATAAATACATAACATCAAAAAAAATACTATTAAAACATCCATCAGAATAATTCCATATCTCCAAGTTGATAAACCATTTTCATGTGAGCAAATGATGGTAAATCAATGTTGATTTTTTTTGTGACAAAAATTGGTCCTATAGGTAAAGAGATTTTTAGACCGGGGATCCAACGCTTATGTTGAGTAGCAAAAGTAATCAAGTTAGCTTTTTTATCAGCAGCAAAATTTCGAATAAGGGATTTAACTTTTCTGCAATCCTGTGATGTTGAACTACAGCAAATCAATTCTGATATTCTTAGTTCAGTAACATTTTTAGTTTGTCGTATATACATGGCCAAAAACAAAGTTTCATCACTAAACACAAAATAATTAATTACGGGATTATCAACATATCTCCAAGTAAGGTATGCAGCAGATTTTGGCACAAATAATTCGTCTGATTTCTGTTGGAGCATGTTCCATCTGCGACAAAGATTATCCAATAAAGAGAAATCCATAGTAACCTGCTTAATCTTCTTCGATTTGGTGAAAAATGAAAAGTGAAATGAGATTCCGACAGTTAATTTTCCAGCTGACACCCAACCTAGTTTAAGATACCCAGGAAGGCTTTTTCTATTGGGGGTATTGAAAATGAAATTTATACCTTCTTCCTTAGCGAGGACAACACTTTTTTGTGTTAAAATAGAAAAGACACCCTTGCCTTGATAATCAGGATGTGTAGCAGTATCAACTGCCCTTAGTGCATTAAATAGATCACTTCCCTTTTGCCATTTCCATTGCATCATAGCCCTGACACCAGTTAATTGGTCATTGTTCTCGGCCACCAAAACTGACGATTCTCCAAAAGGATTGTCAACGTGTTTCCAGATCCAATAATTTATGGACTTGGGCGTTGAGTTCTCACCCAATGTTTTTTTTAACAAATCAACTATCGAAGGAATATCTTCTTTAGTGCTTTTCCGTATGAACATAATAATGATATGTTGTTTGCAATTGATTGACCATGGATTCTATACTAAAATGATTCACGACCCTCCTTCTTGCTGCCAAACCCATTCTAGTTCGTATATCGGGATTATCTAATAAAAATTGAACCTTAGATACTAACTTTTTCCACAGGTCAACATCAACAACTATTCCACTAATATCATTTTCTAGAACTTCCCTTATGCCACCTGCATTTGTAGAAACAACTGCACATTCACAAGACATTGCTTCTAACAAGGCTAAGGGTAGCCCTTCAAATGATGAAGTCATCATAAAAATATCCATAGCAGAATACCAATCAACAGCATTCGTTTGAAGTCCAGGTAGAAAAACAAGATCTTCCAATCCTAAATCCTTGATTTGTGATATAATCTCTAGTTTAAGTGGGCCATCACCTACCAATATGCCACGAATAGAGGGGTTCAACGTTGAAGCCTTTCGAAATAATTCCAACCAATAGTTGATTCTTTTTTGAGAACGAAATACACCTAAACTACCTATAACAATGGCATCGACAGGAATTCCCAATTCAGTACGAATGCGTTTACCAGAATCAATGTTCCGGCTAAATTTAGCTGTATTGATTCCATTAAGAATTGTTTCTACCCGAATGTTTGGCTTGATATTTTTGTGAATTGAATATTTCACATCTTCAGAGACTGCAATAACCAATGATTGAAAATTAAAACTCCATTTATTCAAGAGTCTTGTTATAAATTGATAGCGTTCTTGCTTGTTATGCTCTGTATATATCACAGGCACTCCAGAAATAAGATGAACAATGCGACCAACAAAACCAGCCCATGGTAAATGACAATGAATCAACTGTATCTTATTTTCCTTGATATATCGTGAAACTCTAAAAGCCTGAAGAAGTATCCTTAAATTATTAACTGCAGGAAAATTTTTCACAATTCCACCTGCCGATTTTATTTCTTCAACCAATTGATTTTTCCATGGGAGGAAGTATATGCAATGAAAAACAAAAAGGTTTTTATCATGTATTCGGAGTGTCTCAGGAAGCAACGTTTCAGCACCACCCCGTCCAAGAGATTTGATGAGATGTAATACAGCAATAGGTTTAGTTTGCATTAATAATAGACTGATAAACCTGAGTAGGCTTTAAGTTAATATCGAAAAGTGGATAATACCTATTCTTTGGAGATTCTGATTCCCAAAACGTAACACCTGTAATTTGATGTTTATGTTTCAGTAAAATGTTGAATAAATCATGGTACACATCGGCCAATTGATTCATTGTTTCAGAATCTGTTGCATTGGGGTCTAAAGGGTTGGTAATATGTAATTCTGTGATCTGAACTTGCAAACCCATAGCTGAGTAAATATCAATGGCAGATTCTAAGT
Source organism: Chitinophagaceae bacterium (assembly GCA_947451935.1). Taxonomy (GTDB): domain Bacteria; phylum Bacteroidota; class Bacteroidia; order Chitinophagales; family Chitinophagaceae; genus Pollutibacter. The sequence continues at coordinate 3,417 of CANGBH010000015.1, forward strand.
CTGAGAGGTTAAGATTTTCAGTTGTCCAATGACCTTGGATCCCGATTCCATAAATAGGAATATTTCTATCTTTCATTGACTTAATCAGCCTAACTATTCGGTCTCGTTTAGCAGGTTGCTCTGCATTATAATCGTTATAGAAAAGGTGTGCATTAGAGTCGGCTTCGTGGGTGAACTGAAATGATTTATAGATATACTCTTCACCAAGGATCTTGTACCAAATGGTAGGTTTTAGAAACTCTTTGTTATTATCGTATATGGCTTCATTAACAACATCCCAAACTTCTACCCTGCCTTTATATCTTCCTACAACCTTCATGATATGTTCTTTAAGACGTCTTTCCAATACTGTGCGGTAGACAGTATTTCCTTTTTCATCCCAGATCAACCAATACGGATTTCTATTTCCCCATATAAGCGTATGACCACGAACTCTCATATTATTTTGTAGAGCGAAAGCTACTATAGAATCTGCTTCTTCAAAATCATATTCATCAAGGTGCGGATGGATGGCTTCAAACTTAAAAGCATTGGCTGTTGAAATAGAGTTGAAGTAGTTTGAAATTAGATGAGATGAATCGGAGATGATATTAGAAAGATGTATGCCTAAACCGATGGGGAAAGAAGATGTGAAAGAAGAGCGGAGTGTTAGGTTGGAATTATAAACTTTATCCTTGGTTATATGTGAACAAGAACAAGAAAATAATAAGAGTAAAAGCGAATAAAAAGCAGTGTTTATTTTGAAATCTTTTTTTTTGAGTTTATTCAATGTGATCTTATAATTAAATTTGTATAAATTATACTTCCCAATTAAAGTGGATGAAACCAGGATAGTTGGTTTTATTAAATAATCCTCAAAAAAAAGATGAAGAGTTTAATATTCACAATAGGGAGTAAATTTATTATTTGTGAAACAAGATTCAGTGAATAAAAAGCGAAATGATTCTAAAAAACAAATAGCATTTTCACTAGAATAATCGAATCCGTTAGTGATTATCGAATTGAATCAATCAATTTAAATATTTTATCATCAATTTTAGAATCGAATTTTCTGGCAAAAAGGAATCTATTTGGTAATAGTGATAATTCTTCAAAATCAGATGAACGTAAAATGTCCGGCGATGAATTTCCCTCTTCAAAATTCATATAAGTGCAACGAACATCAAAAACAGTGTCGATTTTCCCGATTTTGTTTAAATGATGTAAAATTGTTTGAAAAAATAATTCATCAGAAATAAATGTCTCCTTATGAAATCCTACGAAATTCTTATTCGTATCGCAAAAAGATAAAATTTGATTTGTCACTTGAATAGGAAGTGCCCAATAAGATGACCCCCAAAATATTTTATCAATGAACTTAGGATGTTTACGTTTTACTAAAATTTTATACAATTTCTTATACTGTAACGAATTCAGTGCTCTAAATAAAGATCTAAATGATTTTATTGTATAAAATGATTTATCCCATATTGAAGGAATCAGGACAAGATCTTTTTTGTTTTTTGAAAGATCAAATTTGTAATAAGTTAATCTTTGTTGATATATATATGACTTAGCAGGTAATTCAGCCATCGAAATAAAAGAATTACCATAATTGCTTAATAAATAATTTCGAATTGAACTATTTGACTTGATTGGATAATCATTATTACTCAATAAAATACAGTAACCGTTCTTGTGATTTAGATTCACAATTTTAATTAAATTTAAAATTGATTTCACCATCATGTTATCTCCCCAAGATATTTCATTTCTATCCTCAATGAAATGATAATTAACGTTCAGTAAAGAACTTAAACTTTTCTCAAACACCAATTGATCAATTTTTTTATCTACATGTAAATAAAAAAAAACATTTTCGGCATTAAGTGAAGAGACTAATTTTTTTATCTGATTAGGATTTTCAAATACAAGAATTATATATACTATGTCGAACATTATGTAGTAATATTATTAATCTTAATTAGAAAATAAGAGGCATAGATAAAGTGATATATAGCATTAAAGAGATATATCAAAGAGAGATTTCTAAAAAAAATTGAATTGTCATTAAAAAATCAGATTAAAAATTAAAACTATTAAAAAGGGCATTAAAATTTTATGTGATAGAAAAAAGGAATCAGCTGAGTCTTTCGTCAATTAGTATTATAAAGAAAATTAATCTTCTGCAGAAAATATTTTTTTTGAATAATCTTTATTAATGTTTCTAATTTCAAGGATTTACCTTTTGAGTATACTAATTCATTCATGCATGGATCAGATTTTTCTATTCCATCCATAATGTCACATATCATTGGAAAAAAATTATAATTTTCTAATATTTTTTTACGTGAATTGATTAAAAATTGAACATTATCATCATAGAAAGAATCGTTTTCAATAAGATATTTTATTTTTTTCTTTATTACATCAAAAGAATTTAAATCTAAGATCTTAAGGTAATTGGGTATATCAAAATAATCAGAAATATTTAGACACCCATGATAGAGAGGTAGTGTATAAGCTAATATGGGATCAATTATCTTTTCACTAAAATAGTTGTGCTCTACAGAATTTTCTATAGAAATGTGATATCGATATGGAGAAAGGACATCCCATTTATCGTCAAAATCATTGAAGCCTCTTCCATATAAGTCTACATAGTTACCAAAGTATTTTTTTATCCTCATAGCACATTCAATTCTATTCCTGTGCCCAGAAGTATATGTCTTATTAGAAGTAATAATTGACATGAACCTAATTTTCTCATTTATTGGTTCAGCAATCAAATCATCTATTGATTTATTAATAAGCCAAGGGATACCAAGATGTTGATGGATTACGTTTTCGCCTCGTAAACCCTCCTGGGTAGTTATAACTATCCCAAATTGTTTCAGAAAATCAGACGAATGATTATCATTATTGTATTTACTAACACTCGTAGGTTCCTGTAATATATAAATAATATTATTAGGGGGGCAAGAACACTGTAGCTTATCGAATTGATAATTATTTACTATTATCCAAAAATCGGCAACAGGGATATCGTCAAACGTGAATTCATAGTCACCCCAAATCATTGAATTTTTGAATGTTTGACGAAGTATGTATTCGTTTTTAGGCCAAGTTATGCGTACTTTTTTCAAATCGATGTAGGTAAAAATAGTTTAATATCTATTACATTTAGAAGCATATGATATTGATTGAAATCAAAAAATATTTATAAAACTTATGAGAGGAAGAGTTATTTAGTATACTTATATTTTTTTTGATTTTTTTTATTTTAACCAAAGTCAATGATGTATTTTCATTTAGAACTAATTTTAAATGTGGTTTTATGTTTAAAAGTTGTATATAGTGTGAAAATTTATTTTCTAAATTAAATAGATAATCTTTATTATCAATATAACGATGTGTACTTAAGAAATACAACTCTCTACTTATTTTATAAAGGGAGGAACTATTAATACAGGAAGAATTGCTATTTTTTTTATTGAAGAAAATAGAATCAAGAGACTCTATTAAGTTGAATAAATTTTGTGTTTTTTCAATACATAACATAATTCTTACTTATATTTTTGATAATAGTTATTCATTCTAGATGCCTTGACGTAATGCAAACCTATTGGCCTATCATCACCTGAAGTACTATTCTCTTTTTTTGATTCTATCTCATCAAATATGGAAACATCACCAAATAGTAATCGCATTGGTGTAAAATCAATATTGAAGTACTTTTTTATCATAAAAGACAATGCCAAGTCTGATTGGCTATAATCTATTCCATTTAACTTTCCTGATTGACTTTTATTGTACCATTCAATATTAAATTGATCAATCATAGGGATTATTTTTTTCATCAAGCTATTGCTTATATAAAAACCTGGGCCACCATGTATAGAAGTAAAATGTGTATTTTCTATTGAAAATTGATTGTAATACGTTCCTAAAAATAAATCCTCACTTGAATCAAAATTTGATAACTCAGCAATAAGTCTTTCCTTAAAAAGTATTGTATCACATCCAACTATCGAATACCAATCTAAATCTGGATTATTTTTATACATGAACCTTAGACCTAATTGTTGTTTTAAAAAAGCTGATTTATAGTTTTCCCCAATATTCCCTAGTGAAATTAATTCATCCTTACTTTTATAACCTCCAAACAAATAGATATATTCAAAATCTTGCACCCATGTCTTAATGCATTCCGAATAGCGTGAATATAATGAGGGGGCTGTCATTATTCCAATTGATATCGTTGGATTATTTTTCATGAATTTTACGATAAATTTAATCTCCTTAATAATTATACAATAAAATATATGTAAACTAACATTTCATTTAAATTGAATTAAAATCATTATTTATACATCTATTAAAAAATAGTACATAAGATTGGAAAATAGATTCAATATGATTGCTGTGTAAAACAGACTGGAAACATTTATCTTCAATTTTATGAATGTTTATCTTATCAAAAAATACTGAAGATAAAATACTACAATACTCAACATTGCTATTTGAAAAATTCAAAAAACCATTTTCACCATTTTGTATTATTTCCTCAATGCCACCAACAATATTTGAAACTGTTAATGTTTTCATCGCCGCTGCTTCTAATACAACTCCAGGCATTCCCTCAGTGTCACTTGTTAAAAGCAATACATTACTCATAGCTATCCACGGACGAACATCCCTCTGATATCCGGCCAACGTAATTTTCTCACCGATACCCAATCGCAAAAGTTGAGCATCAACTTCGCCCCGCAGTGGCCCATCTCCAACCATCAAACCATGAACATTTGGTATTTGCTTCTGCAATTCATATATAATATCCAAAAAACGATCTGGACGTTTTTGGTTGGTAAAATTTCCTAAAAAAAGCACTACAAATGAATCTTTACTGATTCCTGAATTTACTCTAGCACAGTCATCCGGCACATAATTTGCAAAATGATTTACATTAATGGCCCTAGGAATAGATACAGATGGTTTCTTAAATCTATAATGTTCAATCATCTCATCCAACGATTTTTTACTCACCCCAACTGCTCCGTCCATTGCTGGAATTACAAAATGCCTATAGTAATACTTTGTTATTGATCGTTTATTCCAATACATAGCACTATCAATAACCCTATAAATCCATTTAGATGTGATGCTAGGATAACATTTTTTTATAACAGCTGCATATTTTAATGTTCTAGATCCATTGCATAATATTATATCAGGAGAAAAAGTCTTAATTTCCTTTGCTACTCGCCTTACCAATGAAGGATGCACTGTAGGCATTTTTTCAAAATAATGATCCTCCCTAAATGGCAGTACAAGGTCATTTTCATCTAATACAAGTTTCTCATACTTATTTTCCTCATACAAAAATATACGCATCACAGGTATACCTTCATTGGAAAAACGTTGCTTCAATTCATGCACAAAAACTTGAGCGCCTCGTCTAATAGGACGAGTATCCAAAAACAAAACCCTAAGATTCTTTTCCATTCACAACTGTTTCAATCGTTTTTGCATACACATGAGACACTTTCCTAATATCATAATTATCAATCGCTCTAGAACGCATTATCATACCAATTTTACAAGCATTATCATAATTACTCATCAAGTCAACCATCTTATCATAAAGATCTCGAGAATCGTTATGTCTAAAAATATAGGCATCCTTACCTGGTGAAATAGCTTCCAGATTCATTGGAATATCACTAGCGACTATGGGAATACCAGTAATTAATGCCTCTACAAGAGCCCCACTAAACCCTTCAGATATACTGGGTAATACAAATGCATTTGCGGCATACAACTGCTGCCAACCCAAGGGAATATTTCCTTCTAGAATAACATCATTCTGCAAGTTCAGTTTGAAAATAAGCTCCTCTATTTCCTTTCGTATTGGACCTTCACCAATTATCCTGAGTTCTACTTGATGATTTTTTACTTTCAGCAATTGAAAAGCATGTAAAAGATTCTCATAACCTTTTTGAGGTATCAATCGACCGATAGCCATCCATACAAACTTATGACTTCCAATAGGCTTAACCCAGGCTGAATAATTACTGGTGTCCCTACCTCGATATATAACTTTTATTTTTTCACTACCTATTCCCAACGCTTTCCCATTTAAAAGTGAAATGCTATAAGAGTTGCTGATGATTTTTTGGGGTATGAATGCAGTTGATTTATCCAACAATAATGTTAGATAATACTTAATAACAGATAACCCTTTGAATCTACTTTTCCGTTCAGCACTATATCGTTCATTGACAAATGTGCCAATCAATGGTACTTTTGTCCACCAACATACAAACCTACTAATGATCAAAGATCTGTAAAGAGAGCTAACAATAACATCAGGTTTTTCGCGAACAACCACTTGATGAAATTTTTTTATTGCATCGTAAAACCCATACTTTTCATCAATATCTAAAAAATATAACTTACAATTAATTGATTCGTAAGTGGATCTTAATTGATGTGAATTATAGAAATAAACCACTACAACTTGAATCTCATCGTTAAACTGACTAATCAATTCCGCCGTACTTTGCTCGGTGCCTCCCTGTGCCAAACTATCAATCGTAAATATAACCTTCATGAACTATGTTGAACTAAAATTTAATATTATTACTATTCAACCAGAGTTGAATCATAATTAATGTAAAAACTCTTCGCTTATTAAAAAACTGCCTTCCCTCCCCACTCATAAGATTATTCAACATTGTCTTATTAAAAATGCAATTATCAGAGAAGAGATGGTCCTTCATAAATTCTTGCCATTTTTTTTCTTTCATCCAATATTCCAAAGGGGGTACAAATCCTTGTTTTCGTTGAATATTAACAAAATCCGGAAGCTTTTTCAAAGCAAGTTGTCGTAGTATCTTCTTTCTGCGTTTCAAATTGGGATGTAAATCACCAATAGCAAAATCAAGAATCCCCTTTGCCAAAAAGGGCGATCTAACTTCTACAGAAGACAACATACTAGATCTATCTACTTTTGTAAGGATATTATCAGGCAGAAACCCATTCATGTCATACCGCATCGCCCTTCCCATAAAATCCAAATTAGAATCAACCATTGTATTCTTGAGGAAACTGGTATCTGTAACGATCCATGATTCAGGCAATATTTTGCGCCGTTCTTCTGTTGTGAATAAATTATCTTTCAGCGGGATTGAATGTTTAAAATCAGATGCGATTTGCATTAAATAATGCCGCCCCTTGAACCCAATAGGAAGTATTGATTCTGAAGTATTTGAAATGAATGACCTCAGTTTAGCTGGAACATTCCCAAACTTGTTACTCAAATTAAGCCATTGCTCATATCGATCATATCCACCAAATATTTCATCACCTCCATCGCCTCCCATAACAACCTTACAGTATTCACTTGCGGCATTGTAAATCAAATAACCGGGAATTATGGCAGGGTCAGTATTAGGCTCACAACATTGTGCTGATAATTTTGACATTATTTCAGGATCAGCCCCTGAAACATTCAACTCTCTGTGTCTGGTGCCAAACCATTGTGCAACTTGTCTGGCAAAATGTCTTTCATCGGCACCACCATATCCTTCAAATCCAACTGTAAAGGTGTATAAATCTTTATCTTGCTCAGAAGCATATGCAGTAATCAAGCTGCTATCCAACCCCCCACTTAACATTACTCCTACAGGTACATCTGCTATCATTTGTGATTTTACGGATTGACCTAATATAGTGTCAAGCTCCTCTAGCAAAAGAGATTCTTCCTTGTGAGATGCAGGTGGGGATGCTGGAATCCAATATTTTTTTACAATTGGAGTGCTACTTCCAATCTGCCAAGATAGATAAGAAGCGGGAGGAAGTTTTTTTACACTATCAATAATAGACAAATCTCCTGGAACATAACCAAAACCTAAAAGGCAATCCAATGCTATATGATTGATTTGTCGATTAGTACCATCAACATGCAGAATCGATTTCAATTCAGACGCAAAAATAAATCCTTGATTGGTAAACCTATAATACAAAGGTTTTTCTCCAATTCTATCTCTTGCCATTGTCAACCTGTTGTTAACAAGATCTAAAATTGAAAAAGCAAACATGCCATCAATTTTTTCTAAAGTATACACTCCCCAACAATGCCATGCGTTAAGTAAAACTTCTGTATCTGATTGAGATTTAAAATGATACCCCTTCGACCTCAATTCATCTTTGATTATCTTATAATTATAGATTTCACCATTGAAAACAATTATCAAGGTTTTATCAAATGAAACCATAGGCTGAGAACCAAGGTCAGAAAGATCAATTATGCTTAATCGTCTATGCCCAAACCAACTATTTTCTTCCTCATTCATCCATTCTCCATAAGCATCTGGACCGCGATGTATCATCAGGTCCAATGCAGATTTCATAAATGAAGCGTCAATTTTTTCAGTTAATGATATTCTTCCTAGTATTCCACACATAATCTATTCTATTATTTAATGACTTGTTTTGCAATAGGTAATATTCTCATTCCCATTTTACCGAAAAAGCCATCAAACAAACCTTTTAAAATCATATAATTAGCTTTTCTCCCATAGTTGAATCCATATTTGAAAACAAATATGCATTTTGATATATTTCTTAAAATAATTAGAAAAATACCAGATAAGGTGAATTGTTGATAAACAAGAATATGCAAGAGATTTCTAACACTATAATATTCTCTCCACAGTAGACTCTCTAATTTTTTTGAATAACCTACCTCTTCTAAATTTAATCTACCCATCAATTCACGATGCTTGTAATGCAATTCACCTGAAGTTAAAATTCTGAAGTTTTTACGCTTTAAAGCCAAACAAAAATCTAACTCTTCAAAACCAAAGAAAAAATCAAAAGATGGTAATATTCCCTGTTGAAAAACCCTTTTACTTATTAGTGGAAACATATTTCCTGAAATGGTATCTACTTTCAAATAACCATTTAATTCCTTATCCGGTAAACGTACAATCTTTGCCTTTTTTTTATCAAAGCGTTCTCCTACAGCTCCAACCATTCCTAATGTAGAATCATCATTGTCAATAACAATCTTAAACAATTGTTCAAAAAGGTCCACAAATTTTGGAGGATCATCGTCATCAACCCAGAGAACCCAATCATAGTCCATTTCAAAAAGCAATTTCATTCCCCAATAAGCCCCTCCAGCTGGACCAGCATTATGCCCTACAGAATGATGAGAAATGCGTTTATCATTCAATTGCCGAATCATGTCGAACGATATATCTTCAGAACTGTTATCAATTACCAATACAAAAGATGGTGGAAATGATTGATTCAGTAATTTTTGTATCGTCGAAAGTAAAATTTCCGGACGGTCTTTAGTAATGACAAAAGCAGCAAATTTATAATTTGTTGTTATTTTATGCGCGTTTTAAGTCTACTAAAAGGAGACTCGATAAAATAATAAGAACATATAGATATAAGCAATAAACTTATTAATCTAAAAAAAATATTATCGAAATGAAAAATATCATTCCTAGAAAAAAATAATTGTTGCCAAAGATATAAACTATAGGAAATAATACCAATGAATGTCAAAATTGAATTATTCAAAATTGAATAAATAATTCCTGTTTTTAAATTTATAACACACCAAAATAAAAGTGCGAAAACAAAAACATATAAAATAGATGAATATTGCTTTAAAATATAATTTAATGTGATAGAATTATTAAAAGAAGAAATAAAATTAATAAGAATAATAATTACAACAGTAGAAATAAATACCAATGAAATATGGCTAAACTTAATCTTGGGTTGAACAAATAATGTTATCAAAGCAATTAAAACACCAAATATTAATCCTTCACATCGAAAGAAGATATTGAATGTCGACAAATTTGTTTGAGTATAAAAATAATACCGAATGAATGGAAGAATAAGAAGTAAAATTATTGAAGAATAAAATATCTTAACATATGGAATATTTTTAAACCTATTCAAAAATAATGGCAATAGGATATAAAATATATTTTCAACAGATAAAGACCATAAATGAAAATTTTCCCATCGAACACCTTTCAATTGTGATACTAAGAAAATAGAATTCAGCAAAGTTTGCATTGAAAAATGGATAACATTCGATTTAGAAAGAATAAAATAAATAAATAATAAAAAATATAAAGCTGGTAAAATTCTAAATGCCCTTCGTAAAAAAAAGGTAGTTAAACTTATTTGACCATCACGTAAATGTTCTTTTACTAAAATAGTAGTAATTAAAAATCCTGAAATGATAAAAAATATGTCAACCCCATTTTTGCCATTAATCAAAAATGAAAAATATGGATTCAAAAAATTATTTCCACTAAAATATATGTAATGATCAATCAATACAAAAAGTATCGAAATTGCTCTTAGACCATCAATAGAGCTAATTCGCAATTTGTTATTATGAATCATTTTCTTAATCTATTTACCCACAAAAAGTCTCTCACTACTGGAATAAAAACCAAACAAAATCTAAAATAATTTTTTAATGATAGTGGATTTAATTTTAGGGATTTGAAAAAATATTTTTTTGCAATTGAATATTCCTTACAACTTAACGCAGCTACACCTGCAATAGTTAAAAATCTTAATTTCAAATTGTTGTTTTTGTCAAATAGTTGAGGATGTTTTTTAATAGTATAAATAATTCCATTCATCTTATTACGTGCATTTTTTCCATGACTATTTTCCCGCATGTTGTAAAAAAGATTGGGACTTTTTACAAATGACATAGTCGGTTTTGTATGTTTAATCCTGAATCCAAGTTCTGTATTTTCTCCATAAGCAAGTTTTTCATCATAACATCCAAGCTGTTCAAAAAAGGTCTTTCGTATACAAAAAGAACCGGGTATAACATTACCAACACTGATACCATCTTTAAAAGGATTAGTTGGATCAGTATATTCTACCAATATATTATCCTTCATTCTATTGATGCCGCAGTAAATTATATCAGGATTTTGTATGCTTATGATATTTGCATAATCAAAAAGCCAATTTTGAGTAACCAAATCATCAGAATCAAGAAAAATAAGATAATCTCCATTCGATAAGGATGCGCCTTTATTTCTTGCAGCAGAAACACCCGAATTAGATTGATAAAAGTAGTTTATTGAACTATTTCCTATATAACTAGACAAAATATTTTTAACATCATCAGTTGAACCATCATCAATTATAATTATTTCAAAATCTTTACACTTTTGTTGTAGTACTGAATCCAATGTTAAACATATCAAAGAAGAACTGTTAAATAGTGGTATTATAACACTAAATACTGGCATTGAATGTGTTTTTCAAGCTTTTATAATGATTATATGAAGAATGAAGCTTTGAACAGTAAGAAAATGCTTTTGATTTTAAAACACTTAATGCAAGACTATTTTTATAATCATTTTTATGTATATGAAATAGAGTAGATTTTGTCCAAAAAGAACAAAGTGTCAAAATTGAAATTGTTAATTTATAGTAATAATACAGGATGAATAAAAAGGTACTCTTGTATCCATACTTGAATATAAAATGATATGATTCTAGTAAACCCACCCCAGATGCTATTCCAGATTTCAACTTTATGTAATAATTCCAATTAAGACGGGTTGAATTTATTTGATGTGTGAAAATCATTCTGTCATCATAATATAAATTCAAACCAGATAGTTGTATAAGATAGCACCACTCTAAATCACCGCCTGAAGTGAGCTTTCCTGATTCCCTGTCTAACATAACCATTTTAAAACCAGAACTAATAATTTCTAGAACTGGAGTTTTTAAAATACATAAACCAGCGCCATAAAGTGCTGCTCCATTATTTAGATAACCAATTTTATCTTGTTGTTTGCCAACTGCGTAACTATGTGAGTAGTAATTGAACCAAGCAGGAATGGGAATGTCTATTAGAGGAATGCCTCTTCCACCAACAGCGCCTAGATTTTGGTTTGATGAGATAGCATCAAACCAAAATTTCACATAATTCGAATCTAACAAGTTGTCATCATCACAAAATAACAACCAATCATATTTGGCATTTCTTGCACCAGTTAGTCTTGCGATATTTAAACCAGGTTGAAACTCCTGAACTAATGAAATATCAAAAAGAAAATCGTGTGTTGAGTTCAAATCATTAATCCAACTTGAAGTATTGTCTGTGGAAGCATTATCAACAACAACAACTTCCCAAAGGACATTAGCAGGAATACGTAAACTATTTACATGTTCTAGAACCAATTCAAGACGATTCTTACCATTATGAGTACAAATAACAATGGAGATACCTAATTGCATGAAATACGGTTAATAAGTGGGGACAGAAGTCCCCAAGTATTTTTTACTTTTTTCTTTTTATGTACAGAAAATATTTCTTTCATTAAAATGGTCTTATCTAATCCTTTAATATTGATGTTATCAATAAAATTAGAAAAAAGGGGGTAAAGTATATTGAATACCCAATCAATATCCTTTCTAGAAACTTGATACCTAAAGGAAAGATGCGAACACAATAATTTGAAATCAGAATAGTTAAAAATAAAATTGAAATTTTCTGCTTCTTTATTAAACAGATCTATTGCTAAAGATTGTTTTTTTTGAACAATGGCAACTCCCAAACACAAAAAAAGATGACGCTTTATAGTGTCATTAATATTTGTATCTATTCTTTTGTTTAAACTATAATCTAATGAAATTCGGCAATCAATAGTACAAGCCTGCATTGATACTTGTTTAAGTGCCTCGTACATGGTTATAAATTGTCGACTCATGCTATTTTCAGAGATACGATAGAAACAGCTGGATTCTTCGCTAATCGCAAGTATAGCACCCACTTTATAAAATCGAATCCACAAGTCCCAGTCTTCAGCACTTTTTAAAGAAGTATCAAAATTACCTGATTGAAGCAACAAGTTGCGATTGAAGGCTACCGCAACAGGGGGTGCTATATTATGATATAGAATTTGATGAAAATCAGTTTCTACATTCAATGTAACTTTATGATTGATAGAAGGATTAGCAGAAAAATAAGAATATCCTGTAAATACAATATCTACATTGCCATGAAATAATTTCGAAATTGATTCTAAATGGTTAGATGCATATTTGTCATCTGCATCTAAAAGAGAAATAAATTCACCAGTAGAAAGTTCGATACCTTTATTTCGTGCTGATGATAATCCACAATTTGAAATGGAAAAAAGTTTTATGCGAGCATCAATATTACACCACTTATTGGCAACTTCAATTGTATTGTCTATTGAGCCATCATTAACAATGATGGCTTCCCAATCAGTAAAGGATTGACCGATTAGTGATGCCAAACACTCATCTAAAAAATGAGCATGATTATAACAAGGGATAATGACAGAAAATGTCATTAAATATTAAAGGATATTAAATTTCATAAATAAAAACTTCAAAATATATTTTTTCCACCTTGGCATGGACCTAAAATACTTTTTTACATAAGGACTATGAGATTTGTACAATTCAACTTTGGATGGAAATCTTTTGGTAATATAATCAAGTTGTTCAGATATGATTTTATTTAGATATTTAGTTTGGTTACTAATACCATAACCATCAAAATTTATTGAATTTATATCAACATATTTATAAGTAGCGTTATGAAAAAATAATGCTTCCATAAAAAAAACCCAATCGGATATTATACTATAGTTTTCGTCATAAAAACCAACCCTATCAAATAAAGATTTTTTAATAATTGTTGATTGATGTGGCAAACCAAAACAAATCATATAATCCAATGATAATGATTTAGGGAATTGACTCTCAATAGTTTTATTCTCATCAGATAAAACTTTGCAAATATTTGAGTAAACAATATCTGTTTCCTGGTGATCTGAAATAAATTTATTGAAATTAAACCAGTTATTAATGATATCTCCACTATTTAAAAACAATAAACGATCACCAGAAGACAAATTTATGCCTTTATTCATTGCATTATAAATACCAGAATCTTTTTCAGATTTCAAGACATCAATTAAAAATGATTTTTGAATTAAAATTTCTTTTGACCCATCATTAGAATCACCATCAATGACGACTAATTCAAAATGTTTTTTTTTATCAACAAAAATACTTGATAATGTCGATGACAAACCTATAGAGTTATTTAAATTTATGGTAACTACTGATAACAATTTAATTCTGTATTAATTCTAAAAATTTATAGGCGAAATTCAATCTTTTACTTTCATAATCGGATTCCACCTCTTTAGTAACTAGTTCAGATGATAATTCAAATGATTTTGCTAAATCAAATTCATTAGAAGGGCTAAAAAAGAGAACATTTTCAGAAATCTGTTCTCGATTGACAGGTATATCTGAAGCTATAACTTTTATTCTCAGAGCCTTTGCATCTTCAATTACAGTACTCCATCCTTCAAATAAAGATGGCTGCACAACAGCTATAGAAGATTTCATTAATGATAATTGCTTATCACGATCAATTAAACCTAAAATTTTGACATTATCACGTAAATCGTTAAGGTCAATAAATTTAATAAAAGAATTAAAGGTGTCTGCATTTTCATTAGAATCATATTTACCAGTAAAGACTACAAGAAGATTATACCCAGAATTTCTACATGCTAAAATAGCCTTTAGAACTATCAGGTGATTTTTATGCTTCCAAAATTGGTTACAAACAATAAAATAAGGCATTGAAATCGAATATTCTTTAAGTATTTTATCCGCATTATCAGTAATCAAGGTTGGGTGTGAAACAGAAAAGGGAAGAACAAATACTTTACATTTAGTTGATAAATTCATGGATTCCCAGTCTAGCCTTGAAGCATTACTGCTCAACACTAATTTTTTATTCGAAGAAGCTATTTTACTCAGAATACTGTTACGTTTTATTAAATCAATTTCGGAAAAGTATTCAGGATAGTATAAATGTTGAAAATCAGGGAACCAATATATTTTATTTTTTATTAAGTCATAACAGTCATTGTTAGTAGCGGGAAATAAAACATTGATCTTAGTGTGTATAATCAACTTTTGATATATTTTCTTACCTAAGATGGGTTGCAATATTTTGTCAACTATCCTGTCAAAAAGATTCATTTCGAAAACATATGGATTATAAAATTTTAAATATTTATACCCCAAATCTTTAGCAGAATTAAAGTCTTTTATTGAATTGGACAATATGTATATCAGCGGTTGCTTTTCATCAGGCATTTTATTCAACGCCGCAATTAAATTTAAAATATAATAAGATCCTCCAATCCAATCTTCATTATATGAAAAAATTAATCCTAATTTAATTCTTTTGCCCATTCAATGTATTTTATCAAACCATCTTCTATTGAAGTTTTAGGTTTGTATCCCCAACGTTTTATAATCTCAATATCAGCCCTCCAATTCAAAGGATCGACAGAATTTGAATTGCCATTAAAATAATATTCCTTATGTAATTTCGTAAAATAAATGTCTGCGATATCTTTTATGAAAATTTCATTTCCATTAGCGACATTGATGCAAGAGCCATCAAATACAGAAAAATTAATAGCTAAGTCAATTACTGTTACTAAATCTTCTATGTAGATATAATCCCTACTTTCATTTCCATTACCATTAACTGAAACTATTTCCTGATTCTGTGACTTACAAAACCAATCCCAAAAAATTTGCTTTTTTAAACCTGGACCAAAGGCTGAAAAAACTCGTAAAGAAATAGTAGGTATTCCGAAATAAGAGAAGTATTCCAAACATAATTGCTCGCTCATTAATTTATGCAATCCATAAGGAGAAACAGGTAATACTTGTGTATCAGATTGAACAGGAAGAGTTGTTGGATTTCCATAAACAGCAGCACTTGATAAGTTTATGTATTTGCAGTTGGGTTGTTTTTGCTTTATTATATCTAATGTTAAAATAACATTAAATACATTGAGTTCAAAATCACGAACCGTATTAATTAATGAATCATGAACATTTGCAGAACCACTACAATTGATGCATATATCAAAATTATGAGAGAGAAATAAACCCGTAAGATCACTATTGAAATCAGTAATTAAAAAATAATTATTATCTGAATCATCAGGTATTATATCACATCCAAAACATGAACTTCTATTTTTAAAATATGAGTATACATGTCGTCCAACAAAACCTTTTGAACCAATAACTAAAATATTCATTACGGCTTATTATTTAAACTGCTTACAACTTTGGCTGGATTACCATGAACAAATGTAAAAGATGGAATATCTTTTGTTACAACACTATTTGCACCAACAATAGCACCTTTACCAATTGTAACTCCTCGAAGAATTGTAACATTAAAACTAATCCAAACATTATCGTTAATTATAATTGGTGCTGTTATAACATCACCCTTTTCATCCCAAGGACCTTTATTTAATAGTTCAAATGATCGGGAAGCTCTTTCAGTATATTCTTTTTCATGAGCACTTGTATCAACAATATTAACATTGTGAGAAATTAAAACATCATCCCCTATTTTGATATGTTCACCTGACCAAATTCGAGTATGGTCACCAATATAAGTATTCTGTCCAATTTCAATTTTACCTCCATATTTGAAAACTTGTAAAGTCGCTCTAATATGAGAGTTACAACCCAATATAATTTTAGAAGGATCTTGCTGTAAATTATAAATATTAGCATCATGATACAAAACAGATCCATTGTCAATAACATATTTTACATTGTCAAACAATTTAGAATCGCAGTTCAGATCAGAAATAATTTTGTTTATTTTGTAACGCTTAATTATCCAGACTAAAATATTTTTTATCATATTTATATATAGTTCTTTTCAGTTTTAATATTATAACTTCTATTAAATTTATTTTTTTTGTACTTTTTTTTATTGACTCTTTTAAATATTTTTTATTCAATTTTTTCTGATTGGGGTGCACCAAAGGAAATTTAATTTTTAAAGATTTTAGTTCCCGAATAAAACTTTTAGAATCAATTGTATGAGTTGCAGATGGTCCAAATCCAAGATTTTGCACAAGATTCCTATATGGATTGATACTCAAGCCATTATTTACAACTATAGAAAATATCCATTGAACATCCCATGTATCGATATTACCCAAATAAAATTCTTCAAAAAAAGAATAGTAATATCCACAACATATATCGCTTTTGAAATAGTTACTTAGAGTACTCTTATCAAATTCTCTAAAAGCAGTCATTTCAAAATCATAATTAGCCCAAGACCTTTTCCAAGTTGCCCAACCCCAGATACCACCTAATCCCCAGAAATATGAATGACCTCTAAAACTTGTTAAAGATCCAAGTAAGTTAGATCCTGAAATAGACATAACATTTGAATCAAATCTATATTTCTCTAATAATTCAGAACAAAATCTATAAAAACTAATATCTGGTAAACAGTCATCTTCCAAAATAATCCCCTCATCAACATGACTAAAAAACCAGGAAATAGCTGATGAAACAGCTTTACCACATCCCAAGTTTTCATCTCTAAATAAAGTTTGAACTTCGCAATCCCAATCAATCTTAGAAAGCACGTATTGACGAGCAATCTTACAATTCAATTCATCATAGTCATTGCCAATTCGAGGTCCATCTGCAGCGATGAATAATTTTTTAGGCTTTATATTACAAATCGATGGAAATGTAATTTCATTCAAATCAGGTCTATTAAAAATTAAATATAAAATTGGAGTCTCAAACATTAAAAAGAATTCTCCCTACAAATATTTTAGTAGACAAAAACAAGGAAGGAAATAACCGATGAATATTTCCAAATAAATAAATTTTAAAATAAGTATACGAATTCGGTCTTGCTTTTTTAAGACTCTTAAAAAAATAACTCTGAAAATAATTAACTACATTATTCGTAAAGTATTTACTGTGCTTGAAACTCTTAAAAATTAATTTATAAGCATCAAAATCCTTAAGGTATTTTTCTGAATCATCAAGTATCATATGCCTAGCCGTTATCGAATCACTATGATTTCTAATATAAATCAATATTTCGCTTACCGCAACTAGTTTGATATTCTGAAGAAGTAAGCGAATAAAAAATTGAGTTTCTTGATTTCTCTTTAACTTGGGATTGAAATACTTTTTAAAAGAACAAAGTTTTGTACGTCTAAACAAAACCTGAGATGTTTGGAAAAAAAATTTCACTGTGAGAAATTCAAAAGCAGGATTATCGCCCAGCAGTTCATTTGAAAATATATTTGTTGAATTAATTTTAGAAATGTCACCGTCAAAATGAGCTGCTGATACAACACACATATCGCTACCTGCTTTTTGCATTGAATTAATTGCAATTTCAAGCATCTCCACATTCATTATGTCATCACTATCAAACCAATGAACAAATTCTCCAGTTGAAAATTTAAAACCCAAATTTCGACAAGTATTTGCCCCCTTTTTTTTATACCAAGGACGACTAAATACTTTTATCCTACTATCCTTAGAGGCATAGGCCATAGCAACTACCAAACTAGAATCAGTACTTCCATCGTCTACAATGATACATTCCCATTTGGTATACCTCTGAATTAGGATGCTGTCAAGTGTTTCAGGCAATAATACTTCCCGATTGAAAACGGGTATAATAATACTTACTAACCCCTTTTCAAACTTTTCCATATTAGCTTTAGATAATTACTTTTACTGTCAATCTGCATATGATAGAATTTCATATTCTCTACACAGAAAACATTTTTACCTGTATTATTATGTATGCTCTCAGCCTGAGACTTACTACTTTCAATAAATAGTCTAGTTTGATGATATTTCTTATATACATCACTCTTAAAAATAGAATGAACACCAAGCTTAACCCTTGTTTTCTTGTCAGGTAGATCAAGCATGATGAGTTTTTTGTATTGAATACCATGGCTAGAAAGCCAATCTTCCGTTTGCCTTCGATATTTCTCTAACCGATTAGTCACTAAAATAGCTATAACACAAGAAGGTATATACTTTGGTTGTGCATTGGCTAAAAAATCAAGGTATCGCTCACCGTCATCATTTTCTTCATCAGATGGATCTTCACACAAAACGCCATCTATATCAACACAACTATATTCATATACCCAAGAATTCAAGAGATTCCATTGAAAAACTCTTGGTTTGTCAATAATTTCCATATAATGGTCCACCATTCTACTTGTATCAGTTGTTGCAAACACAGACAAATATTTAAACTGGATCAGATTTAAAAAATCTAATTTTTGCTTTACCTCTTTCAACTGACCTCCAAATTTTATTGAATCATCAACAACCAACACTTTGCTTATTTCATTTTTATTGTATTGCAGTCTTTTTCCAACATGAGGATCTATTCCTGCAATAAAGCTCTCAATATCTATTACAGGTAGATTCAAAATCAAACCTATCATATAAGCGGGAATCATTCCACTGCGAGGGACTCCCACTATCAAGTCGAAATCCCGAAAATGGTTAATATCAGATTCTTGTATGAGCCTAGTTAAATCTTGATAATCCCTGTATTGCAAATCACTTAAAAACATCCAAAACTCAATTTATGAAATTTGTAAATCAACATGATCATGCAAAACATTACCATAATCTTGCCTCCAATTATAGACCGCATTTCCAGATTCAGTTAAATTTTCGATATTAAAAACCAACGCATCCCTAACTACATCAAATTCCATTCTAGTCTCCTGAAACGAACCTATCCCAATAGACAATGAAAGCTTATAGGAACCGGGAAATAACCTAAGGTTATTTATTTTCAACTTATAATTTCTGTTGCCAATCATATCAGCTTCAATCACGGCACTTGTCATCATGGATAAAACTGGCCTTTCATCTAAAGTAGAAACGGTACATCCAATTCTTAATTTATCAACGATGCATTTGTGAATTTGAAAACAAACTTCAAATTGGAGATTCTCACCAAAATGAAAAAAAGAAAGTCCACCAGAAAAAATAGGTGTTATTTTAGTTAATCTGATTTCTTTCCCCCAAAATTCATTTATTCGTTTAGTTTCAAAAAAGGTATTCTCAGGCAAGGTGGTCATTCTAAGGTATTCTTCAATTACCTTTTCCGGCTTTCCCTCATTAACTAGTTTGCCATGCTCTAACATAATACATCGGGTCGTTAAGTTTTTTACGGCACCTAAATTATGACTGACGAAAAGAACAGTTCTTCCTTCTTCACTACTCACGTTTTTTATTTTGCCCAAACATTTTTTTTGAAATTCTGCATCACCAACAGCCAACACTTCATCAACAATTAATATATCTGGTTCTAAAAATGCAGCTACAGCAAAGCCCAATCGCATTTTCATGCCACTGCTATATCGTTTAACAGGAGTGTCAATATATCCTTCGACACCTGAAAAATCAATAATGGCATCGAGCTTAGCTGTAATCTCCTGTTTTCTCATACCCAATACCGCTCCATTCAGGTATATATTCTCTCTCCCCGTTAGATCAGGATGAAATCCTGTACCCACCTCCAATAAACTAGCAACACGTCCGTACACTTCAATCTCCCCTTTTGTAGGTGAAGTAATTTTACTTAATATTTTTAGTAGAGTACTTTTCCCAGCACCATTTCTACCAATGATTCCCAACACCTCCCCTTCTTTTACATTAAAATCAATATTCTCCAAAGCCCAAACCCAATCATCCTTACTTTTTTTGCTTCGATCATTGTTGGTTCCAATCTTTAAAAAAGGATCTTCTTTACCTCGAAATTTATACCATAGACGGGACAAATCATTTTTTAACGTGCCAGTACCAACCTGACCCAATCTATACTGCTTCCAAATATCTCTTACTATAATTGCGTTTTTACTCATAGTTTAAACAGTATCCATAAAATTTTGCTCCACTTTACTAAACGTAATCACTCCAATGAATAATATGATAGCCATACAAAATGTGCTATATAATAAGTTCAGCACACTAAACATACCTGAGCCCAAAAAGGCATATCTAAACGTTTCAATAATTGGTGAAATTGGATTAGCCTGAACTAGAAATAAATACTTTGCTGGAACAGCATTCATAGGGTAAATAACAGGTGTAGCATACATTAACAGTCCAATACCAAATCCAATAAACATAGATAAATCTCTGTATTTGGTTGTCAAACTTGTAATAATCAATCCCAAGCCCAATGAAAATCCTGCCATCAGAATAATCAAAAAAGGTAATAATAAAAGTGCTGTGCTAAAACTAAAAGTAACTTCACCTTTTATATTATAATAACAGAAAATAGCGAGGAATAATAAAAACTGAATGAAAAATCGTAGTAATCCTGATACAACGATTGATAACGGCATAATCAATCTAGGAAAATAAACTTTACCAAAAATACCAGAATTTGACACAAATACATTCGCCGTTTTATTTAAGCCATCTGAAAAATAATTCCAAATAACAAGTCCACTCAAATAAAATAAAATTTTTGGTTGTCCATCTGTACTTATACCAGCGATGTTACCAAAAACAAAGACAAACATCAATGTGGTAAAAATTGGCTGGATGAAAAACCAAAGTGGACCTAAGATAGTTTGTGTATACGATGCTAAAAAATCACGTTTTACAAACATGAATAAAAGATCCCTATAATTCCACAATTCGATTAACCTCAAATCAAACAATGATTTATGTGGTTTAATAATTTCTTTTTTATTCGAGGCTATTTGCATAATGCGTTTTTCACAGCTAATTAAAATACCTTTTAAACTTATTAATTGGGTGTTCAAAAATATAAAACGAAGATGTTGTAAAAAATATCAAAAAAGAAAATGAAATAACATAGAAGAGGATACTTTGATCAACAAGGATCTTGTTGTATTTTAAAAAAGTTAGATTAACATCACTTTTTTCTAATTTATGCAGGAGAGCGTTTATCCAAATAGGAATAAAATTATGAAACAGGTATATTCCGTAGCTAATTTTTCCTAAAAAAACCAAAGGAGGATTACCTAAAATCTTTGATGAAAAGAATGAACTGGGATTGATGAGAATGTTTGATAACAATCCAACTATGATAACAGATATTAAAGTTCGAGAATCAATAACAAACGTCAAAACACCAATTAATCCAAGTATTAGGTAGCAAAAAGAGAATAATGCTGGAAATAAAAAGTAATTATTAAGATGGTAAAAATCAGACCTTTTATTAATTTGAAAATAGGCTAATATGCCACCAGATGCAAAAGCATGCATGCATGAAGGGGTAAGTAATCCTGCCATTGTTCCACCTTTAAACAATGGCAAACAATAAAGTGAGGCAATTCCAATAAAAAATGAGATGACAATCGATTTCAATAACCACTTACTGGGTACAAACAAAATTAACCATGGCCAAAAAAGATAAAACTGTTCTTCAACGGCTAGAGACCATAGATGTGATAATTTACCTCCAGGCAATTCTTGGTGGATATAAAACAGTATGTTCTGTAGATAAAAAAAATACCACTTCCAGTCTTGTGCAACAGGGTTAGGGAATTGTTTATTAAATATCACGAGCATGAATAGCAATAAGTAGTAGATTGGAAAAATTCTTAAAGATCTCCTGGCAATAAAATTCCTGATTGCCTTCAACCTGAAATTAGAACTTGGTTCAAATTCATACTTCAGTCGCTCAACAATTAAAATCCTTGTAATAAGGAAGCCACTCAAAACAAAAAATATATCAACGCCAAAGGAACCAAAACCAAATTTACCCGCTATTCCATTAGGAAACCAATGTGAGAGTATAACTAATACTACGGCCACCGCCCTTATTCCATCGAATTGTCTTATATAGCCTAAAGGAGTCGCTACCACCTATATACTTAAAAAGTGATTTGCAGCCTTCAACCAATTCATTCCACTATGTTTATTCTTGGCTGCAAGCGACAGCTTTTCACACAACTCATCATCGATCAACACCCTATTAGTATATTCCACAAATTCTTCATCAGATTGTGCAACAAATCCAGTGATCCCATGTTCAACCCTTTCCTTCATAGATCCCAAATCACAGACAACTGCAGGAAGGCCCAATGCCTGAGCTTCAGCAACAGCTAAACAGAATGTTTCAGCTCTGTCACCTTTATAAAACATGGCTCTGCCTTTTTCCATTTCTGAAAACAGTTCTTCTTTAGGAAGAACATCACGAATTACTATATTATTAATCGCAAACTGAGATGCATATTCAATTTCCTTTTGCATTCTATTTTTTACAGAGATGCCCCATGCACCATAGGTTTTCCATCCTGCAAATACATGTAACTCAGCCTCTGGATGAAGAGGATGAATTTGAGATACCCACAAATCAACTAACCACCTCAGCGATCTCAATGGATTACTAGTGAAATAGATTTTTTTATTCCTTTCTTTAGAATTAGAAGGTGTCATGTTAAGAACTTTTTCACCAATACCATAAGGAATAACTTTTCTTCCTCCAGTAGGGATAAAAAATGGCAATGTTGATTTATGATAATCACCAGAAAAAACAACAATTGGCCTATACCTTAGCAAATATTTTAATCGATGCCAATACAGCAAGTACTTAGCCTCATTGTGAATCCATAATATTTTTTTTCTAGCTT
Organism: Chitinophagaceae bacterium; assembly: GCA_947451935.1. GTDB lineage: Bacteria > Bacteroidota > Bacteroidia > Chitinophagales > Chitinophagaceae > Pollutibacter. The sequence continues at coordinate 26,990 of CANGBH010000015.1, forward strand.
TTACATGTTTGAAATTCTCAAACAAATAAGGAGACACATTTACAATCATTAAATCATATGTAATACTTGTATCAACTTGACTTAACTGAGTCCAAGTCCTTACTTCATTTTCGAAAACACGAACAGTTTCAGTATGCACATTTACAACAAATCCCAACTGTTCAAATGCCCTTGATAATTCTATAAAAGCTGTTTGTGTACCTGCAATTGATTTTTCTTCAAGTTCACTATCAAATAAATCATTGCTATATAACATTAAAATTTTCATCAATTTTTCATTGCTTGAGTAAGTGTTTTTTTCAGCAATGCTATATCTACGAAAATATCAGCATCTCGGTGTTGCTGCGAACTCCCTTTACATAAATTATAAAAATAATTAAGCCCATATACTCTGGCTAGAGAAAAATAACACCAATAATTATTATTGTCAGACTTCAATTCTACAACGGATTGTCCTTTTTGCATAAACATTATATTCGTCAGTCCCGCACCATGGCTGGCTAAAACTACTCTCGCCTCGCAAAAAAGTCTTATCTGATCTTTTAACTGAAGATCCTCCAATATTACTTTTTCAAATCCTTTGGATGCTAAGAATTCAAATACTTCGCTTTCGTTAGAAACCCTTCTGCGTTTCGCCTTTCCACGAGTGACATAGATTAATCGATGGGGTTCAGAGCAAGGGGCATACTCTTGCATGAATTTATCTCGAAAAAAATGCATCAATCCTTCGTTAAACCTGCCCACATGCGGAACTGGAATAGCATACAATTTGTTAAGAGTGATCGTTTGTGAAAAATCAACTGTTTTAAAATCAATTTTCAATAAATCAAGTGACTCCACAATAAAAGAATAGTTCAGGTAATTAGAAGGTATCAATAGAGGAATTGACGGGTGATGATGTTTTAATGCTACAATGCGAGGCAGCATTTCAGACATCCAATGAAAATAATTATTTGCCCAATCTTGAATACCCAAAATTGCCATATTCAATTTTTCTTTCCTCGAAACCTGAAGTCTAATAGCAGCTTTAAATAAATCAATCAATGCAGGTCGCTTGTGGCGGGTGAGTTCAAAGAGAGGCATACTTTTTTGAAAAACCAGGTTGCTTGAAAGTTGAGTAACGCTCAATTCTAACTGATTGATTGTAGGAATTTCAAATGAAAAATTTTCATCATAAAAAAGAGATCTGTCCGCCTCATTAAAATTTTCTGGGACAGCGTATGAAATAGAATGTTTTGGAAAGGTTTCAATTGACTGTATTGCTTTACTTGGGCTCAAGTATCTAGAAGTATTTTTTTCATTTCGATGTCATCACTTTTAAAAGCAATGTAATTTGAAAGTATAAAATTTTCAGAATGAACATGAAAGTTCCTTATATCAATATGATTTGGATAAATTTTACCAATCACATACCCATATTGAGTGAAGAAATCATAAAAATCTTTTAGTAAATCTTTTGAAATAATCGAAAAGGGGCCATACTCAAATTGAACTAATCTAATTTTTCCATTTTTAATTTTTTCTTCAAACCCTTTTAATACGTTGAAGTCATTTCCCTCTGTATCAATTTTAAGAAAATCAATTTTATCGACATCAAATATTTTGCAAAAGTTGTCACCTTTTTCAACTTGACAAATAGTTTTTTTGAAGGAATTATCATCTGATACAGGAATAGATGAACTCAAGTAAGACCTCTCAATTGAATAATTCATTTCTAGTTCCCCTTTAAAATCACTTAAGGCAATTTTGTGTGAAAAGATTTCACGATTTCCAATGTTTTTAATTAATAATTCGAAGGTATTGGGGATGGGTTCGAATGCAAATATTTTTTTCGGCTTTAATTTTTTAAACGCTCCAATAGACCAGTCTCCGACATTGGCGCCAACATCAAATATGCAATCCATTTTTAATGAGGACAACCGACCCCATAACCAATCTTCTCCATTTGTATTAAAATCAGGATTTTTATTCTCTGCTGAAATAATAAAAAATCGTGCAACTACATACACGTATTTAAATACAACACTTCTATGATGTTGTGCAATAAAAAGTGAAAATACATTTAGTAGTCTTTTTTTAATCACAAGAGTAATTACCTATTCGTTGTATAATAACCATACCCTTGTCTCCTCTTCTTTCCATAGTATCCATAATGATATCCATAATAGCCTGAAGACTTGATGCCATTGAAGATAACTGCCATATTTTTAAACAACTTGCTCTGCCTCGCCTCTTCAATTTCTGCCACTTGCTCACGAAAGGTATTCATGAACCTAACCACCACTAATGAAATATCTGCCCAACTGTCTAGCAACTGTGCATCAGTGACTAAACCAAATGGAGGTGTATCGATAATGACCACATTATAATTTGTATCTAAATACTGCTTGAGATTTTCCATTTGCGGCATCGCTATCAATTCTGAAGGATTGGGAGGAATTGGGCCAGATATCATCAAATCTAAATGGTAGCCCTGCATAACAGGTTGCACAATTGCTTCAGGTTGTATTTCCCCTAAAAGTACATTGACTATTCCCTTTCCTGAAGGAGCTAATCCGAATCTTTCTCTCAACTTTGGCTTTCTTAAATCAAATTCCAACAGGGCTACTTTATGCCCCAACAGAGCAAAACTTGCAGCAAGATTGGCTGAAATAAAGGATTTTCCTTCTCCGCTCATGCTGGAACTAACCAACACGTAAAATGTTTTATCTATTTTCTTATAGAATCCTAAGTTTGTCCTTAAACTACGGAACTGCTCACCAATCATAGACCTATCCTTATCGTGAACAACAATCACCTCCTTCATATTCATAGCCAAGTCGATTTCTGCCAAGACAGGAGCCTTAGTCATCTGCTGGAGCTGATTCTTTGATAATATTTTATTGTTTAACAACTCGCGTAATAACACTATTAAGAGGGGTAAGAGCAACCCTGCTAAGGTTGATGCAATTAATATTTCATCTCGTTTCGGACTGATGGGCTTCGATGGAATTTTGGGGGCTGATAGAACAGAGGTCTCGACAGAAATAGCAGCCAATTTTATAGAAACATCTTCCCTAGCTGCCAAGAGCATATTGTATAAGCCTTGTTTAATTCCTTGCATTCGTTTTCCTTTATCCAACCTATTCTCTAAATCAGGAAATTGTGTAATTGATCCACGGACCTTGGACAATTTTGACTTTATGCTATTCTCCAAATTCTGAACACTACTTTTATGTGCAGCAAACTCCAGCTCAACAGCCTCTTTTGCTTCTTTCAACAAGTCGTTGGCCTGCGATAGGCGCGGATTTTTGTCGGTTAAAATTTGAGACAAGCGCTTTTTTTCAAGTTGAAACTTATTATATTGCTCGATTTTGGATTGAATTTCTGGCTCTACTGATGTAGAAATAGTCAACCCATCTTTTGCTGTCAAATTGTGTAAATATTTTTCTGCCTCAGCAAGTTTAGAACGCTGAAATTGTATCTTTTCCAATTGCTCTTCGTACTGCATAGTCTGTACCTCTGCATTTTTCGATTTTGCACCGTCCATTGTCAACCCCATCTCTACTTTGAACTCCATGATGCTCGATTCAATTGAATCCAATTCAGCAGTAACAGGAATCAATCTGTCTTCAATGAACTTTAAACTTTGCTGCAAAGACAAGGATTTGCTGATACGAGCCTCTTCACTATAAGCAGGAATCAGGGCATTCAATATTGCAACAGCCCTAGCAGGAACTGGATCATTCATTTTGACGGTTACGACATTGCTTTCGTTTTTGGAGGTTACAACAAATCCACTACTTAACTGTTCTGCTTCAATTTGAGCATCAGTTTCAAATAAGTACACTACATCATCATCACTTAGTTGACTTAATTTCTCAATCAACACATTTTTGCCCCCAATAATGCATACTTTACCCCAGGTACCCTTACCTGAAGTATTTTTCATAGTCCAGCTATATCCGTTCAAATTTGGTTTTAACTTAAAATTGAGCAAATTTTTCTTATCTGAGGCGATTCCAGATGAAGACCACTTGATCTGGGTAAACAATTCACGGTCCTTGAATTGACCCTTTACAAAAGCATGGTAATTTAAATTTAATTTATCTACTACCCGTTTTGCTACAGTAGGAGACTTTAACAATGCAATCTGATCGTTTAAAGGGTCTTTAGTGCTATAAATGGATTCAAGTGCTCCCATTTCCTTGTTATTTTCCAATACTACACTGGTTCCAACCTCAAAAATGTTCACTTGATAACGTAGATAAGTCCAACTGATAAAAAATGCGATTAAGGCCCCAATTACGTATAGCGGCCATATAGATAATATCCTTTTGAGTTGGATATCCAATACATTTTTCTTTACCACATCAGTGATAAAATTTGACGTTGGCTGAGCCTGTCCTGTCTTTTCCCAAGGATTATGGTCTGTAGTTGCCATGTATATTATTTTAACAACACAATTAATGATAGAAACAACGCAGTCGTCCCTGTAATAATACCCAACAAATTTCGTGAAGGTGCATTGGCTTCAAGGAACTGGTTTAATTTATTTGGTTCTATGTAAACAATATCATTATTTCTTAAGTAATAATAAGGTGAAGTAAAAACTTGCTTCGAATTAAGATTAACCTTGGCGGTAACTCGCTTTCCGTCAAATTCACGGATAACCCATGCATTATGAAGCTTCAAATTTGAAGTACGCATAGTAGACAATACCTCCAAAATAGTCAAGCGCTCATCAATCAATGGAATACTCATTACAGCATTTCCACCGCCACTCATACCACCACCACTATTCGAATTCATGCTGTTAAGTACAACCACCCTTCCTGAAATCGTACAATATACTACCACATCTTTGTAAAGTTCTTTCAACTTGAATTGTACCACGTTACGGATTTCCGTAGATGTCAGCCCCTTAACAGCTATAGATCCTATGATGGGAATCTGAACAAATCCGTCCCTGTCCACCAAATAACCTTCTAACTGCTGCTGGTTCCCAGATGATTTATTTTGAAAAGCATTCAACACTTGATTGCTTTCGGCATCACCTGTAAGCGCAGTGATAACAACTCTATCTCCAGGGTAAACCCTTTTTGCTGATTCACGCACCATGGTGTCAATATTAGTTTCACCTTCTTCCATATCTGGAAAATACATTGCTTTTTTCGCAGTTACACACCCACTGAAAAAAAAGGAAGTTATCAATAAAATAATGGAAATGAATAATGAAACTGAGCTGAAAGTCTGGAGATGTTTTTTCATGAAGCTGAATATTAAGTGAAATTACAAGTGGAGTAAGTCTGATACCAATCCAAAAAATTATCTAACCCCTGCTCAATTCCAGTTACAGGGTGATATCCTGTCAATTTAATCAATGAAGAAATATTTGCATAGGTCTTGTACACATCCGTTTCTTGCATTGGAAGCGCCTTGATCAACGCTGTTTTTGATAATTTATCTTCAAGCAATGATATAAAGTCTTTCATATATACAGGAGACGCATTACCAATGTTGAGGATACGCTTGGGGACATTAGGTGATGAAGCAACTGGAGGCTTGTCTAATAACCTTGAAATACCTTCCACAATATCATCAACATATGTAAAATCGCGGTACATATCACCTGCATTAAACAGGCTGATTTCTTCTCCACGTATCATCTTCTCTACAAATCCGTAATAGGCCATATCAGGCCTACCCCAAGGTCCATATACAGTGAAAAACCGAAGTCCCGTCGTGGGAATCCTAAATAAATGACTGTAATTATATGCAAAAAGTTCGTTGCTTTTTTTTGTGGCAGCATACAATGAAACCGTATCGTCTGTCATATCCGTTTCAAGAAATGGAACTTTTGTTGAATTTCCGTAAACACTTGAGGAGCTGGCATAAATCAAGTGTTTGACTGGACTTTTTCTGCAAGCCTCTAAAATGGAATAAAACCCATTTATGTTGGACTCTACATAGGCATCCGGATTAATCAAGCTATAACGTACTCCTGCCTGTGCAGCTAAATGAACTACAACATCGAAAGAATTTGCATCATTGAAAACGGTATCAATAAATTTTCGGTTGCTAACATCCCCTTTAATAAAACGATATCGTTCAAACTTACTACCAGTTACATATTCGCCCTCTAATACAGATTCAGGATTGATACCAGATTCCATCAAACGGGCATGTTTTAATTCAATTGCATAGTAGTCGTTTAAATTATCAATTCCCACAACTTCGTGCCCCTCACTTGCAAAGCGATTGACGCAGTGGTAACCAATAAAACCTGCTGAACCTGTAACGAGAATTTTCATGCGAAATGTAGAAGAACTAAGGGAATAAAAATGAAGGAAAATAAGCTACAAGAATCAGTAACTACGCATAGCTTCGCCACCTCAGTCACATAAAGAGATATCGAAATAACCACCTGATTTTAAGATGATTATATTATAAAATACTATAATGTAAAACTACGTTTTTGCAATTTTGAGTAACCTAACTAATAGTAGGGGTGGTTGTGCTGAAAATGGTTAGACGATACGATTTTTAATCGCGAGAGAAATTGCCTCACCTAGTGAATTGACACTTAACTTTTCGTAAATTTTTTTAATGTGGGAATTTACCGTGTTGTACGTTATATCAAGATTTGCTGCAACCATTTTATAACTAAGTCCATCAGTCAATAAATGCAATATTTCCTTTTCCCTAACAGTAAGTTCCTGACTTAATTGATGAGCTGTGTTATCGGTGTTATTGAAGAATTTTGTAACCCTTAAAGCTATGGAAGGATTCATGACAGCACCACCATTATATACATCTTCAATGTATTGTATAACTTTTTCGTTTGATGTACTCTTTAGAATATAGCCCTCAGCGCCAGCTTTTAAACTAAGAAATATTTTTTCATCGTCATCAAACACGGTTTGGATAATCACCTTAATCGATGGATAAAGACTTTTAATTTGTCTAGTTGCAGTTATCCCATCCACATTAGGCATTCGAATATCCATTAAAACTACATCGGGTTCACACGCTAAACTTGATTCTAAGTTGATGCAATTCGTAAAAGTTCCAACACATTTAATATGCTCTGTAGAATCAAGCAAAAACTTCAGACTTAATAACCTCTCCTCAATATCATCGAAAATTGCAACTTTGAGCATTATGCAATATTACGACAACCATTTACCACGTCATACCCTAATACTAGTTAAGGGGAAGATACATTCTACCAATGTGCCTTTTGGTATAATATTTGTAACTGAAAAAAAACCGTCTAATTTTTCACACCTTAACTTCATACTCGATAACCCTTTCCCTTTAGTGAAGTCAACTTCACCAATACCTACCCCATTGTCCTCAATTGACAAAATGATATTTTCGTCCTGCTTTTTAATGGTGAAATGAAGCAAATCAGCCTGACTATATTTCACTGCATTATTAATGGCTTCTTTAGCAATTAATAGCATGTTTTTTCTGGCTAAAATTCCAGTAATCATTGATTCTGTTTCCTCATCAACAGAATAAATACATTTAATTTGTGATAGATCAAAAACATCAACGAAAGAATCTTTGAGACGGGTACTTAACAAACTGACATTGGTTTCTTTTGGACTAATTGACCAAACAACATCATTGATTTGATGCATGACTTTTTGAGTTACTTTAGTAATTTTTACCAAGTTAAACTTTGCGAGCATTGGATTTTTTTCAATGTTTTCTATCGCAATTCCAGAATAAATGTTCAGGCTACTCAATGTAGAGCCTAAATTATCGTGGAGATCATTACTAATCTCAAGTCGTTGCATTAAAAGATCTTGTTCTTGTTGAAATTGAAGTAATCTTTTTTCTTTGTCGTCACTCCAGAATTTGTAAAGCAATGAGAATGTAAAAAAAAGTAATTGAATATTAATGCCCAACATAACATTTACTTTAATTTTAACAACATCCTCTCTAAAAAAATCCATTTTAGTAACCATTGACGCTTTGATAATAACAAACATCAAAAGAAATCCTACAGCAAAAATCTTTGCGTGTATATCTTGACGAAGAATTAAATTAATGATTAAATATATCTGAATTAAAATATTTAAAAAATAAACTGCATAACAAAATCGAATTAGCTGAATACTTAATTGATCAATAACCACAAAAAGGAATAAAATTAAGCCAGTAAGAATAAGTATATAAGCACTAATTCTAATTACTCTTTCAAATTGGCGCCTCCAATTACGGCTATCAAGATGAAATAAAACGAATAAATAAAAAAATCCATTACCAAGAAAAACAAAGACATTCTTGATGATAGAGCTTATTTTAAATCCATGATTCCTTAAGTATTCAGTCAGTCCTGGATAAACTAATAGAACAGCATACAAAAGTGAAGAAATAGCAAATAATAGGAAAGTAATATGTGCCTTCTTACTAAAGAAAAAAGAAAAAGCAAGGACATAAAAAAGTTGCACAATTATAGCCCCAAGCAACAAGAGGTCAACGATACTCTGCTCCATTACATATAAAGTTTATGTTATACTATTTATCGCAAGATAACTCTACTTTTCTTCTTTTTTCACCAACCTAGATGCTTATTTAGGCCATTTTCTTATTCGACAATTCCTGAAACACCTACCACATAAAGAAATTAAATATAAACATACTTGTCTTTCTAACGTAATAATAACTTTCCTAAAGATTACCTGAATATTTTCAAGAGTGGACGTCTAACCTAATTAAATAAACACTCCTAACTATATTTAGCAGCCTTAAATACTATCATTATTCCAACTATTACAAGAAAAAGTGAATAAATTCGCAACATCACATGATTATGGAGCTAAAAGATGTAAGAATTGGTGTAATTGGTTTGGGCTACGTAGGCCTCCCTCTAGCAGTTGAATTTGGTAGAAAATATCAAGTAATTGCATTTGATATCAATAAAACCCGCATAGAGGAACTTTCTGTTGGGGAGGACCATACATTGGAAATGACCAAAGAGCAAATTTCAAGTTCAATTCACTTGAATTTTACTTATCAACCAGAAGATTTTGGTACAACAAATTTCTATATAATAACAGTCCCTACGCCAGTAGACAGCCATAATCGTCCAGATTTGACTCCACTACTTCGTGCGAGTGAAACCGTAGGGAAAGTCCTAAAAAAAGGAGATATTGTTGTATATGAATCCACTGTCTATCCCGGTTGCACTGAAGACGACTGCGTTCCTGTATTGGAAAGAGAAAGTGGCTTGAAGTTCAACGTTGATTTTTTTTGTGGATATTCCCCAGAAAGAATCAATCCAGGTGATAAAGAGCATACATTAACCAAGATTTTGAAAGTAACTTCCGGATCTACACCAGAAGTGGCTGACATTGTAGATCAAGTGTATAACTCAATTATTACAGCTGGTACCCACAAGGCAAAGTCAATTAAAGTGGCAGAGGCTTCAAAAATCATTGAGAATTCACAACGAGATATTAATATCGCTTTTGTAAATGAACTCTCAAAAATCTTCAACAAAATAGGCATTGACACCAATGAAGTTCTCGAAGCAGCTGGCACAAAATGGAACTTTTTAAAATTTAAGCCGGGATTAGTAGGTGGGCATTGTATCGGTGTTGACCCATATTATTTAGCACAAAAAGCGCTGGAGGTTGGATATCATCCTGAAATAATCTTAGCAGGAAGAAGGGTCAACGACGGCATGGGAGCTTATGTGGCATCTGAAGTAGTAAAACTAATGTTGAATAAAAGCATAGGAGTAAAGAACTCAGCTGTTTTAATTTTAGGATTTACGTTCAAGGAAAATTGTCCTGATGTGCGCAATACAAAAGTGGTTGACATTGTTAAAGAATTACAGACATACGGAATCAATGTTGACATTGTTGACCCTTGGGCTTCACCAAGTGCAGTAATGAAAGAATATAATTTAGAGACACATGTTCATTTTGATACATTAAATGAAAAAAAATACGATGCAATTGTCATGGCAGTGTCTCACAAAGAGTTTGCAAAAATTGATTACACAATGTTAAGAAATAGCAATTCTGTAATCTATGACATTAAATCATTTATATCTGTAAATTTGGTTGACGCACGACTATAATGTACAAACAAGCTTATCACAATAAAGACATTTCAAGTTCAACCTTTTTGGTTACTGGTGGTGCGGGTTTCATTGGATCGAACATTGTTGAATACCTCTTAACGTATAATGCAAAAAAAGTTGTTGTATTGGACAACCTGAGTTCAGGTTATTTTGAAAATATCAAGCCTTATATTGGGCTACCAAACTTTGAATTCATCGAAGCAGATATCAGAGAATTTCAAATTTGTGTAAACGCATTGGCTGGCGTGGATTATGTTACACATCAAGCTGCCCTGGGGTCCGTACCTAGGTCAATAAAAGATCCTATCAATACGAACTCAGTAAACATCGATGGGTTTCTAAATATGATTACGGCTGTTAAAGATAATGGGGGAATTAAAAAGATGGTATATGCTGCATCATCTTCTACCTATGGAGATAGCCCCCATTTACCAAAGATTGAAGGCAACGAAGGATCACCATTGTCACCATATGCCGTAACCAAGCTAGTAAATGAGTTATATGCTGATGTGTTCAGTAAAGTTTATGGACTGCACACCATTGGATTGAGGTATTTTAATGTTTTCGGACCTCGACAAAATCCAGATAATCCATATGCTGCAGTTCTACCAATTTTCTGTAAGTCATTCATAACTGGCCAACAACCGCAAATTTTTGGAGACGGTAACACCACAAGAGATTTTACTTTTGTTGAAAATGCTGTTCAAGCAAATATCAAAGCAATGCTGTTGGAACCACTAACTAAACATGAGGTTTTCAATATCGCTTTCGGAGATCAAGTATCCTTGAATGAAGTGGTAGAACTATTGCAACAAATCAGCAACACATTAATACTCGCCAATTATTCAGAAGAGCGCAAAGGTGATGTACGCCACTCAAGAGCAAGCATTAATAAGGCAAAAGAAATATTGGACTATCAGCCTCAATTTGATTTTAAACAAGGCTTGGAAATTGTTTATCAGTGGTATAAGGAATTATACGAGGCATAGAATTACTACAATCATTTCATGATTCGTTCTGCTCAGGAACACCTGAGTTATGTGTTCCTGAATTTTACATCGAAAAATCAATCGATTTAATGGATCGTACATATATATAAAAAAACGGTAACCAATGGCCTACAGCTTAGAAGGCTGCAGTAAGCTCCTCTTATTTTTATATCATTCTTATCCTGCACCTAATTGGGTAGAGGCCTCTTCGTAAATGCTAAAACTGGTCCAAAACCTTAAAAAATCTCTGTTCTACGTATGGAATACGTAATTTATGTAACATTAGATTTAGCGTCTTTAACGTAGTAATACTCAATTTTCTTGAATTTCTACGTGCCATAAAATAATTTGAAGAAATCTGCCGTTATAGCTTCGTAAAAGTTCAATACCAAATTATGAAAAGTCTAATAAAATCCACCTTATTCACCTTTTTCCTTCTAATTGGATTAGGATTCAAAGCAGAAGCAAAAAGACTATTTGATGTAGTTACTGAGCATGTTCAATTCCAAAATAAATTGATTGAAGATGTTTTAGCAATAAATAAAGATACTTCAGTAGATATCACCTCCTCACAAAATTTCCGGGCAACCAAGATCATCAAATCAAACAAAAAAGCATACGAAAATCTTCAAACAGCAGTAATTGAAAGTTCAGAATACAACAATGGAAAACCCATTGTACAACAAGTTAGTTTTCAAACCACGTCAAAACAGGGTATGGCTAATGAGGTTTATGTGAGTGCTTATAAAGTTGATTATAATGGAGGTTCAAAGTATTTTCCTACAAGTGTTGAAGGTGAAGCTTTCATGAAACAGCTAAACAATGACTATCTAAATAATAGGATAACTAACCCTGGAAATGTTATTGGCCATTACACCTCATGTTTAATTCAGGGACTTTTTGATTATAGCCAGTGGTACTGCAAAGCGTTACTTGTCAAATAAAATGTAAAGGATAGTATTTAATCTGATAGTTAGGGTTGTTAATTTTATATGGTCAGGATATTGAAGCTGCTTCGTGTTTTTCATGGAGCAGCTTTTCTTTTGCAAAACGTAATGATTCCAAAATGTTTGCATTAGAGTTTTACTGTAAGTCCCCAATTTTAACAATTGAAGCCGAAAAAGACCATTGATTTGTGGGTCGTATATGTTTACAAAAAAACGGCAACCAATGGGGCAACTCGAAAAGTGTGAAACTCATCAAATGTACTCCGGTATTGATTGCCGTTCTTTCTTTGTGATCCAGATTGGATTCGAACCAATGGCCTACAGCTTAGAAGGCTGCCGCTCTATCCAACTGAGCAACCGGAAAAAATCAGATTCACTGCTAAAATACCCCAAATGGGCAAATGATAAGGCATCTTTTAACGGGGTTACTTAAAACCACAAATCACTAAAGAAAGGGCGCAAATGCCTGCTTTTTGCTTTTATAAATTTAATTGAGCTTCAAAATCATTGCAACAATGATTATAATCTGACAATTAGAATTTGCAAATGGAAGATAAATCATCTTTGATGAACTAGTTTTAAAATGAAATATAAATAATGTTGAACCCTTAGTTTCAATTAATTTTGCAAAAATTTTATTGATTAGTGATGAGTTTAAAAAAAATGATAAACCAATTCTAAAATGTTGAAGCGCGTACTTTTAATTATCACAACTTTTATTTTATATATATTTCTAGATCAATATTTGCTTTTCCCTCGTTTTGAAATAGAATCACCGCATCCATTTACAGGAACAAAATTTTACAACCCATATGAGGGTATGAACTTTTCGAATTTTCTTCTTGCAAACTTTCATGGTCACACTAAAGAATGGGGAGGACTTACTAATGGCAAGGGCAATGACTATGAAGCGAAGCGTCGCTATGATAGCTTAGGATATGATGTAACAGATCTTTCTCAATATGAGTTTTTAGACACATTGAATGAAAGCAATAATTCTCTAGATGTATACGAGCACGGAATTAATTTAAAAAAGACCCATCAGCTTGTCATCGGAAGCCATTCCGTAGTCTGGTTTGATTATTTTTTACCACAGACATTAAATCAGAAACAATATGTATTGAATCTGCTAGCGGCAGATACAAATAATATTATTGTAATAAATCATCCTAATTTAAGAAATGGATATACAACAGATGATTTAAAATACTTACAAAACTATGATTATCTAGAAGGTATACACCCTCGAACACAATCCATTGCGCATTGGGATACGGCTCTTACATATGGACATCCGGTCTATATAATGGGCAACGATGATTACCATGATATCTATATGGACAATCAACTCGGAAACTGTTTGACCATGTTATTTTCGCACAACAAATCAGGACCGTCAATTCTAAGTACCCTAAGGAATGGAAATACAATGGCTGTGAAATTAAATCAAAATCAAACAGCCAATTTAAAAGAACGTGCTGAAAAAATAAATCGGCTTCGGACTCTTTTTTCAAGTTATAAACTACTGAATGATACCATATCTCTTTCTTTAAATGAAGTGGCTTCTATCCGGTGGATCGGCAACAAAGGAATGATAAAGCAAAAGGATATCAGTTCACAGAGCATGTATCATCTAAATCATAATGATACTTATATAAGAACAGAAATTTTAACAAAAGATAGCATTGAAATATTCTTGAACCCGATATATCGAGTTCAAGATGATGTAATTGCTTCACGTTATCAAAGAAGTAAGCAGTATATAAAATCAACGCCAATAAATGAAGCAGCAATAAAAGGTGGAAAAATATTTTTTTGGATCTTATTTATTTCCGTTCTATGGAAATGGGAGTATTTTATGATTAGATACAAACGTAAATATAATCCATAAATAAATTTTATAAAAAATTGTAAGCACATACTGAAGTAATATCTTAGGCATATTCCTTAGAAATTAAAATTCGTTAGCTTCATGAAATAATGTTATTGATTATTTTTCCCTACCTTGGCATGCCATCGTAAAAAATAAACATTTTCAATTACTTGAAAATGTCAAATTCCTTCTTATAAATTGGGCTTTGCATTGATAATAAGTGTAGCACACTATGAAATACATGATGCTGAGACAACGTTTGATTCGGCTTTACCTTTACAGAGCTGTCAGACAGCCATACTATAAATGGAATTTCGTATTGTTCTTTAGGTGCAAAACTGATAGGAACGCCATGCATATAAAGGTTCTTTTCCCCTAAGGACTCGCCATGGTCTGATATAAACAACATGGAACTTTTAAAATCTTTTAATTGCTTTAGTGTTTCAATCACGCTATGCAAAATATAGTCTGTATAGACGATAGTATTATCATAGGCATTGGTCAGTTCACTTTGAGAACAATTTCCTAATTCAACACTGTTGCAAACTGGCTTAAATTGCTCAAAACTAGATGGATATTTCTTACTATACAAAGGGCCATGACTAGTACTTGTATGCAATACAATAAGAATTTTATGTTTTTTGCTTTGTACAATTTGTTCACGCAGTTCAGTCAAGAGCAACTCATCATAACTGCAATTTTTACTTTTACACTTGGTAAGCAAATACTGACTTGTTTGATAATTCTTGATATGAACAGGAGGCTCACCCCAATTAGTAGTTCTCCAGATAACCTCCACATCATTTCTTTCTAAATAATTTGGCAAAATCTCATACAATTTATCTGTGTGAGCATATTCCAAAATGCATTTTACGCCTTCAGTAGTATAAGTGGCACAGCTGTTTGCATCAAAATGAAAGAGATTAGAAGTTTTAGAAAGTAATGGATTTGTATTTTTGGAATACCCATAAAGTGAAAAATTCTGTTTCCTAGCTGATTCACCAATTACAAGTATAACAACAGACTTCCCAGTGTCAATGATAGTAGCATTTGGCAATAATAACTCCTTACGATTTTGATTGTTTTGGTGAATATAATGCAAGGAAAGATTCACAGAATAACTCCAAGGCATTGCCAATCCACCAAGTTGCTTTGAGTTTTTATCAATCCAAAGCCAATTCTTAGCATTTGCAAAAACAAATACTATTATTAAGAATAATGATAAGGCTGTAGTAGTGATAAACCTCTTAAAACCACCTTTATCAATTCTAACTTTCAAAACATAAATACTAGGTATTATGCCGAGTATAAGGATATAAGCAAAAAGGCTTAAGGAATAGAAACTGCTAGCTTCCTCATATTTGGTATTAAGCACATTACCTATCATTGTTTCGTCTATAATTACACCGTAAGTGTTTACGAAATAAACTGATAAGGCATTTAAAATAAAAAAAACAATCAAAAATATCTTTCCTAATCTTCTAGACAAATAAAAAATCAGTAAAAAAATAAAGGCACTCAGCACAAGTATCATTACAATCAAGCTAAGCACTAGGATGCTGCCATTTGCACTTTTATAATCTATGTTTTTAAATACATAGCGAAAGAATGGATAATGAAAAAGGAGTAAGTTAAGGATGCTAGCAAATAAGACAAAGGGAAGCAGCTTGAGTTCATATATTAAGATGCGTCTTTGTAATTGCATAAATTGAAAAATTAGTATCCCAAAAATAGACAGAATATCTTTGCCAAGTCAAGGAAATCGTTAGCGAATTTCTGCAAATCCGAATGGCTTTAATTCAACGGAAACGTATAGAAAATAACAAAGAGTTCCTTCTTACGTTGTTATGAAGTGTGATATCATAGAAAACGGCAACCAATGGGGCAACTCGAAAAGTGTGAAACTCATCAAATGTACTCCGGAATTGATTGCCGTTCTTTCTTTGTGATCCAGATTGGATTCGAACCAATGGCCTACAGCTTAGAAGGCTGCCGCTCTATCCAACTGAGCTACTGGACCCTTATTTTTCTTTAGGGATTGCAAAGATAATTTTTTTTAGCTTGCACCCAAGTAGCAATGAAAGGAATTTTACATGGATGTTAAAATAAAGTCGGGTTGGAAGAATATACTTAAGAATGAATTCAAGCAGGATTACTTCATCCAATTGGTTGAATTGCTTCACGTAGAGCAAGAAAGCAAAGGTGTTATCTACCCTCCAGGATCTCTTATTTTCAACGCATTCAATAAAACGGATTTTGATCAAGTTAAAGTAGTCATTCTCGGACAAGACCCCTATCATGGAGCTGGAGAGGCTCACGGATTGAGCTTTTCGGTGCCAAAAGGAATAAAACCTCCCCCATCATTACTCAACATGTACAAGGAAATTGAAGCTGACCTCGGTGTTAAAATGCCTAGAAACTATGGCAATCTGGAAGCCTGGGCAAAACAAGGGGTTTTCTTACTCAATGCAGCCCTTACCGTCAAAGCAGACCTAGCCAACAGTCATGCAGGCATTGGATGGCATAACTTTACGAATAAAGTCATAGAACTGTTATCCCAAAATAAAGAACACCTCGTATTCCTCCTTTGGGGTAATTTCGCCAAAGAAAAACTCAAGTTGATAGACACCACCAAACACCTAGTTCTACTAGCCCCTCATCCGTCACCTCTCTCCGCACATAAAGGATTTTTAGGCTGTAAGCACTTTTCAAAAACCAATGAATACCTCATGAAAAACAGACTGGATCCGATTGATTGGCAAATAACTGAATCGTAATCTATGGTGAAGAATATACTTGGAAAATTATATACAATTTGGGGCGGACTCATGTTCATTGGAACAATGTTTATAGTACTCATCCCTGCATGGGCCATTGGAATGATAAAAGAACCAAAGAGAACAGCTTGGTTCATCCAAATTTGCCGTTTTTGGATGGACATGTTCTACCCACTTGCCGGAATTCGATTAGTGGTAAAAGGAACAGAACATTTCGAAAAAAATAAAAATTACATCGTAGCATGTAACCACAATTCATTGATTGATGTAACCATCACCTCTCCACGTATACCCGGCGCGAACAAAACCATTGCAAAAATTGAAATGTCGAAAATTCCGTTGTTTGGCATCATCTACAAACGAGGCTCCATTTTACTAGATCGAAAATCTGAAACAAGCAGGAAAGAAAGCTATCAACAAATGAAGTGGGTACTTGACCTAGGAATGCATATGTGCATCTATCCAGAAGGAACTAGAAACAAAACAAATGATCCGTTAAAATCATTTCATGACGGAGCCTTCAGGCTATCCTTTGAAACCGGCAAAGCCATTATACCGGCAGTCATTCATGGCACCAAAGAAATGCTTCCTTCAGATAAAGCTTTTTTCTTTTGGCCCGGGAAAGTACACATGAAATTTTTACCCCCAGTAGAACCAACACAATTCAATAACTACAGTGAAATGAAGCAATTTGTTTTTGAGTTGATGTGGAGTGAAATTGCTAGAATGAGTGAGACGTTAGACGTTAGAAAATAGACGTGAGATGTGAGTAGAGAGTAGAGAGTAGTGAGTAGTGAGACGTTAGACGTGAGACGTGAGTAGAGAGTAGTGAGTAAATACAGTAAAACTAGTTCGTATAGAAATAACGAGTGCGGTTGATTTTTAGATCGCGTAACAATCCGGATTTCGGATTGATGGTCACATTGAAAAACTTATAGCGGCCAACAGGCGTAACATTGATAGACATCTGCCAACAATGCAAGTCGCGAGATATAAACGTAGTAAGTGACTGAAGTTTCATCGTTTTGATATCATAAAAACCGTTCGCACCAAACTTCCATTTCTTGGTCAAACTGAAATCACCATTAAAATTAAAACTTGAGGTAAGCTGAGTTTTATAGGTATAATCGCGTTGCAACAACTTCGCAAAACTTAATGAATAGGAAAAGGTAAGTGTCCAAGGAACGCTAAAATCAGTAAACTCTGATGGATTTCTTCGGATATAATCCAATTGCTGTTGCATTTGATCATTGGTCAAATTATCCTGCTCATCATCCCCTGTTTTTTGTAATTGCTTTTTCTTATCATCGCCTTTGCTACTTTTCAAGCTAGTCGACATATTCAAGTTGCCTCGTACAATTTTTCCTGGATTGAATTTACCTCCCTCCCATACATAATGATCGGTTCTAAAACCACTTGTTGGATCAACTTTATATGGATCCATAGTAGCATTAGCAGTAATGTTTATTTTTTCAAACAAATTACTACGAGCATATATATTAAAGGATGAAAGTTTGAACGAATCTGCCAACATATTATATGACCCAGAAATACCAAAACCGTCTAAGAGTTTTACTTTTTTCAATTTTGCATCACCTGTATCTTTCTTAGACCTCACTTTCATTTCCAAATTATTATCCAAGCCAAAACTCATCCCACCGTTCTCTCCTGCAGAAAATGGACTAAATATTCCTCCATCTAAGGTAGAAAACAACATAGTGTTTCCCGCTTTATTTACTTGTTCCCGATAATAATACTTCTTAACTAAATCAGGTTTATAATTGATACTAAACTGTGGCCGCATCACGTGCCGTAT
>CANGBH010000016.1 GCA_947451935.1 Chitinophagaceae bacterium
TAGTCGAACTGAACTATCGGTACTGCATCCACTAACCTCAGACATGGTTTCATCAGCCATTAATACAATGCATTGTCCAAAAAATAGGGTAGCAAACCCTTTAACTGGATATTGGTGGGATTTCCAATTTGCAGCAAACTGGTTAAGTGTATCTTCTATGGATAGTGCTTCAGATAGAGTGAAAAGTCGACTTGACTGATATATCCATACTCTTGAAGCATCACTAAAATCAGCCGGGATTAATTCTTTAAATGATAAATTCATCATATTGATTTTGCTATTAATTCTGCTATATCCATCACTTCGATTTCAGATTCTTTTTCATTCAGCTTAATTCCATCAGTCATCATTGTATTACAAAAAGGACAAGCAGATGCAATGATTGATGCATTGGTCTTGATTGCTTCATTGGAACGTTCAAGGTTTATACGTTGATCTCCTTTTTCTTCCTCTTTAAACATCTGCGCTCCACCTGCTCCGCAGCACAATCCATTTTTTTTGCAACGTTTCATTTCAACCAATTCGCCATCTAATGCTTCTAATACTTTTCTTGGGGCTTCGTAAATATTATTGCTTCTTCCTAAATAACATGAATCGTGGTAGGTTATTTTTTTTCCTTTAAAAGGCCCTGAATCGTTAACAACAATTTTTCCTTCATCTATAAGCGATTGAAGTAATTGGGTATGATGAATAACTTCATAATTTCCTCCTAATTCTGGGTATTCGTTTTTTAACGTGTTAAAACAATGTGGGCAGGCCGTAACAATTTTTTTGACTTGGTACTGGTTTAGTAAATTAATATTTTGATAGGCCATCATTTGAAACATAAACTCGTTGCCGGCTCTTCTAACAGGATCTCCAGTACACATTTCTTCAGATCCAAGTATTGCATAATGAATTCCAACCTTGTCTAATATAGTAGCAAAGGCTTTGGTAATTTTTTGTACTCGCTGATCAAAACTTCCTGCACATCCAACCCAGAATAACAATTCCGGATCTCTGCCTTGTGCTTTTTCATCCGCCATTACCGGTATTTTCATGCTTTACTTTTTATGCTGTTTAATACTATCATTTTTTATATACAATCACCCCTCTGATTCTTTTGTCCAGTTTATTCTGTTGTCTGGAGAAAATTTCCAAGGTGCAAAATTGTTCTCTACATTCGTAAACATGGCCGTCCACTCTGAAGGTGCACTGCTCTGTTCCATCACAAGATATCTTCTTAATTGAATGATGATGTCTAATGGATTAATACTCACAGGACATGCTTCCACACAGGCATTACAAGTAGTACATGCCCTTAGTTCTTCTTCTTTGATATAATCAAATAATAATGATTTTGAATCGTCCCTAAAACTTCCGTTTTTGTCAATGTTTTTTCCAATCTCCTCAGCTCTATCACGTGTGTTCATCATGATTTTTCTAGGAGATAGCAATTTCCCCGTTTGGTTTGCAGGACATGCGCTTGAACATCGTCCACATTCAGTACAGGTATAGGCATCTAATATATTTTTCCAACTTAGATCGGGAATGTCTTTAGCCCCAAACTTAATATGGCTGACTGCTTCTGATGAAGTAGGAGCGAGTTCAGGCTGAAATGAATATAAAACCTCTTGTTGAACAGAATGCATATTATGTAGTTTTCCTTGAGGCGTTAATCTAGCATAAAACGCATTTGGAAAGGCAAGTAGAATATGTAAGTGTTTAGACCAAGGCAAATAATTAAGAAAAACAAAAATACCGAGTATATGTAACCACCAACATATTCTTTCTAGGATAATCAACATATGAGTAGGCCATCCTGAAAAAAGAATACTAACATAGGATGAAATTAAAAATGGACTAGTTTTGTGAAGAGAATATGGTTCTTGGTTTGCTTGCTGTAAAATAGAGTCTGCTGCATTCATAGTTAGAAACAAGGACATTAATATAATTTCAACAAGCAGAATCAAATTAGCATCTTTAGTTGGCCATCCTTTTAAATCAGCTGATTTGAATCGTAAAATAGGAAGGATATTACGTCTGATTAAGAAGATTAAGCAAACTATGATAACTGAAGCAGCTAGAAATTCAAATGAATTAATCAAGAATGAATATAGGGCAGGAATGTATGGAGCAAAAATGCGATGACTTCCAGTTAGTCCATCAATTATAATTTCGAGTATCTCGATGTTTATAATAATGAAGCCTAGGTAAACGAAAAGGTGCAAAAAAGCTACTGTTGGATTTTTAAACATTTTTTTCTGACCAAAAGCTAATAGCAGAACATTTTTCCATCGTTTTGCGTAATGATCATTTATCAGTTCAGGTTGACCAAGAAAGATATTACGTCTAATCTGTTTTATTTTTTTGTAAAATAAACCTATTGAAACGGCAATAGATACGAGAAATAGAATTTGTTGTAAAATTTCCATACGGTTGAGTTACAATTGCTAAATTACATGATGTATACCATTTAAAACAAGAGATTTATGGATAAAGAATATATACTGTCAGCTCATCTAGCTGAAATGAAGCTTACTAGAATGGCTTTTGAGATCATCGAAAATAATCGAGAAGAAAAAGTGATATTTTTAGCTGGAATAATGAACAACGGTTTAATTGTCGCTAAGCAATTGAAACAAACCTTAGAACGCCACTCGTCAATGCAGATTAACTTAATTGAGGTTAAATTAAACAAAAAGGAGCCCCTTCATTGTGAGATTAATGATTTGGACACACTTAAGGACCAAGTAGTAATCTTAGTTGATGATGTAATCAATAGTGGTAAAACACTCCTTTATGCAATGATTCCAATATTGAAGATTTTACCTAGAAAGATAGAAACGTTGACGTTAGTTGAACGAAGCTATAAGACTTTTCCTGTTCATGCTGATTATGTTGGTATTTCATTAGCCAGCACATTACAAGATCATATTTCTGTGGAGGTTAGTGATGAAAAAATAATTGGTGCTTTTCTAGATTAACTCAAGATTGCATATCATCTAAACAGGTTAATAATATAGTGGGTGAAACCGCATCTTTCCCCTCGAGTTGAATTGTATAGCAGGTGCTGGTATTTTCAACACATTCATCATTGAGAATGCAGTCTTTAGTACCTTGTTTCGGGTTTTGATTTTCGTCAAATCAATATCTGCCGAAATAAAATATTTTCTTTGCCGAAGTATATCTTTTCGGTTTATATAATTCCCGTTATCATCGTACCACGTGTTTTCGTATCCTCCCAACATTGTTTCTGCGCCATACCCTAATGCAAGATTAAGCCATGGGGGAAAATTACTTTTTGGAAAGAAAGAATGTATATTAATGCTCGCCCAATAGGTTTGTCCATTATAATCCTTCAACATTTTTTCAATATCTCCTGTTCCAAATAATTGATTTGCTCGATCATTTAAATCACCATAGTTGACTGGATGATAGGACAATTTGATCCTTATACGTTGCTGATCCCATAGCAGTGATTGTGCCATAAAAACTCCTGTGCCAGATAAGTTGGCCATGACATCAGTTGGACTAAATCCCCATTTACCTGAAAATCCATCAAGTACCTCCACAACACTTGAATAAGCTATAGCACTTACACTTCCAATGATGGCCGCTTTTTTACGTTCAGTACCTGCCCATCGCCATAAGTTAGCGGTATGCTCACTAATGGAATAGGTTGTCCACATGTGTCCAGCTTTGTCCATGCGCTTCCATTCTCTCCAATCATTAAATGTGTGGAATTTTGTCTTAGGATAGTTTGCGTACCAAGCTTTATTCAATGAATAAAATGAACCACCCCATAGCGCTACTTGTAAACCTCCTAAAATGATCTTTTTTTGAGTAGGAAAGCGAATGTCTTGATGTTTAACAGAATCCAATGCTGAATTACCTGTTACCTGACTAAAACCTGTGGTGTTTAGGAGTATGCTTATAAGAGTGAAGAAAAATATACTATTTATGTTTTTCAAAGAGGATAATTCTAATCCATTTGTAATCTAAATGCTATTCCATTTCTTATGCAAATTAACTACTTAAGTTAATTGCATTTACCTCCACCTTCATTATGTTTGTAAAAATCTTTGGTGTATGGAAGAAATTATACAAAAAAAGGTAGATCAATGGCTAAACGGTTCGTATGATGAAAACACTAAATTAATCATACGTGAACTTCAACAAACTAATGAAAATGAATTAGTAGAGGCGTTCTATAAAGAGCTTGAGTTTGGTACGGGTGGATTGCGTGGAATTATGGGTGTTGGAACAAATCGAGTAAATAAATACACTATAGGAATCGCCACTCAAGGTTTCGCTAATTATCTTATCCAGTTCTTCCCAAATCAACAAGTTCGCGTAGCCATTGCGCATGATAGTAGAAATAACAGTCGATTTTTCGCTGAAGTTACCGCCAATGTTATGGCTGCAAATGGAATTCAAGTCTACCTTTTTGAATCATTGCGCCCAACACCTGAACTGTCGTTCACCATTCGACATTTAAAATGCCAAGGTGGTGTTGTCTGCACTGCCTCTCATAATCCAAAAGAATACAACGGATATAAAGCTTATTTCAGTGATGGTGGTCAGTTGGTTCCCCCGCATGATATAAACGTAATGAATGAAGTACAAAAAATTTCATCCATAGATGAGGTCAAATGGACTGGCGGAGAGTATAATATACATCTCATTGGCAATGATATTGACAAGGAATATATCAGCATGGTTAAAAGCCTTAGCGTTTATCCTGATGTGATTGAAGCTCAAAAAGAATTGAAAATTGTATACACTCCAATTCATGGCACTGGCATAACACTTGTTCCAGAAGTGTTAAAGCAATTTGGATTTGTGAATGTTCATCTTGTTGAAGAGCAAATTACCCCTGATGGTAACTTCCCCACCGTTGTTTATCCTAATCCTGAGGAAAGTGAAGCAATGAGTCTAGGCTTAAAAAAAGCTTCTTCTCTTGATGCAGATATTTTACTAGGAACAGACCCCGATGCTGATAGAGTAGGTATTGGAGTAAAAGATAACCATGGAAATTGGATTCTTCTCAATGGTAATCAAACTGCTGTCCTCGCGTTCAACTATATGATTGAAGCCAGGAAAAGTAAAGGATTAGCAAGGCCAAACGATATGGTTGTTAAAACAATTGTAACGACAGATATGATTGATGTTATATCTGCAAAGAACGACATCAACTGCTATAATGTTTTGACTGGTTTCAAGTGGATCGCAGAATTGATTAAAGAAAAAGAGGAAACAGAAAATTATATTATTGGAGGAGAAGAGTCATACGGATTAATGATCGGTAATCAACTACGTGACAAAGATGCTGTAAGTGCTGTGGCTCTTTTATGTGAAATGGCGGCTTATGAAAAGCAAGCTGGCAAAAGTTTGTTTTCTAAATTAATTGAACTCTATACTCAATATGGCTTGTTTAGAGAACACTTGATTTCGATAACAAAGAAAGGTCGTGATGGTCAGGAACAAATTGCAGCTATGATGCAACGCTTCCGATTAAATCCACCTAAAACACTTGGGGGAGTAGAAGTTGTTGGCATTTATGATTATGAAAATCAAGAAGCAAAAGATTTAAAATCTGGACAAGTTTCTGTCATTGAATTACCTCAAAGTAACGTACTTCAATTTATTCTGGTTGATGGAAGCAAAATCAGTTGCAGACCATCCGGTACTGAACCAAAGATTAAGTTTTATTTTAGCGTTCAATGTCAGTTGAATACTGTTAATGAATTTGATGCTAAATTTGCAGACTTAGGTCGACATATAGATAATATCATCAAAGATCTCAATCCTTAATTTCAATACCCTAAATTAATAAAATTCTACTGGAGGTTTTAATTACATGCGTGCTAAATCAGATACATATTTGCACAAAGGAATGAGGCAAAAAATGGTAGATGGAATTCGTGAAAGAGGAATCACGGATGAACAGGTTTTAACCGCTTTGTTGAATGTTCCTCGTCACTTTTTTCTTGATTCTGCTTTTGAAAAACAAGCATATGAAGAAAGGGCATTTTTAATTGGTGAAGATCAAACTATTTCTCATCCCTACACTGTTGCCTATCAAACGCAGCTTCTTCAGGTTAAACCCTTTGATAAAATTTTAGAAGTCGGAACGGGTAGTGCTTATCAAGCTTGTATTTTAGGAGAACTCAAAGCCAAGGTCTTTACCATTGAGCGTCAAAAAAAATTATTTGATGCTAATAAATCTTTTGAATACCTAAAGTCATTCCCATTTATACGCACGTTTTATGGAGATGGATTTGAAGGACTTCCTACCTATGCTCCATTCGACAAGATATTAATCACCGCAGCAGCTCCTTTCGTACCAAATAAGCTATTGAATCAGATGAAGCCTGGATCTATTATGGTTCTTCCATTAAATGAAGGGGAGAACCAACGTATGATTCGCTTAACCAAAAGTCAAGATGGTACTATTCAGGAAGAACGATTTGAGGAATTTTCATTTGTTCCTATGTTGATAGGTAAAAAAGTATAATTCTTTTTCTCAAAAGCTAGAGTTACTGCATTTGTGAACCTTCTTGCATAGAATCCATTCCGGTCTTCACATTTTTACGTTTAAATAAGCTAGCATCAATCTTTCCAAATCGGTAATTGAAGTTTAGTCGAAGTACCTGCCAATCTCTTCTTCTTGAATTCGTTTGAGTGAAATAAGATGCTTCGGAATAGGAGCCATATATCTTTGTCTTGAGTACATCACTCATACTCAATGTCAATGAACCTCTTTTTTCCTTCAAGAAATCCTTTTTTAAGGCGAATTCTAAGCCATAGTTAGGATTAATATAACCTTGAGCAGAGGTTTGAACAAAACCACCCCAGCCACCGCCGCCTCCCATGCCACCACGACCACCGCCACTACCTTGGCCAAAACCACTTCCTCCACTTTGAGGTAAAATGGATTTGCTTCGGTAATCATAAGCTAATTGTAGGGTGAATTTAGAAGGAAGCTTGATGTTGGCATTTACTTTTGCAAAGAAACTCCAAATTGAATTATTAATGCTAGTGTTACCAGTAGTACTACTAATACTTGAATTATACACATTAAGATTTGATGTCAACTCTAGCCATTTGGTAACAGGGTTTTTAGCAGTAAATTCAGCACCATATGCTTTACTATTATTTGCGTTGATAAATGTATTGATCAAAACATCTTTTCCTGCAATAGCACTAGCTTCTTTTACTTGACTTCTTGTGATTAGGTCGTTTGTTATTTTGTAATAGGCTGAAACCAAAATACTATTTCCTTTCTTCAGGGTTTTTTGATAGTTCATTTCGATTGAGTTAGTAAACTCTGGGTTCAACCCTGGATTACCCCGGCTAATATTTAATGAGTCTGAATAATCAAGGAAGGGTAGTATTTGGAAAAAGTTAGGGCGTTGAATTTTACGAGCAATACTGAATTGAAGATCTTGAGTTTTGTCAATTTGTTGTGTAATGTTTAAGCTAGGAAATAAGCTAATAGGATAGTCGTTTCCAAAGCTATTTCCATTGGTGATTAGGGTGCCACTATACTTCGAACTTTCTGCACGTAAACCAAGTTGATAACTTGTTTTAGTACCTATCACATTTCCATATGTTGCATAAGCTGCAATTACTCGGTCATCGTATTTGTAATTTGCATTAAGCGATGGAAGTGGAATGTCAAATAAATAATTTAGATTTTTACTTTCAAATTTTCGAAGTGCCGCTCTAAATCCTAGCTCGAGTTTAGACTTTTCAGTAAGAGGGTTAACATAATCTGTTTGGAAAGTATAAAAATCATTTCCCCCTTTTCCTTCTTGTTTTTGAGCAATCAAATTGCCCTTAGGCGTATTGCTCATATCGTAATATTGGGTGTTAAAACCACCATTACTGTTATTCCTACTGCGATTGAAATTTAAATCAGCCGTTAATTCCTTGCCTTTTTTGCTGAATAAGTGTTTAAAGCCTAGTGCTGATCCTAAATTTTCAAATTGAAAACTACTGTTAGTTGTTCTATTAGAAAGAGTTGATTGGATATCATTTGTATACAATGTATCCGTCTGAATATGAAGCAAATCAGAATTGTCAAATTTACCCTTTACGTAATTTTCTGAAATGGTTAATGTATTTCGGTTGTTGATAAAATAATCAAAACCAATCCGATTAAAGGTGAAAAATCCATGGCTTAATGGATTGTTATTTTGTACATATTTAATAGATGGGGTAGATATAAATTCCTCACGTGTTGAACTGCCTGTTCCAATTGATTTTCGTTGATTGAACATTGAGCTGATAAAGAAATTTATTTTTTCTTGTTTAACATTCAAGTCACCTCCAAAATTTGGTTTAGCTCTTGAGTCTATACCTGCTCTTAGGTTTCCATTATAGCCCGCCTTGCGATTTTTCTTTAAAACGATATTAATGATTCCCGACATACCTCCAGAAGCATCAAACTTAGCTGAAGGATTGGTGATCAATTCCACACTTTCAATTGCGTCTGAAGGTATTTGGTCAAGTGTAAGGGTTGTTGGACGACCATCGACAAATATAGTAGGGGAGGCATTTCTAAGTGACACATTTCCGTCGATGTCAACATCCACCCCAGGAATGTTTTTCATTAATTCAGTAGCGGTTTGTCCTGTAGAAATTAAGTTTTTTTCAATATTAAAGATTTTCCGATCTACGCCCATTTGCATGAATGGTTTACTGCCCACAACTTTAACCTCTTCAAGTTGCTTTTCATCTAGCGATAATTTTAAATTTCCGAGATCAACATCAATATTATTTAACATTTTACTGAAATCACCACCATTCATATTCAAGTCAAACTTTACAGGTTGTTCAAGAGTCAAGTAACCAATGGCAGTAATCTTGAGTTTAAATTGTCCCATTACAGGCAAATTCTCTAAACTAAAATCACCATTCGACTTAGTAAGTTGGCCAGATATGATGACGTCTTTCTTCTTCTTTGTTGCAGTATCAAACTTATTTTGAATCAATTGTACCGACGATGCCTCAATCGCTTTATTGGTTTTGGAATCAACAATGCGACCATAGAATCTTCCCATGTTCGTGTTCTGAGGGTTCATCGCTGGTCTGTTTCCTCCTGAGGGTATCTGAGAAAATGAATATAGACTTGTTAGAAGAAATAAAAAGGAAAGAAGTGATTTGTACATGAAATTCTTTTTTTATTGGATGTTTTTTTGAGGTATAACTTTCGGGGAATGAATAATGTTAAGTAATTAATAAAGGGTTGAGATGTGAAAAAAATGGAGAATAGTGAAACTCGATGAAAGTGGTTTACTGCATTATTAGGGTTAATAAGACTTGAAAAATTCCAATTATTAGTCCTAGTACTCCACCTATTATTTCTACAAACCTAAATTCTTTTGACATGATTTGATTTAGTATCATTTCCATCTTGTCACTCGAAAATCCATATACTTTTTCGGTTACTATTTTCTGTAAGTCTAATTGAGACTCGATGTTTTTCATATACGATTTTATCAAATCAGGGAACATTGACTCTAATTCCTTTAAAAAAATCCCCTTAAGTTGTCCTATTGTGCTTTCACCAATAAACATGGAGATAATGGGAAATGCCTCACTAAGTCGTGTTCTGAGAAAGTCATCAATTCTATCTTCAACCAGTGGGAGTAATTTTTTAATATTTTCAGGATTGGTGATCTTTTCTTCAATCTCAGAAAATGAAATTAGCTCTGTACTGACTAAAATACCCAGTTTTTCAGCAAATTGACGTTGCCTTTTGGGGAAAATACCATGAAATGTAATACCTAGTATTTTTTTAGGTTCTTTTGGGTGAAATAGCATTTTTATGGCTATCCAGTTGGTAAACCAACCTATAAAAGCAGATATAATTGGTATTAAGAAAATCCAAAAATTCATCTAAATAATTTGTGCGAAGTTAGGTTAATGAAAATTGTTCATAAAATCGATTTTGAAGGAGTTAAGATTTCATGTAAATTCGCATTCTGATAATTATGGAGGTTGTAGCTCAGTTGGTTAGAGCATCTGATTGTGGTTCAGAAGGTCGTGGGTTCGAGACCCATCATCCTCCCTCTTTCTCCACTTATAATTCTTAACATTATTTTGGGTTCAATGACTAATGTTGTAATTTTTGCACTCCGCAAAAACTATTACATTTGAATATGTCATCAAAAATTTTACACTTTATGTTCAGTAAAAGATCATTGCCCATTGTGTTGTTGTTTTTAGTTACTGGATCGTTAATTGCATTCAATTCTTCTGGATTTGGAAATCCTCCAGATAAATTCAAACTCATTTTTACGCAGGTGGCTGAAATGTTAGAACAGGCTCATTTTAATCCCAAAAAGATTGATGATAATTTCTCTAAGCAAATATTTAAGAAATACTTAGAATCATTGGATTCCGACAAAGACATTTTCCTTGCATCAGATATAAAGGAGTTAAAAAAATATGAGTTGTCTATAGATGACGAATTGCACGGTTCCGATTTTCAGTTTTTTTATGCAGCTGAACAGATTTTTACAAAAAGGGTAAAACAAGCATCTGAGCTATATCCCGAATTATTAAAAAAACCATTCAAGTTCGATATCGATGAGTCAATTATTACTGATGCCGATAAATTAGACTTTCCTAAGAATGAGAATGCACGAGTTGATGCATGGAGGAAAAGACTGAAATACTTAACACTAGAGCGTTACTCAGATTTAATTGATCAGCGTAATCTGCTCTCAAAAACAGATAGTGCATATAAATCTGACGAAGTGCTAGAAGCAGAATCAAGGAAAAAAGTAAGTTCCATCATTTCAAGAAACTTCGAAAGGCTTTTGAATAAAATACAGCCAGATGATCGATTTGAAATTTTAGTCAATGTTATTACCAACACAATGGATCCACACACTACTTTTTTCCCACCCATTGAAAAAAGATCATTTAACGAACAAATGAGTGGCCGATTTTATGGTATTGGCGCATCGCTAAAATCAGATGAAGGCGCAATTCGAATTGCTACTATAGTAGCAGGATTACCAGCTTGGAAATCTCAACAACTCGTCGTGGGAGATCAAGTATTAAAAGTAGCACAAGGAAATGCAGAGCCAGTCGATCTTGCAGGCTTTGAAACGACAGAGGCAGTTAAATTAATTCGCGGCAAGAAGGGTACTGAAGTTCGTTTAACTATAAAGAAATCAGATGGTACGATTAAAATTGTGTCCATGATTCGCGATGAAGTTATATTGGATGAAACATACGCGAAAAGCGCTGTAGTTAAAGAAGGTGACAAAAAAATAGGGTATATCTATCTTCCTGAATTTTATGCTGATTGGGAAAGCCCTAATGGTCGTCGATCTGCCCAAGATGTTGCAAAGGAAATTATTAAACTGAAAGAACAAAATGTAGATGGTATAATTATGGATCTTCGTAATAATGGTGGAGGATCCTTATATGATGTTGTCCAAATTGCAGGGTATTTTATTCCTGAAGGACCTATTGTGCAAGTTAAAGATAGGGAAGGCAACCCTACAGTATTAAGAGATCGAGATCGTACGGTGTTATATGATGGGCCGTTAGCTGTTATGGTAAATGAATTCTCTGCATCTGCATCTGAAATATTTGCAGCAGCTATGCAGGATTACGGGAGAGGTGTTGTAATTGGAAGTACTTCGACGTATGGAAAGGGAACTGTACAACGTAACATTGAACTAGAACCCGAAGCAAGTTCTTTGTTAAGCAAAGAAAAAGTGGAACTAGGGACTATTAAGTTGACTTTACAAAAATTTTATCGCATCAATGGTGGATCAACTCAGTTAAAAGGTGTTACTCCAAACATTATACTTCCTGATCAGTATGAAAGTTTAAAGTATAGGGAGAAAGATAATCCAGATGCAATGCCGTGGGATGAAATTCAAAAGGCATTTTATGTTAAAACTCCTCCTACATATAATCTTGATCAACTTATAAACAAAAGTCTTGAACGTGTTCAAGCTAATTCATCATTCACTGCGATTCATGAAATTTCAGATCTTATCGAAAAAACAAATGATAAAGAATATTCATTACAGCTAACTAAATACAGAGAAGATCAAAAGCATATTCGTGACGCATTTAAACGAATTGATGAAATGAACAATTCGCAAAAGGACCTTGAGGTTGCTATGCTCAACGAAGATGAAAAAAAGTTGATTTCAGACAACGATAAACTTGAAAGAAGAAAACAATGGATTAACAGTATTTCAAAGGATGTATACATCAATGAAACCTGCCAAATAATAGAGGATATGATCAAGCAAGGATTATTAGTAAGCGCTAATTAATCCTTACATATTAATTCCATACTTCTTCTGAAGTACTTCCTTGTGGTGTAACCAGTGCCCAATTAAGATGTATCCTATTGAGGTGATAGATAGTTGATCGCCCATATCTGTCGTCCCCATGCGCTGAAGCCATTCTTCATTGAAGCTGTTGAATAACAAGATGCTTCCTTTTCGAGCATTTAGAAACTCATCGCGTAATTGCTCAAACGTATAAGTGTACTCTGATGCTTTTGCATATTCATTCTCATCGAAACTAGTTATAGAAGAAATGGTATTTCGGGCAATAGACAATGCCCTAAAGGAAAAGATTAATTCAGCATCAATAGCATGTCTGAGAAGCGTAGCAATGTCCCATTTTCCTTCTTGATACCTATAACTTAAGTCTACATTAGATAAACTAGATAAATCATTCTTTATGTCAACTAATGAAGAGCTAAGTAATTGTTTAATCTCTCCTGGTTCAACCAGTGAGACATATCCATTGAAAAATGGAGGATGAACCAAGTTGGGAACACTCATTGATTACTATTTTGCCAGCTTTGCCTTTTTGCTTTCTGATATGGTTACTGCTTTACGTTCTCCTTTAATGGTTTGTGCTAACAATAATGCTTCATATGCATTAGCGATTCCACCTGAAACTGAAATGTCAGATAATTGTATGGTGCGATCGTCATCGCCTTCTTTGACAACTATGGTAGAATTAATTTTCACTGCAGATTTTTCAATGATATTTTTTACCTGAGAAGCTGAAAGTTCAGGATAATAGGATAAAATCAAAGCAGCAATACCTGAAACAACCGGTGCCGCCATGCTGGTTCCATCCATACTACCATACACATTAATGCCAGGAAGAGTAGAGTAGATGTCAACCCCTGGTGCAAATACAGAAACTTCTCTTTTCCCATAGTTAGAAAAAGATGCTTTAAGCTCAGCTAATGTTGGACCACTTGCGCCTACATTGATCCAGTTAGATGCAATGTTTAAGGTATCATTGTTTATGTTTCGCGAAGGAAAATTATCCTCGATATCAATGTTTTTATCATCATTCCCAGCTGCGTGAATGAGTAAGACACCCTTAGATTCAGCGTATTTCACAGCTTCATCAACCCATTTTTTTTCTGGAGAAAACCCTTTTCCAAAACTCATATTAACTACCCATGCACCATTGTCAACTGCATAGTGAATGGCATTAGCTATATCCTTATCGTGTTCATCACCATCAGGGACTGCCCTAATCATCATGATCTCTACATTGTTGGCAATGCCATTAATGCCAGTAGCATTTTTTCTGTCAGCAGCTATGATTCCAGCAACATGTGTTCCATGTTCTGCCCCAGTTGCCATCACATCATTGTTGCCATAGTATCGATCGTTTACATCATCATAATTGTCTTGAACAATTGGATTACGATAATCAACTGGTTCTTTTTCTACAGCATTCATTTTTGACTTTTCCTGTTCGTAAAAATCTAAAAGTTCTTTCAATACAAAGCTATTGGGTTGATCCATTTGTCTTGTTTGTTGAAAAATACCCAACATAGCTTTTTTAGACTTTATTTCATCTGCACTAACTGCTTTAAAATTTTCTAATTCATCTCCCGTATACGTTTTTTTTCCAAGAGAGTTTTTCAAAATACTGTCAGCGATGGGTAATTTCGTAACGACATCTTTCAAGATCATGACATACATCGATGCTTCTTTCGCTTGTATTTCAAGAATTTCTTTGGCTTTCTTGTAGTTTTTAAAGGCTGTTAGCTGATCGTTGTTCAATGAATTTTCTTCAATAGATTTACCATCGAATAACTTCTTATACTTATAATAAACCCTTGCTCCTTCATAACTATCTTTTGTTACATTCTTTCCGTCTCTACCACCAATAAAATTCCATCCATATATATCGTCAACGTATCCATTATGGTCATCATCAATTCGATTACCTGGTATTTCATTTTTGTTTTTCCATAATATGGATTTGAGGTCTTCGTGAAGGGTGTCAACACCAGAATCAATTACGGCTACTATTATCTTTCGTTTGGGTTTTAATGTAGGTAAAATAGTAGTATAAGCTTTATCCAAACTTATACCATAGTAACTAGATGATGTAAAATCAGTAAGTTGCCAATTTCGTTGATTGGAGAGCGTATTATTTTGAGCAAATGATGTATGCTGTGTTAAAATGAGTAACGCTAGTACAATGCTAAAAAATACTTTTTTCATCTTATATATTGAATGTGCAAGGTAACCTTTTTGAAAATTTATGTTTATGAGAAAATATCATTTAAGGAAATTTTACAACTTGAAATTAATACCCTGTGCAAGTGGGAGTGTATTGCTGTAGTTGATTGTAACAGATTGTCTCCTCATATATGCTTTCCAAGAATCACTTCCGCTTTCTCTTCCGCCTCCCGTTTCTTTTTCACCACCAAATGCTCCACCTATTTCAGCACCACTGGTTCCAATATTTACATTGGCTATTCCGCAGTCACTTCCGTTGGTTGAAAGAAAGTATTCTGCTTTTCTAAGGTTTAATGTCATAATTGATGATGATAGACCTTGGGGTACACTGTTTTGTATTGAAACAGCTTCTTCAAGTGTATTATATTTCATTAAATACAGGATTGGGGCAAAGGTTTCTTTTTTCGCAATTTCGATAGAGGACTGAACCTCCGCAATGCAAGGTTTTACATAACAGCCACTTTCAAATGCTAGACCTTCAAGTACTCCACCTTCGATGATAAACGTCCCGCCTTGTTCAGTGATTGCCTTAATTGTATGCTGATATTGAGCCACAGCAGCTTTATCTATCAGTGGCCCCATATGGTTTTCTTGATCTAATGGGTTACCAATTTTAATTTGTCCATACGCATGTGCAAGTTGTGCTTTGAACTGTTCATAGATACTCTCATGAATAATTAATCTTCTGGTCGTTGTACACCGTTGTCCAGCGGTGCCTACAGCGCCAAATACAGCTGCATTAAGGGCTATATTCAAATCTGCATCCTCTGTGATGATAATGGCATTATTACCACCCAGCTCCAATAATGATTTTCCAAACCTCGATGCAACGGCCACCCCTACTGATTTACCCATTTGAGTTGATCCTGTAGCCGATACGAGTGCAATTCGAGAATCATTAGCCATCAATTCGCCAATATGTTTGTCTCCATTTACCAGTGAGATTACTCCTTCAGGAATGTTATTTTCTGTTAAGACATCTTTTATTATCTCTTGACAAGCAATTGCCGTTAAGGGTGTTTTTTCTGAGGGCTTCCAGATGCATACATTGCCACAAACCAAGGCAATCATGGCATTCCAGCTCCATACAGCAACTGGAAAATTAAAAGCTGTAATAATACCAACTACCCCCAATGGATGCCATTGTTCATACATTCTATGACCAGGGCGCTCACTTTGAGTAGTCATGCCATATAGTTGTCGAGATAAACCTGTTGCAAAATCACATATGTCAATCATCTCTTGTACCTCACCAAGGCCTTCTTGCAAGCTTTTTCCCATTTCATAGCTAACAAGCTGTCCTAAACTTGATTTTTTACTTCTCAGTGTGTTACCAATTTGTCTTACAATATCACCTCGTTTAGCAGCTGGCCAATTTCTCCACGTAGCGAATGCGTGTAATGAAGATTCAACAACTTTGTTATACTCATCATCTGTTGTAGTATTGATTGATCCAATTAGTTTGCCATCAACAGGAGAAAAGGAGGATAAGGTTTCTTTTCCGCCTTGAAGCCAAGATAAACCGGTAGAAGTTCCTTGATGTTGGTTTGTAATGTGTAGGTCGTTTAAAATGTCAGACAAAATCATGATGCTTTATTTTTTTTATTATTTAAAATTGACATTAATCCCATTGAAATTGGACCCAAAATAATAAGTAGAACTGTTTGCAACGACCATATAAGCCATCCAAATGCTAATCCAACTACTTGGCCGATTCCATAAAAACCAAGGGTTTTTTGAACGGCCAATTGATAAGCTCCAATCCCTCCTTGTGTCACAATCATTGCAAAACTACCAAAGGTTAGGATAGTTAATGATGGAATCCAACCCATGTCAGTTAATTCAGTCAGTGCTAAGAAGCCAATTTTTATGCTTGATAAATATAAAAACCAAATCAGGAATGTATAGAGGAAGAATAATGGCTTATTTTTCAAATGACGTATGCTCATTAGTCCTTCTGTGGCCCCCAGTAAAAGGGTTTTGATTTTTTCGATTAGCTTTTTCGATGCTATTTTCTTGAATAACCATACTATGAAGACTCCTAATAACAAAAAAGATAAAATATAAAAAGTGAGTTGACGAAGATCAAATGTTATTTTTTGAAGGAATGTATCCCATAATTCTTTTGCGTATGCTCCAACAACATTAAACTGAGATGCGATGGTAAGGCTAATAACAAGAATAAGACAGATTACATCTACGATTCTTTCTGCAACCATTGTTCCAATCAATTGATTTACAGGTATTTTTTCATGTTTACCTAACATAGTACATTTCATTAATTCACCCAGCCTAGGAAATAAAAGATTGAAGAAAAAACCAATAATTACAGCAAAAAATACATTGCTGTTTTTGGGTGAATAGGAAAGTGGGGCTATGAGCATTTTCCAACGTATTGCTCTAATGTAATGGCTTAAGATAACAATCACTAAGCAGGGTATAACTACCAGGGGATTGGCCGTAATAATCAGGTTTTTAACCTCATCAAGCTCCTTTGCAGATAATGTTCGTGTTGTTATCCAAATAAGAAATACTCCCAAAGATAGGAATATGATGAATTTTATTATGCTTGAAAGATTACGGGTCAACATTCGTTTTTAAATGGTTTTCTTGGGTAAAGTTAGCCAAATGGTTATTTATGGAAGTCTGTTTTTCAAGGATTTATGCTAAAGCATCCATATATAGATACTACAATAACAGGGCAATTCAGTTAAAATTCCTTATTTTTGCACACTTTCATTGCTTTTTTAATTCAACAAAATGGTCACAAAGAAAAGAATTCTCTTTATAGCCAACGAAATGTCTCCTTATCTAGAGCTCACTGAGTTCTCGGAGCTTGTCAACCGGCTAGCCATTAAAGCAAATGATTCCAATTTTGAAGTCAGGTGCATCATGCCTCGATTTGGTACAATAAATGAAAGACGCCACAGGTTACACGAAGTGGTTAGACTTTCTGGAATTAACATTACCATCGAAAATGATGATTATCCACTACAAATTAAAGTAGCTTCTCTTCCAAATGCAAGATTACAGGTCTATTTTTTAGATAACGAAGACATGTTCAAGCGTAAATTTGTCTTTCAAGATGAAAATGAAAAATGGTACGATGATAATGGTATTCGATCAATTTTCTTTTGTAAGGGCGCTTTAGAAACGGTTAAGAAATTTGGTTGGCCTCCTGATATTATTCACTGTAGTGGTTGGATGACAGGCTTAGTGCCATTATTTTTAAAAACTGCATACAAGAAAGAGCCAGTTTTTAGCAACAGTAAAATTTTATATACAATAGGTCAAAATACATTTGAAGAGTCTCTTGGTGCTGATTTTAATAAATTGGCCCTTATAAATGCCAGTATTAAGGATAAAGATCTTGAACCCTATTCAGGCTCAAATAATTTCTCTATTTTCAAAGGAGCTGCTACATATGCTGACGCCATTTCATTTGGCGACAGTGAAGTGGATAAAAAATTGCTTGATGCATTTTCAAAGCCAAAAGGAAAGAAAGTGATTGC
This sequence comes from Chitinophagaceae bacterium, assembly GCA_947451935.1. Taxonomy (GTDB): domain Bacteria; phylum Bacteroidota; class Bacteroidia; order Chitinophagales; family Chitinophagaceae; genus Pollutibacter. Next base: position 18,047 of record CANGBH010000016.1, read on the forward strand.
TTATAATCCTGAATCCGATTTAACAGAGTATTTACAATTGTATAACGACCTTGCAAGCAAGTAAATGTATTGCCAAAACGCATAAAAAATCGTACGTGAGTTATTGTAAATTCCTGAATATCTTTTCTCTTTTTATTGTTGTTTCATTCTTCTCTTTTTGTACTAAAATCAAGAGTACTGATATTGGAGCTGATTTAATTCCAGAAATTGATAATGTACATACTTTTGATACCACATTTGAAGTTGTGGCTAACAATAGCTTCAGTCCAGACTCATTGATACCTAGGTTATCAAGAGACCAAGTAGGGGATGTTGGACAATATGTACTTGGATACATATCCCATAATCCTCAATTCGGAACAACAAAGGCATCTATTTTTCTTGAATTGAAACCCCCTGGTTATCCTTTCAAATTTGAAAATATTCCGGATAGCTTATATCTAGACTCTGTAGTACTTTGCCTCAAATATAAATTCTCTTTTGGCGATACCAACGCGGTTCAATCAGTTACTGTTAACAAAATAACTGAAACCTTAAAATCAGATTCAGCTTATCAGACCAATAAAGTTGTTGCTTATTCACAAGTGATCGGCTCTAAACAATTTTCACCTTCATCATTAGATGATTCACTTATAACAAGCAGAGAGAGAACAAGTAATCAATTAAGAATTAGATTGAACAATGATTTTGGAAATGAATTATTAAAAATTGATACAGCAGGATTAACTCCGTACAAAAATGATTCTCTATTTCGAAATTATTTTAAAGGGTTTGCTATTGTGCCCGAAACTTCAGGTATTGGTGCATCAGCAAACGGGTTAATGAGTTTCGCTATTGCTGATACAGCAACTTATTTACGTTTTTATTATCGGTATACAAAAAATGGTAAACAAGATACTTCAGCTAAGAATTTCAAGTTCAACAACACCGGAGCTTTGTCAGCTAGTGTAAATCATATTGAACGAAACTACACAGGAAGTGAATTAGTTCAGCATTTAGGTACAAAACCTGGTGGCGATAGCTTAGTATACATTCAAGCAGCACCAGGTACGTATAGTATGTTGCGTATTCCTGGTTTGAATGAATTTAAGTCAAAAAAGGGAAATGTAATGATTCATTTAGCACAGTTGAGTATGGATGAAGCACAAACTCCTGGTTCTAATTCAAGCATATTTTATGCTCCCTTATACATGTACCCAGAGATTTACGACACTACATTGAATTCATTTTACCCATTCTTTGCAGATGGTTTTGTCAACGGGAACTATGATAACACAACTTTTGGAGGCTTTCGTAAATATAATTTTGAAAACACAAAGCCTATCGCTCATTATGATATGAATCTAACTCGTTATGTTCAAAGTATCATTACTAGGAATGTACCTAATATGCCAATTAAGCTTTCCGCCCCCAAAACAGTACGATATAATGACCTTTATTTAACCTTGTCCCAAAATAGTCTAGCAACAGGTAGTGTGGTACTAGGAGGTGGAAATCATTCATCTAAAAAAATGAAATTGCGTGTAGTTTACTCAAAACTTTGATTTTTAATATCTTTACAGCATAAATTAACCATATGCCTTATTTATTTACATCAGAAAGTGTTTCGGAAGGACATCCGGATAAAGTAGCAGATCAAATTTCAGACGCATTAATTGACAACTTTTTGGCTTTCGACCCCATGGCGAAAGTAGCTTGTGAAACCTTAGTTACAACTGGTCAAGTCGTATTGGCTGGAGAAGTTAAAGCCAATTGCACATTGGATGTTCAAAAAATCGCCCGTGATGTAATTGCAAAGATTGGTTATACCAAGAGTGAGTATATGTTTGAGGCAAATTCATGTGGTATTTTATCAGCAATACATGAACAATCTGCAGATATAAATCGTGGTGTAGAAAGAAAGAAGAAGGAAGACCAAGGTGCAGGAGATCAAGGCATGATGTTTGGTTATGCCACAAATGAAACGGAGAATTTAATGCCATTAGCATTAGATTTAGCCCATAAAATTCTTATCGAATTAGCAGATATCAGAAGGGAAAAGAAATCAAAAATGCCTTACTTAAGGCCTGATGCAAAGAGTCAAGTAACCATCGAGTATGATGATAACGACAGACCAATTCGCATTGATGCTATTGTTGTATCAACACAACATGACGATTTCAATAAGAATGATCAAAAAATGCTAGATCAAATTAAGAAAGACATCATCAATATTGTCATTCCTAGAGTAAAAGCAAAAAGTAAAAAGGAAGTTCAAAAACTTTTCAATAGCGATATCAAGTATCATATTAATCCAACTGGAAAATTTGTAATTGGTGGACCCCATGGAGATACTGGATTAACTGGTCGCAAAATAATCGTTGATACCTATGGTGGTAAAGGCGCTCATGGTGGTGGAGCATTCAGCGGTAAAGATCCTTCGAAAGTAGATAGAAGTGCTGCTTACGCTGCTCGCCATATTGCAAAAAATATGGTAGCTGCTGGTGTTGCTGATGAAATTTTGGTACAAGTATCTTATGCAATTGGTGTAGCAAAGCCAATGGGTATTTTCGTAGATACCTATGGAACATCAAAAGTTTCCTTAACTGATGGTGAGATTGCATCACGTGTTGAAAAGCTTTTCGACATGAGGCCTTATGCAATTGAAACTAGATTGAAATTACGCAACCCAATATATCAGGAGACAGCTGCTTACGGACACATGGGTCGTAAAAATGAAATTGTAAAAAAATCATTTGACATACCTGGTGGGGGTAAGAAAGTTGTTGAAGTAGAACTTTTCACTTGGGAAAAATTAGACTTTGTAGATAAAGTAAAATCAGCATTTAAAATCAAATAATTTTTCACATAATTATAGCAGAAACCCTCATTTAACCGAGGGTTTCTTTTTTTAATATAGCCATGAAAAACCAATTAAACAACTGGACAATACTAAACGAAAAAAATCAATACGATAATCCTTGGATAAAGGTTACTGAATATGATGTAATCACACCAGGTGGGTCAAAAGGTATTTATGGTAAAGTTCATTTTAAGAATATAGCCATTGGGGTAGTGCCAATAGACAATGAAGGAAATATTTATCTGATTGGGCAATATCGTTTTCCAATTGATAAATATTCAATTGAAATCCCCGAAGGTGGTGGGCCATTAGGAATAGATCCATTAGAAAGTGCTATTCGAGAATTGAAGGAAGAAACGGGCTTAAGGGCTAATTCATGGGAAAAAATACTTGAAATGCATTTGTCTAATTCCGTTTCTGATGAATTATCAATAGTGTATCTTGCAAGAGATCTAATGATAGGAGAGGCAGAGCCTGAAGAAACAGAAAAGCTAGATATAATTAAACTATCCTTTTCTGAAGCTTATCAGAAGGTCTTAGATTTTGAAATTACAGATTCAATCACTGTAGCGTCAATTTTGAAAATGAAAATCATGTTTTTAGAAACCGAATCAAAATAAATGTCTAGATCAACAAATATTATCGGCAGACAACCAGTACTCGAAGCATTAAGAGATGGAAAGCAATTGGAACGAATTTTCATTCAAAAAAATATTGGTGGTGAAGGCATAGATGAAATAAAAGTATTGGCACAGAAAATGCAAGTGCCTATAAATGCTGTTCCTATTGAAAAACTTCATTCGCTTACAAGAGCTAATCATCAAGGTGTTATAGCAATCAATAGTTTAATTGATTATTATGACCTGCAAGAATCTATCGACCTAATTGTTCAAAATGGCTCTATTCCACTTTTTGTAATGCTTGATGGCATAACTGATGTTAGAAATATTGGTGCCATTGCAAGAACCGCTATATGTTGTGGCGCACAAATTATGATTATCCCAGATAAAGGTATTGGCGCCTTGAATGAAGAAGCTGTAAAATCATCTGCGGGAGCGCTTCAAAAAATAATTGTGTGTAGGGTAAACAGTCTATTAAAAGCAGTGGATACTCTTCACCTAAATGGTATATCTGTATTTACAGCAGAAATGAAATCTGATAAGTTAGTATTTGATCTAGATTATACAGCACCATGTTGTATAATTATGGGTAGTGAAGACAAGGGTATACAGCCTTATTTGTCTAAATCAGCTGATACACGTTTGACCATACCAATGCAAGGAAAATTTGATTCTTTCAATGTTGGTATTGCCACAGGAATCATATTATTTGAAGCAAATAAACAACGTATGTTTCCGGTATCTGAAAGTAAAAAGTAGGTTGTATGGAATTTCGTTTGCCCCTTGATCCTTCACAAATCAATCCTAAAATCAAGATTACAGATCGTATTATGCTCATGGGTTCTTGTTTTACAGAACACATGACTTCAAAACTTAATCAGGTTAAGTTCAATACGCTTCAAAATCCAAACGGAATTCTTTTTAACCCGATAAGTATAGCCAAGGCACTGAATTATTATATCGATTCGAGTTACATTGATGATTCTTCTCTTTTTGAATTAAACACGTTATGGAATCATTGGGATTTCCACTCGTCATTAAGTCAACCCACTTCATTAGAAGCACTTGGAAAAATTAATAATCAAATCAACACCGGACATCACTTTCTGAAGGATGCTAATTGGTTGATTATTACATTTGGGTCTGCTTTTATTTATCAATTATCTAATGCTGAAATTGTTGCGAACTGTCATAAAGCACCTGCAGACTTATTTACAAAGAAAATGCTTTCTATTGATGATGTGGTAAACTCATATACAACATTAATTAGTCGGATTAGGGTCTTTAACCCGGGGTTAAAAATCATGTTCACTGTTAGTCCGGTCAGGCATTTAAAAGAAGGATTTGTTGAAAATAACCGAAGTAAGTCAGTATTGCTGCTATCTATTGAAAAAATTGTTTCTCTATTACCTGATTGTTTTTATTTCCCCTCATACGAATTAGTAATTGATGATTTGAGGGATTATCGGTTTTATGCAGAAGACATGGTTCATCCTAATTACTTGGCTACAAATTATGTATGGGAAAAATTTAGCACCTCATGCATTGATGGAAAAAGCCGAGAAATTTTTAAAGACATTGAGCAAATTCATAATGCACTCAGGCATCGTCCAATGCATCCCAATTCACTTGAACATAAAAAATTTAGAGAAAAAACTTATATATCGATTAAGTCATTATCAGATAGGTTCCCCGAACTAAATTGGAATGAAGAACTACTATTTTTCAAAGATTGAGATCAATTATAATGTTTATCTTTAAGTGACAACAATAGTTATGAAATACATACAGTTCATATTATTTCTTTTATTGAATACAGCAATTCTATTTGTCCTTGGCACTAGAATAATGCTACCTCTTCCGCTTGGTCAATTTTTGAGTGTTCAAGAAGGCATATGGCAAAATGCAGAACCAAAAAATATAAATTATAATGCAAACCTTAAGTTTGAAGGTCTACAAGGTAGTGCTGATGTTTACTTTGACGACCGCCTAGTACCTCACATTTTTGCTGAACAAGAAAATGATGCCTATTTCGTTCAAGGGTATATCCATGCTAAATTTAGATTATGGCAAATGGAATTTCAAACCCATGCAGCAGCTGGTAGGATAAGCGAAATAGTAGGAGATAAGGCGATTAATTTTGATAAAACGCAAAGACGAATTGGAATGGTATTTGCTGCTGAAAATGCGCTTGCGGAAATGGAAAAAGATCCGACTACAAAAAGTGCTATTGATGCATATACTGCAGGCATAAATTCATACATCGATCACTTAAATAAAAGTCAACTTCCTATTGAATATAAATTACTCGGCTATGAACCTGAACATTGGACGAATTTAAAAACAGCATTGTTCACCAAGCAAATGACCAATAATTTAGCTGGATATGATCGAGATTTTGAATTCACCAATGCACTAAAAGTGTTAGGAGAAGAAAATTTTCGTATTCTTTATTCTGATATTCCTGATTCTCTTTATCCTGTTATACCAAAGGGTACAGTATATGCAGGTCAGCAAGAACAGCTAACCCCGCCAAGCACAGTTGACTCACTTTATTATAAACGAAATGATACGATTCATTTAGCCGAAGAATTTAAACCGAATCCTTCAAATGGTAGTAATAACTGGGTATTGGCTGGATCAAAAACAAAAAGTGGTAAACCGATATTATGTAATGATCCTCACCTAGGGTTGACTTTACCTTCTATATGGTATGAAATGCAGATTCATACACCAGCTTACAATTCTTATGGTGTTACGTTTCCGGGCATCCCAGGAATAGTTATTGGATTTAATGACAGTATTGCATTTGGATTTACAAATGCTGGGAGAGACGTTAAGGATTATTATCAAATTAAATTCAAAGATGATGCGAAAGAAGAATATTGGTTCAACAATCAATGGAAGAAATCGAATCAACGCATAGAATTAATAAAAGTCAAGAATAAAACTACTGTTCTAGATACCGTTGCCTATACCATTTTTGGTCCAGTAGTTTATGATAAGAGTTTTAAAACTGACCTGTCTAAAGATCAAGCATATGCTCTTCGTTGGGTAGCACATGATTCATCTAATATTTTAAAGATGTGGTTATTGCTTAATCGAGCTAAGAACTACAATGATTATTTTGAAGCAATTGGCTATTTCAACGTACCCGGACAAAATATGATTTTTGCCTCTAAGTCAGGTGATATAGCATTATGGCAACAAGCTAATTTTCCACTTCGTTGGAAAGACCAAGGTTTGTTTGTAATGCCAGGTACAGATAGTAGCTATATGTGGAAAGGTTATATTCCCAAAGACCAGAATCCACATAGTGTAAACCCCATTCAGGGTTATTTGAGCAGTGCAAATCAGCGTCCTGCAGACTCCACCTATCCATATTTTATTCCTGGAAGTTATGAAGTATATAGAGCCATCACGATCAACCGTAAATTAGAATCCTTATTCAATGCTACTGCTCAGGATATGATGAGTTTACAAAATAATAACTACAATGTATTCGCTGAAGAAGCCCGTCCAATTTTATTGGAGCATATTGATAGAACGAAGTTAACTGCCAAAGAACTTGATTATTTGAATATTGTTTCTTCATGGAATTTATCTAACGATCCAGCTGAAAAAGGCCCCTTATGTTTTAATGCCTGGTGGGATTCACTAGAAGTAAATGTATTTCATGATGATCTGAGTAAAGGTTCTGTACCTGTAATTGAGCCAGAAAGATTTATCCTACTAGAGGGAATCAAAAAAAATAATGCCTTTAAGTTCATCGATGACATCAATACACCTGAATTAGAAACGTTATCGATGCAGGTAACAAGTGCTTGGAAAAAAGCATCTGCACACTTGAATCAGCTTGAACAAGAAGATAAATTGGAGTGGGGTAAGTACAAGAATACCACCATCTATCATTTGTTAAAAACAAACACCATGCCTTTTGCTCGAACTGGCTTAATGAATGGGGGAGGTGTAGGAATAGTTAATGCTACTCAGCATGATCATGGACCAAGTTGGCGTATGATTGTAGAATTGACAACACCAACACAGGCTTATGGGGTGTATCCGGGTGGACAAAGTGGGAACCCAGGTAGTTTTTATTATGATAATTTTATAGATACTTGGACCGCTGGTAAATACTATCCTTTATGGGTAATGAACACCAATGATTTTTTAGACGATAGAGTTAAGTGGAAAATTCATTTCAGTAACAACTAATGATACGTAGATTATGAAATTTTTTATTTCAATAATAGTAACAGCAATAGTAGCTTTTTCAATGGGTTTAGTACTCCCTTGGTGGTCTATTTCCTTAGCAGGATTTATATCAGGAATTTTCTTTAAGCAATCTAAATTGTTGTCCTTTTTATCAGTTTTCATTGCTGTGGCTTTATTCTGGGGTTTAATGGCATTTATTATTAGTATATCCAATAATCATATTTTAGCCCATAGAATATCGTTGCTTATTATTAAAAGAGATAATCCATACCTCCTCATTTTAATTACCTCATTAATAGGTGGTCTAACAGCAGGTATTTCAGCTCTAACAGGTCAATCGCTTATGGTATTGGTAAAGAAGTCATAGTTAATTTTCTTTTTGTATTAAATCTTTTCATGTCGGTTTCCCGAATAGTTTTTTTAATTTTTTTATTGTTTCAGGGGTTTAATTCCAATGCACAAAAGGTATATGGAACTATATCCTCAGCAGATAATAATCCAATTCCATTTTGTACAATAAAGGCAGAAGGTGCTTCTATTTCAACCTTGTCTAATAGTAAAGGTGAGTATAGTATCAATTTGCCAATAGGAAATCATACTCTCTTATTTAATCATATAGGGTTTAGGTCGTTTAGGAGAAATGTAGACGTTACAACTGCTGGACTTAAGCTTGATATTGTTATGTCAGTAAATGAAATTGCACTTCAAGAAGTTATAGTGACTTCTTCGAATCAAAATCCAGCCAATCAAATTATAAAAAAGGCTATAGAGAGACGTGAGTTTCATAAACAGGCAATAGATTCTTCAAGGTGTGATGTATATATCAAAGGATTGATAGAATTAAAGAAATTTCCAAACGTTTTTTTCGGTCAACGTATTGATTTTGAAGATGGCGACACTTCTAAACAAAAGACGATCTTTTTGTCGGAAACCATTGCTGATATCCTATATCGTAAAAAGGATAAATTAAGAATAAATATAAAGTCGACTAAAGTTAGCGGACAATCGGATGGACTGGGGTTCAGCAATCCACAAATTATTTCATTTTATGAAAACAATGTCATGCTATCTGCATCATTGAATCCACGAGGTTTCATTTCACCCATTGCAGATGGGGCATTCAATTTTTATGAATATAAGTACCTAGGTGCTTTTTTTGAAAATGGTAAAATCATTAATAAAATAGAGGTCATTCCTAAGAGAAAGTGGGAACCTCTATTTAAAGGATTTATACAAATTGTTGAAGATGAATGGGTCATCCATTCATTAAAGCTTGAACTAACAAAAGAATCACAACTTGAGTTTGCAAACAAAATAACCATCGAACAACTCTATACGGAATACGCAAAAGACATTTGGACAATATCAACTCAATCTATTTTTCCAGAAGTAAATTTTATGGGATTTGATGCCGATGGATATTTTATAACCCTTTTTTCTTCATATAGGATTAATGAAGATTTTGATCACATTCATTTTGGAAGAACATTACTTAAATATGATAACAATGCCACAAAAAAAAGTAGTTCATATTGGGATTCAATTCGACCAATACCTTTAATGTCAAAAGAAGTTAACGATTATCGAAAAAAAGATTCTTTGGAGCAATTGAGACAGAATCCTCATTATCTAGATTCTTTAGATAAAATACAAAATAAAATAACGTTATCTGGCTTACTATTAAATGGTCAGACATTTGACTATAGATCTTCAAAATCATCATTTCAATATAATTCGGCCATTAGATCAATAAGTTACAATACTGTAGAAGGGTGGGCTGCTCAATTAGCCACTACATACACAACAAAAAAATATTCATTTGCATCGATAAAAATAACACCTGTTATTCGATATGGCACATCCAATCGCCATCTAAATCCTTTTATATATACTACACTGTCTTTTAATAAAAAGTCGCTCAGTGAATTAGATATCAATTTCGGAAAAAAAGTATATCAATTCAACAATGGAAATCCTGTATCTAAACTGATGAATACTGCTTCTACATTGCTTAAGGGATATAATTATCTGAAAATATATGAAGCAAATTTTTTCCATATTGCTTATAAAAAAGAAACCTTTCCTGGATTAACCATTCAACCTTTTTTCGATTTTCAACAACGTATTCCATTAAAGAATATGACTGAAATACGTCTATGGGGTGATTCATCAATTTATAAGAATTTAACCCCAAATTTTGCAATAGAATCGAATCTCCCAACTATGCGGAAGCACAATGCAGTTTCTGCTGGATTCATGATTCGTTTCATTCCTAATTCCTATCAAATAGAGCTGCCCGACAAATCGTTTACAGTTAACTCAAACGCTCCTGTATTTACTTTTGAATACAAAAAAGGAATCAAGCATTTGCTTAATAGTACAGTAGATTATGATCGTTGGAACGTATCAATATCGGATATAATTAAGATGAAGCTTGCTGGTGATATTCGCTTTAAATTTAAAACAGGAGGGTTCATCAATTCTTCATCACTTGAATACCCAGACTTCAATCATCTTGCAGGTAATCGAACTAAACAAGCTGCTCCATATTTAGAGAGTTTTCAAATAGCTCCATTTTATGCTTATTCAACTAATGCTCATAATTATTATGCCTTATTTGTTGAGTATGCATTAAATGGGTTGATAACTAATAAAATTCCTTTAGTAAAAAAATTGAACACTCAACTTATAGTGGGTTCGAATACCATTTATATAAACAAAGACAAACATTATACTGAGATTTTTTCTGGCATTGATAATATCCTCAAATTTTTCAGGGTTGATTACATTGTTGGATTTCAACCAAATGTCCGTACTTCTTATGGAATTCGTATCGGTATCAAGGGGTTCTCAAACTTATTTACTGACTATTAACACCAAATAAACTGCATTGATTATCTTTGCACTGTTTATGGAATTTTGCCTGGCCTGCAACCAGGATTCCTATTTTAAATAGAAATTAAAATTTTATGTCAACACTTCACAACAGGGTGTCGAGAAAACAATTGAAAGAAATTGTACAAAACGACGGTATTCCCCGTAATACACTATCCTTTTACTGCTATTTCCAAATTAATGACCCTCTATCATTTAGAAATAAATGGTATGCATATTTGAATTCAATCGGAGTGATGGGTAGGATATATATAGCCGAGGAAGGTATTAATGCCCAGATTAATTGTCCTGTTTCACAATTCAATGCACTGAAAGATTTTATTTATAGCGAACCAGCATTAAATAATCTTCGCCTTAATAAAGCTGTAGAGGACTCTAATAACTCCTTTTATGTATTGGACATTAAAGTTCGTAATAAGATCGTGGCAGACGGTATTGATGATCCAAACTTTTCTGTACATAATAAAGGAGGATATGTTAATGCGCAGGAATTCAATGAAATGGTTAATGATTCTAGTACACTAGTAATTGATATGAGAAATCACTATGAGTATGAAGTAGGGAGATTTAAGGATGCAATTGAAATTCCTAGTGATACATTTAGGGAACAGTTACCTATGGCAGTGAATATGCTAGATGCTGAAAAAGACAAAAACATAATTATGTATTGCACAGGTGGGATTCGATGTGAAAAAGCTAGTGCATGGATGTTGCATAATGGCTTCAAAAATGTTTTTCATTTAGAAGGTGGAATCATAAATTATATAAATCAAGTGAATGAATTATCACTCGACAATAAGTTCATTGGAAAAAACTTCGTTTTTGATGAACGTCTTGGCGAACGAATTACTCCTGATATTATCTCTACTTGCCATATCTGTGGAAATAAATGTGACACACATGTCAATTGCCTTAATAGCAGCTGCCACTTATTGTTTATTCAATGTGATGACTGTAAACAAGAATACGAAGGCACCTGTAGTATTGAATGCAGAGATTTTATTCATTTAGATCCTGAGCAACAAAAGCTTCTCCGTAAAGGAATCGATAAAGGAAGGAATATTTTTAATAAGTCCAGGAACAGAATGCAAAACCTTTCTAAATAGGAAGGAAATTATAGCGCACTCAGTTTTTCAAGTGCATTTATGATTTGTATTTCGGTTTGGTCATGTGTAAGGGACTCACCAATGAAAGACTCGCCGATTATTTTTTCATAGAGCTCTATATATCGATTCGAAATTGTTTGAATCCATTCATCTGTCATTTCAGGAACAGTTTGTCCATCTTTACCCATGAAATTATGTTGAATAAGCCACTCTCTGACAAATTCTTTGCTCAGTTGAAGTTGCTTTTCACCTTTTGTTAGTCTCTCTTCAAATCCATCAAGATAAAAATACCTTGATGAATCAGGGGTGTGTATTTCATCCATTAAACAAATTCGACCATTTAATTTCCCAAACTCATATTTAGTGTCGGCTAAAATAAGGCCTCTTTTTTGGGCTATTTCTTTCCCTTTGGCAAAAAGTTTAAGTGTGTAGTCTTTTAAAACTTCCCAATCTGCTGCAGAGGCTAATCCTTGCTTAATTATTTCTTCTTCACTGATATCCTCATCATGTCCAGCTGAGGCTTTAGTTGAAGGGGTAATTAAGGGTTCAGGAAAAAAGTCATTTTCTTTCAGTCCATCTGGCATTTGTTGTCCGCACAAATACCTTTCACCTGATTGATATGTTCTCCAGGAATGCCCAACTAAATTTCCTCTTACTACCATTTCGATTTTAAACGGTTCACATTTATAGCCAATGGATACATTTGGTGCCGGTACATCGATTAACCAATTTGGACAAATATCCTTCGTTTGTTGAAGCATATAGGAGGCAATCTGATTCAATACTTGGCCCTTAAATGGAATAGGGCGAGGAAGAATAACATCAAAGGCTGAAATCCTATCACTAGCTACCATTACCAAATAGTTGTCATTAATTGTATAGACATCCCTTACTTTTCCTGAGTAAAAGGACGTTTGATTTGGGAAAGTATAGCTATTCATAACACTAAATTACCTATGGTTCATCATATTGCCAATTTTTACCATATTTCAAGCTCATTTTAAGGGTTAAATTTTTTTATATATAGAACAATCCATAATTTGATTAAAATTTGACCAAAACGATTGCTTATGAAAAGATTATTATCCCTCATAGTATTGATTCAATTAATACTACCAACTATTGCAAGTGCTCAAAACTCAGTAATTACTGGGCATGTTAAGAGCGCTTCTGATGGTGAATCACTTGCATCAGTTTCAGTTGTTGTTAAAAGCTCAAATCAGGGTACTTACACTGATCCTAAGGGTAATTTTAAACTCAATTTACCGGCATCCAGTAAATTTCCAATTACCTTGATTTTCTCATCTACTGGCTTTGAATTTAAAGAAGTTTCAGTGTCTTCAGCAGGAGAGCTTGCAGCAGTTTCATTGAATTCAAGATCAACGCTTGGTGAGGAAGTAGTTATTTCAGCTACAAAAACCCCCACTCGAATTTTAGAGTCTCCGGTATCAATTGAGCGAATTAATTCGACAGCCATAAAAAACTCTTCCACCGTTGATTATTTTGATATGGTCAATTCATTAAAAGGAATTGATTTAACGACTTCAAGTTTAACCTTTAAGACTGTTACTAGTCGTGGGTTTGGTGGTAGTGGTAATACTCGTTTTACCCAAATCGTAGATGGAATGGACAATCAAGCCCCTGGTTTGAATTTCTCTATTGGAAGTATAATTGGATTGAGTGAATTAGATGTTGACAATATGGAACTCCTTCAGGGTGCCTCATCTGCATTGTATGGCCCAGGTGGTATGAATGGTACTTTATTGATTAACAGCAAAGATCCATTCAAGTATCAAGGACTTTCATTTCAAACAAGAGCTGGTGTGATGAATGTGGATGGAAAGTATAGAGATCGTTCAACGTATAACAATTGGGATATTCGATATGCTAAAAAATTATCTGAACGTTTTGCCTTTAAGATTACGGCAGGTATGGTTCAAGGGAAAGATTGGTATGCAAATGATCAAAGAAATGTAAACAGAACTAATGCTAATCTTGGTAAACTTATTGATGGAACACGAGGAACCGATCCAAATTACGATGGACTAAATGTATATGGAGATGAAACATCTGTTGATCTCAATCAGGTTCTTAATGGTATAGCACAACAAGCACCATTTTTAGCGCCTTACATTGCAGGTTTAACTTCAAAGCCAAATTTTGTATCCAGAACAGGGTATACAGAGAAAGAAGTCATTGACCCTATTACCAAAAATTTGAAATTTGGATTTTCGTTAAATTATAAATTAACACATTCGGTAGAAGCGATACTTTCAGGACATAATGGTTCTGGTAACACAGTATATACCGGAAGTGATCGCTATTCTTTAATAGGTTTCAATATGGGTCAATACAAATTGGAACTTAAGCATAAAAATTGGATGCTGAGAGGATATACTTCACAAGAAAATGCTGGTCACTCTTATAACGTAACTATTGCATCTAGGGTATTCAATGAAATGTGGAAACCGTCACCACAATGGTATACAGAATATGGTATGACATACCTAAACAGTTTATTGAGTGGTATGAGCTCTAATGATGCACATACATTATCACGCTCTATTGCTGATAATGGTCGTCCTGCTGCAGGTTCTGCTGCTTTTAATTCCGCATATAATTCATTAAAAGATATTGCTATTTCAAAGGGTGGTGCTGGATTAATTGATAAAACAAATCTATACGTACTTGATGGACAATATAATTTGAGTTCATTAACTGGAAAATTTGCTGAAGTTCTAGTAGGCGGAAATTTCAGAAGATTTGTCTTAAACTCACAAGGAACATTATTTGCCGATTCTGCTAATAAAATTCCAATTAATGAATATGGAGCTTACCTCCAAGCTACTAAGGCAATATTTGAAGATAAATTGAAGTTCACATTCTCTGGTAGATATGATAAAAATTCAAACTTCAAAGGAAGGTTTACTCCAAGAGCAACAGCATTGGTTAAATTAGCCAAAGACAATCACCTTCGTTTCTCTTATCAACAAGCGTATCGATTCCCATCTGTTCAACAACAATGGATTAATCTTTCAGTAGGAGGTGCAACATTAATTGGTGGTATTCCACAAATGAGAAACTACTATCATTTCAACACCAATCAAATATATTCAGTTAATGAACTTGGTCAAGGTAGACTTACCCCACAAACATTTAATGATTTTAAACCTGAATCAGTTACATCATTTGAGGTTGGCTATAAAGGCTTAGTTGCACAATCAAAACTTTTGATAGACGTGTATGCATATAAATCAACTTACCAAGATTTTATAACTAGAATACTCGTAGCTCAATCTACTACAGCTAATCCATCACCGCTAGATATTTTATCATCTTCAACACGCAGAATAATATCTGTACCAACCAATTCTCCAACGTTAGTAAAATCAAGTGGTTGGGGATTAGGTTTAGAATACAGACTTGGAGGTGGATTCTATACAACAGCGAATGTTTCATCTGATGTTTTAGCTAATGTTCCTGATGGTTATATTGCTTATTTCAATTCGCCTAAATACAGAACAAACTTTACGTTTGGAAACAATGGAATAGGGAAAAGCAAGAAAATTGGCTTTAACATAGCTTACCGTTGGCAGTCAGATTTCTACTATGAAAGTGATCTTGCAAACGGAAATGTTCCTGCATTCCATAATCTTGATGCACAAGTAAGTTACAAGCTGCCTAAAATCCGTTCTGGAATTAGAATAGGCGCAACGAACCTATTGAATCAATATTATATCAATGCATTAGCAAACCCATCAATTGGTGGTATATATTATGTTGCCATAGGATATAACATCTATTAATTGAAACTGAATCTAAACTCAAAACGTTAGCACATGAAAAAAATATTTTCAACTCTCAAGATGGCATTGCCGATATCATTGTTTGTAATGGTATTCACTACCTCTTGTAATAAAGAACTTCCTCAACCAATACCAAATGAAGTTGTAGTGCCAACAGGTAGCACCATTGGGGATGTACTCAATACAAATCCAGATTTTTCGATTCTAAAAGCGGCAGTTATAAAATCTGGATTAATGGAAGCCGTTTCCAATAAATCAAATGTATTTACAGTATTTGCTCCAAATGATGAAGCATTCATACAGTCCGGAATTCCATTAGTGGCTATAGAAAATTTACCTGCACCTGTTGTAGCAAGCATTATTCAGTATCATATCATACCAGGTCAAAAGGTTACATCTGCTGCAATTCCCACAACCTTTCCTAATGTGCAAATGGTTACTTCTTTTGTAATCCCTGCGCCGAATACCAATCCATTGGTAAGGTTTAGCAGTTTCCCGTCAAAAAGAGGATCACAGCTATGGCTTAACAATATACCTGTAATAGCCTCAGATGTAGCTACTGCCAATGGTGTTATTCATGTTGTAGCTAGGGTAGTAGCACCTCCTTCAAGAGTATTATTAGATACCATGGCAAGGGATGCAGACATGCAATACCTTGTAGCAGCTATCTTAACCGCTGATGCTGGTGTACCAGAAGGAAGTCGTTTCCAAGATTATTTAGCAAACCCACTAGCTAACTTTACCATTTTTGCTCCTTCTAATCAAGCATTCATGAATCTATTGGCCTATAATAATTTGCCAGTTGACCCATCATCATTGCAATACCTAGATAATCCAAAAGGTACTCTTGGTGCAATTATTGCTAACCATATACTACTCAATAGAGCATTCGCCGCAAATTTACCAAATGACGAAACAGTAATACCAAGTTTTCTAGCCGCTATTGCTCCCCCAGGAGTTGGCTTACTAACTGTCTCTAGCGCAGGTGTAAAAGGAGCTGGTAATCCTACCATGTCAAACATTACTGCAATAGATCGACATGCTATTAATGGAGTATATCATGTAATTGATCAACTCTTATTGCCCCAATAAAATATTAAATGTTGAATAATAAAAAAGGAGATCATGTTTTGATCTCCTTTTTTATTGACGTTATGGTTTGAATTATACGGCAAACCTAAAATGCATGATATCTCCATCTTGCACTAAATAATCTTTTCCTTGTACAGCCATTTTACCAGCTTCTTTACATGCTGCTTCTGATCCTAATGCAACGAAATCAGTGTAACCTATCACTTCAGCTCTAATAAATCCTTTTTCAAAGTCTGTATGGATAACTGCTGCAGCTTGAGGCGCTAACATACCCTTAGTTATGGTCCATGCCCTGACTTCCTGAACGCCCGCTGTAAAATAGGTGGCCAAATTCAAGATTTTATAAGTGGATCTGATTAAACGAACAACTCCACTTTCAGATAATCCAAGATCATCAAGAAACATTATTCGATCATCATAACTTTCCATGACGGATATTTCACTTTCAATCTCTGCACTCACAAATAATATTTCTGCCTGTTCGTGTTGAATAGCTTCTTTTACTTTATTAGTAAAGTCATTGCCTTTAACCACACTCTTTTCATCTACATTACATACATAGATAACAGGTTTCATGGTAAGCAAAAACATATCAGCAATATGTGCATCTGAATCTTCTTTGCTTACTTCAAAGGCTCTCGCATTTTTACCAGCTTCAAGATGTGCCTTTAATGCCTTCAGTATTTCAATCCCACGAAGCAGTTCACGATCTCCAGTTTTAGCATTTTTTTCATTCTTAGATAACTTTTTATCTACACTCTCTAAGTCTTTTAATTGGAGTTCAGTATCAATAATCTCCTTATCACGAACTGGATTTACGTCTCCGTCTACATGAATAACATTGTCATCTTCAAAACAACGTAATACATGTATAATGGCATCAGTACTTCGAATGTTCCCCAAAAATTGATTACCAAGCCCTTCACCTTTGCTAGCACCCTTTACTAATCCGGCAATGTCAACAATTTCAACTGTAGTAGGTACAACACGTTGAGGTTTAACCAACTTCTCCAATTCGATTAATCGATCATCAGGAACGGTAATCACTCCGATATTAGGTTCGATAGTACAAAATGGGAAATTAGCAGCTTGTGCTTTTGCATTGCTAAGTGCGTTAAATAGGGTTGATTTTCCTACATTTGGTAAACCGACAATTCCAGCTTGTAATGCCATATCTTGTATTTTTTGCGCTGCAAAGATACTACGATTAGCTGTATTGGAAGATTGTTTGTCAACTTGATATAAAAATTAGAATATTCTTTCTTATGGCATTAAATTTTATTTGGTTTGGTTTTTTTGTTTTGGCTTTTGTTATTGCCTTGTTTAAATGGATTGTTACAGGCGACGTTCTTATTTTTAAGACCATTACCGACGGGATATTTAAGTCGGCCGGAGATAGCGTAGACCTATCCTTTAAACTAATTGGGGTAATGACCCTTTTCCTTGGATTTATGAATATTGGTGAAAAAGCAGGTGCCATTCGTTTTCTTTCTCGGATTGTTGGACCTTTTTTTAGTCGACTCTTCCCTGAAGTCCCGCCGAAACATCCTGCCATGGGCCATATGATGATGAATTTTTCGGCCAATTTGCTTGGATTAGATAATGCCGCAACTCCATTTGGATTAAAAGCCATGGATAGTCTCCAAACATTAAATCCAAATAAAGAAACAGCAAGTAATGCACAAATCATGTTTTTGGTGTTGCATGCATCCGGACTTACACTCGTTCCAATAAGCATCATTGCCATGAGGGCTTCTGTTACACCTCCAGCTTTAAACCCAACTGATATATTCATTCCATGCATGATTGCTACGTTTGCAGCAACCATCGCAGCGCTTTCTATTGTTTCATATAGACAAAAGATTAACCTTTTTCAACCCGTTATGATTGGTTGGATACTGGGTATATCTATACTTATTGGACTCCTTATCGCCTATTTAAAAATTTTTCTTAATCAACAAGGGATAGAACAATTTTCAACGGTATTAAGTAATGGACTTATCTTATTAATATTCTGTGTTTTTTTAGTTGGAGGTATTTATAAAAAGGTCAATGTTTTTGAATCTTTCATAGAAGGGGCAAAAGGAGGATTTGAAATTGCTATAAAAATAATTCCTTACCTAGTTGCCATGTTGGTTGCCATTAGTGTCTTAAGAAGTTCAGGTGCATTTGAGATGATCACAGGTGGACTAGTAAAGCTTTTTTCCAGTTTTGGATTTGACACGAATTTTGTTTCTGCCTTACCAACTGCAATCATGAAGCCACTGAGTGGAAGCGGAGCTAGAGCAATGATGATTGATACCATGAATACGTATGGTGCAGATTCTTTTGCCGGTCGGTTAGCTGGTATTTTTCAAGGAAGTAGTGATACGACGTTTTATGTAGTGGCTGTATATTTTGGATCCATTGGAATCAAGAATACTCGTTATGCTATTCCGAGTATGCTATTGGCAGATCTTGTTGGCATTTTAACAGCAATAGGTATCGCTTATTTGTTTTTTGGAGTTTAACATTTATAAATGAAAATCAGTAGATTATTTTTCGTTTTATTCTTATTTGAATGTATTCTATCATGTGGATCAAATAAAAACAACCTAGCGAATAATTCATCTATAGTTATTAATGATATTTCAGAAGGGGATACAATAAATACAACTCCATTGCCACCTAATCTCAGCACATGGATTAAATTTTATCATACTACGGATACCGGGTTTCAAATAAAAAACTTTGAATCATCTGGTGTAGTGCTTCATTTCAACGACATGAAATCAGTTGATTCTCTTGAAAAAACGAAAAGCCTTTTTTCAACCTTATTTTCACTGTCTCCTAATAAAAAAAAGTACATAGATTTTTTGTCATACGGTAACCGACTAGTACAAATAGATTCAACAAGTAAAATTAAAACAGCAAAGCTATTTTCAGAGGAGGAAGTTGATCAACAGGTGGTACTAGGTGAAATTGGTGGAGAAAGAAAAGAGTTAATGTTTAATGGGCCTGCTCAAATGGTAGAATCAGCTGATTGGATAACAGCTAACCAATTTTTAATCACCTTAATAAGTGAGGAAGAAAACAAACGTATCGCTGAAATATTTCTATTTGATATCTCTACGCAAGAGTATATAAATTACAGATTAAATCATCCATTCAATCCACCAACCTCGTCTGATGAATCATTTATTAAGTATTGGCTTCAGACTAAACAAATCAATATCAAATAACGATGAAAATATTTCTAAAAGATATTATACTCTATGGATATCATGGAATACATGATTTAGAAAGAAAAGTAGGTACTGAGTTTAGCATAAATCTATCCATGAACATTGATATACAGACGACCACTATTACGCTTAATGATTCCATTGATTATAGTATTGTCTTTTCATTACTAAAAGAAGAGTTTTCAATTCCAACTCAGCTACTTGAGAACCTAGCGATTCGCATTTCAGAACGGATTAAATCTGTTTATCCATTAATGAATAGAATTCAAGTCAATATAGTAAAACATAATGCACCCATTGAGGGGTTTCAAGGCCAAGTGGGAATAGAGTTTGAAAAAAACTATACAATATGATGCGTAGATTGTTTGTGACGGTTTTTATGTTTACAATAGTCGGAAGTAGTCTTGGTCAGGATAACTCAATCTTAACACAAGCCAAATTAGCGGATAAAAAATTAAAGACTGAAGAGTCGTTAAAATTGTATCAACAATATCTTCTTGGAGATTCATCTAATCTTGAAGTATTGGTTAGGTGTGCTGAGCTTACCCTTTATTTGGGAAATGCTCAAGCCAAAGAGGATGAAAAACAACCTTTCTATATCAATGCAAGCAAATTTGCCAATTCCGCTTATACGTCAGATTCTTTAAGTGCATCGTCGAACTATATAATGGGACTTGTGCTGAGTGCTTTAATGAATGCCAAACCGATTAAAGAAAAACTAAATGGCACCAAGGATATTTGGAATTTCGCAAACAAAGCCATACAGATTAACCCAAATGATCCCAAGTCCTTACACTTACTTGGAAAATGGCATGATGAGTTATCGTCCTTGAATCCCGCTGCAAAAGCTGGCCTAAAGTTATTTGCCAAGGATATTCCAAAAGCATCTCTAACGGAAGCTATCGATTTATATGAAAAAGCCCGTACTTTTGATCCTGCTTTGATAGTTAACAATGTTGATCTTGCTGTTGCGTATAAGAAAATTGGAAGAGCAGATTTATCCATTTCAATTTTAAATACAACGATTAAACAAGTACCAACTTCAATTGAAGAACAATGGTATAAAACCAAAGCAAAAGAATTACTTGAGTCTATGAAATAAAGAACTTAATAATCAATTCATTATGTTGAAGAAAACACTTTCTATTCTTGCACTTTCTTTACTATTTATTAACTCTACCCAAGCTCAAGAGGTAAAACAAATTGTTTCTAAATATGACCCTAATGAACTTTTTAATCCATTGTTTTATAAAGAACATGGTAATCAGCTCAGAACAGGAAGTGGTGAACCAGGTACTGCATATTGGCAAAATGCTGCCGATTATTCAATTGATGCAAAACTAGATGAGACAACTAGTCAACTTTCTGCATCAGTCACCTTAACCTATACGAATAACAGTCCTCAACAATTGGGTTTCCTTTGGTTTCAATTAGATCAAAACCTCTTTAATACTTCATCTCGTGGATTTGCTAAATTACCTGCGGTAGGAAATAGTCGTTATGGTAATTCAAAAAATACCTTTGAGGGTGGATTTCAGATTTCCTCGGTTAAGGTCATCAATTCCGTATCCGGAAAGTCAACCGAAACATCTATTGAACCTTATATTACGGATACCAGAATGCGAATCGACCTCCCTAAAATATTAAAATCGGGTGGAGATAAAGTGAGTGTTCGAATTGAATACACCTATGTTATGCCCGAATATGGAGCAGATCGCTCAGGAGTCTTAACTACTCCTGATGGTAAAATATTTGCAGTTGCCCAATGGTATCCAAGAATTTGTGTGTTCGACGATGTTCAAGGATGGAATACATTACCCTATTTAGGAGCAAGTGAATTTTACCTTGAATATGGAAACTTTGATGTTAGTCTGACTGTCCCTAATACGCATACCGTTGTTGCGAGTGGAGAATTGCTTAATCCATCTAACGTATTGACAGCAAGTCAGTTAGCTAGCTATAAAAAAGCCATTTCAAGTGATGCCACGGTAGTCATTCGCTCAAAAGAGGATATCAAAAATCCTGCTAGCCATCTTAGTTCTCCTATGGTTACCTGGAAATATAAAATTTCTAATGCGAGAGACTTTGCATGGGCTTCTTCAGCCTCATTCATTTGGGATGCTGCCAAAATCAATCTGCCTTCTGGCAAGAAAGCCATTGCACAATCTGTCTATCCAGCTATTGCTTCAGGTAACGATGCATGGGGGAGAGCTACCGAATATACAAAAGCAAGTATCGAAAATTACTCTAAACGTTGGTTCGAATTTCCATATCCTGCTGCTAGTAACGTAGCTAGCAACGTTGGGGGAATGGAATATCCTGGTATCGTTTTTTGTGGCTCTAATGCAAAAAATGGTTCATTGTGGGGTGTGACTGATCATGAATTTGGACATACATGGTTTCCGATGATAGTTGGAAGCAATGAACGAAAATATGGCTGGATGGACGAAGGTTTCAATACATTTATCAATGGAATAGCTTCTGAAGATTTTAATAACGGTGAATATGCTCAAGGTGATATGGATGCTCATGCCACGGCAAAGTATATGTATAGTGATAAGAGTGAAGCCATCCTGAAAACACCAGATGCTTTAAGAGAATCCAATATCGGACTTTCATTATACTTAAAACCGGGTTTTTCCCTTGGGTTACTCAGAAAGGAAATCGTAGGAGAGAAAATATTCGATGGAGCCTTTAAGAAATACATTAGAGATTGGGCATTTAAACATCCAACACCTTGGGACTTCTTCCGAAGCATTGAAAACAGTGTAGGAGAAGATTTAGGCTGGTTCTGGAAAGGATTCTTCCTAGAGAATTGGAGACTAGACCAAGCTGTTTCCAAGGTTGAATACCTTAATAACAATCCTCAGAATGGTGCTTTAGTAACAATAGATAACCTGGAAAAAGCGGCTATGCCCGTTACACTTGAGTATGCCACTAAATCAGGCAAGAAAGGAACCATCAAATTACCCGTTGAGATTTGGCAAAATACAGCCAGCTTCAAGGTCAGAATTCCAACCACCGAAGAACTCGAAACTGTAACACTTGATCCAGGTAAAGTGTATCCTGATTTCAACGATGAAAACAATACATGGAAAGCCCAAAAGAACTAGAAAAGGTAAAAACTAGCCATTTTTGATGAAAATCTAAATTTTTACCCTAATTTTGCAATCCGTTTTAATCTGAAAAGAATTAAAACCTATTCCCAAATGGTCCCACAAGTTCTTCGTCTGTTCGAAGACACCAGCAGGGGTAACATAAAATCAAATGTAATGCCAAAAGTTAAAACCCACTCAAGGGCAAAAAAAACTTTTAAAGTTACCGGTACCGGCAAAATCACCTACAGAAAGCCAACACGCGGTCACTTACTCACAAAAAAGTCATCTAAACGTAAACGTGCACTTCGAGTAACTGGACAGGTTCATCCTACGAATCTCGATTTCGTAAAAAGATTATTACGCTTAAAGTAATAGCCTTTACATTCATCAACATTTAAACTTATTTAGATATGCCACGTTCAAAAAATGCAGTTGCTTCTAGGGCACGCCGCAAAAGGATTCTCGACCAAGCCAAAGGCTTTTACGGGAAAAGAAAAAATGTATATACCGTAGCGAAAAACGTACTTGAAAAAGGACTTACATATAGCTATGTTGGTAGAAAATTAAAGAAAAGAGATTACCGCAGACTTTGGATCGTTCGTATTAATGCGGCAGTAAGAGAAGAAGGTCTTAAGTATTCTGAATTCATGAATTTATTGAAAATAAAAGGTATTGAACTAGATAGAAAAGTTCTTGCAGATATGGCAATGAACAACCCAGAAACGTTCAAAGCCCTTGTTCTTTCTGTTAAATAATGAAACTGAAATAATATTGAAAACCGGATGTTTAAATTAACATCCGGTTTTTTGTTGTGGATAACTGAAAAAAATTAATTTTGTAGTTCAAACTATAAAAAGAACTGAAGCGAACAATGAGCAATACGTATACTGATCTAGTTAAACAAACTTTCTATTTTCCACAGGAAGGCTTTGAGACAAAAGATGGCAATCTATATTTTAACGACCTTGATTTAAAGGCAATTATTGAAAAGTATGGCACTCCTTTAAAACTGACCTATTTACCCAAGATCGGTCAACAAATCAATAAGGCAAAAAACTTATTTAAAAACGCTTTCAAAAAACATAATTACGAGGGCAATTACCATTACTGCTATTGTACTAAAAGTTCTCACTTTTCTTTTATCCTAGAAGAAGCACTAGCTCATGATATCAATTTAGAAACTTCATATGCATATGATATCGAAATCATCAACAAGCTTTATGAGAAAAAGAAAATAACAAAGGATATTCATATCATTTGCAATGGCTTCAAACAAAAATCATACACATCACGTATAGCTAGACTAATTAATACCGGATTCAAGAATGTTATTCCTGTATTGGATAATAAAGAAGAACTAGACAAGTATAGAAGAAGTGTGAAAGTCCCTTTTAAACTTGGTATTCGTGTTGCTGCTGAAGAAGAACCAAATTTTCCTTTCTACACATCCAGATTAGGAATGAGGGCTAAGGATATACTTGAATTTTATGTAGATCAAATTGAGGGATATGAAGATAAGTTTCAATTAAAAATGCTTCATATATTCCTTAACAAAGGAATTAAAGATGATATTTATTATTGGAGTGAATTAAACAAAGTAATTACGCTCTATTGCCAACTTAAAAAGATTTGTCCTGAACTCGATTCTATCAATATCGGTGGGGGGTTTCCAATTAAGCATTCACTCGGATTCGAATACGATTATGCTTTCATGATTAATGAAATAGTTGGAACCATAAAGAAAACCTGTAAAAAAGCAAAGGTTCCCATGCCCCATATTTTTACAGAATTTGGAAGCTTTACGGTTGGTGAAAGCATGGCTCATATTTATTCGGTTATAGCTGAAAAAGTACAGAATGATCGTGAAATCTGGTACATGATTGATTCCTCTTTCATCACCACATTACCCGATACATGGGGGATAGGTGAGAAATTTTTAATGTTGCCCGTCAATAAATGGGGTAATGAATACCAACGGGTAGTATTGGGTGGAATAACCTGCGATAGTCATGACTATTATGATTCCGAAGAACATATCAATGAAGTGTTCCTTCCAAAATTAACCGGAACAGAAAATGATAAAGAACCACTTTATCTTGGATTTTTTCATACTGGAGCATACCAAGATCAAATAAGCGGATACGGGGGAATTAAACACTGTATGATTCCTTCACCGAAACATATCATTATTGGGAAAGACAAACATGGTAAACTGCATGATTGGGTATATGCAAAAGAACAAACTGCCCAAAGTATGTTAAAAATACTCGGGTATATTTAATTCACTTTCAGCTTATATCGTTTGTTGACTTTAGGATTGTTGAAGTATTTCTCAGCATCCTGTTGTGTATACTTAGGATCGAATTCAACCATAGGAAGATCAATCAATTGCATTTGTGATTGTTTCAACTCTTCCCTCATCTTCCTTGCCTTAATCACAATTTCAGGATCCCTCTCAAGCAGCTGACCATTTTCAGATAAGACATATTCTAATCTTTTGATGGTGGCACGTACTTGTGATGCCGTATTCATTTCCTGAACACGTCCAGGTGCGACAGCTTCTTTAACTGGAACTAGCGATAATCCAATGCTTGGAAGTATAGTTCCGGTATTTTTTGATCCTTGTGTTGTACCCGTAGTGGAAATGATCGTTCCCATCATAGCTGTGGTTGAACCGGTAACATCAAATCCAGTACGCATGGATTTAGTACTTTTTATGGTTTTACTGATCACATAAAAAGTCAATTTTAAATTTGTAATGTATTTTTTCATCTCCTCCACAGCCAATTTATGTTCCACTATCTTGAGTGGATAATTTATACCTGGACGAATTTGAATTTTAATAGCCGCAGTATCCTTATTTTGAAATTTATCAACTCCGATAAATTGTAATAATAATGTCTTTTGTGTTGCTGTATCATTATCACGAATGAAATCAAATGGGACCATCCATGAAAATTCATCATCACATTTTACCACCGGTTTAAAGTTGCTTATAGGTTCATTCGTTATAATTGTTATTTTTTCAATGGGAAAGGATCCCTCTTCGCATTGTACCCTAAATCGAATAGAATCCCCTTCTAGTAATGAAAGGAAATTTCCAACCGTTGGTTTTAATTTAGACACAACCACATCAGTACTATAGAAAAGTATTGTAAAGGAAGATTCATAACGTTCTTTGGCATCCCTCAAATTTTGAACACCAATTTCAACTTTATACGGTATGTCATATTTCAATTTACCACTCTTGAAATATGCTTTGTCAGCCTTAAAATAGAGCAAACCACTGCGCTTGTCTAACTTAACACCAATTGGAGAATCTTTGAGGTACCAAAAATAGTTTTCAGACAGCTTATTAATTTGTAGGTCATAACTTAAAACAGAATCAACCTCTAATGTGAAGAATGGATTTAAGTTTATTATTCGAAGAGTCGAATCTGGGTCAACATTGATAAGAGTTAGTAAAGAACTGCTATCAGTTGATGTGACTGGAATGGGAGGTTTGATGTCTTGAGCATTTCCAATCAAAACAACAAAACATAGGAGAAGGAGGGTGTAAAGTTTCAATTCTTGGATCTTTTGGGCAAATTTAAACTAAACAGGGTAAAATTGTGTTTAATTAATCATAAATTCATTATTACTCTTATTGCACAAAATATTGGCTTTTAGGCAAATTGAGAGTGACTAATTATTGCTTTTTCTTGCTTAATTTTGTACTAAACTTAGAATAAATATGTATCCAGCAGAAATTGTAATCCCGATGAAAGAAGAGTTAACAGAACAGGGTTTCGAAGAACTCTTAACTCCAGCAGATGTTGATAATATGATTGCTCAAAAAGGAACAACATTAGTCGTTGTAAATTCAGTATGCGGTTGTTCAGCAGGTAGCGCAAGACCAGGTGTTTTAATGTCTGTTCACAATGCTTCAAGCAAACCAGATAGACTTACGACAGCA
>CANGBH010000017.1 GCA_947451935.1 Chitinophagaceae bacterium
GTTGCCATAACCCGCTCCAATTCCCCTTGAATAGTCATTGCATTATCTTGAATCTGAAATCCAGCATAGTTAGATCCACGATAAGAAAGTGATAAAAAATAATAATGCATTCTGTAGTTATAAATAACAATTAAAAATGAGCAGAGATGTTTTGCTTAAAATTTTTTATACTCTCCTCTTTTAAAAAAACACGCTGCAGCTCATTAACATTTTCAACATCAGAAATTAATTGAACTATCAATCGAAAAAAAAGAAGTCGCTCATCTTCTGATACAAAAAACCAACCTATTTCCTTAGTCTTTTCCACCGTATAATGCCTTTTAGTATAGATCTTTTGCAAGTAACTTAACTGATCTTCTAGGGATGAAATGCCTAATAGTTTTTTCAGTATTCGCCTAATCTCCTTAGAACTCTCAGGCATAAAAGACGGAATTATTTTAACCGAATCTTGATCAGGCGAATGATTTTCAAGCTTCGTTGAATCACTCATAAACACTAAGTCCACTGACCTGTTACTACTTTTTTCAGTAAGGACTATCGGTGTCTTTGCACTATCGTTTATAATGACATCAACAGTATCTAACAAGCCCGGCAGAGACGAAGAAAGTGAATTTGTATAGACAATCTCAACCTCTATGGTATCTGCTTTTTTACTAGAAGATTGATCAACGAATATAAGCGTTGAAGAATGGGGGCTGCTAGTGTCCTGACTAAGCAAACGTATTCTGCTTTGAGCTGAAATCTTTGCAGCAACACCCTTCTTTGCAGCTGGAGCATTAGCAACTGATGTTCTCTTCTGGAGATTTGTAATTTCATTAGCAGGTTTTACCATTACAGTAACGGGTACTGCAGGGATTTCTAGCAAAGTATAGTCATCAGTCACTTCAGCTAGCATTCTACTAAATTCATCTGCCGATTTTTTAACAGGCACTACGATTTCCTGCTTTTTGATTTCAAGGGATTGATTGGGCTCGAAAATTTCAAATGACCCGCGATCAAAAAGAACCCAACCTTTCTGATCTAATTTTTTCAATTGAAACCCCCTGTCGTGATCCATATCCTTCATATTGAAAATGATTTCAGGATACTTGTTTTGAGGAAAACCTATGGAAAAAGTCAATTCTGATTGATAGTTGCGGGAAATAATAATAAAACCAATTGCATTTGACGAAAACAACGTATCCGCTTTCTTTACATAAAACGGTTGCCCTCGCTCAGCTTCAATAAAAAAATAATGTTGCGCCAAAACATGGCACACAGGCACCATGAACAAAACCAAACAAACAATATACTTCTTCGCCTTATACATCCTTACAAATCTACCGAAAGTATTAATCAAATAAAACTCGTATAGAATTGCCATTCATAAAATAATTGATATAGTTACTGTAAGGCAAAATATATTTGTTGTATAAATTATACTATGCGAAACATTACTTTACTTGTACTCGTTTTATTTTCATGCTTCAAAGGGATCGGACAAGACAACAATCTTATTGACAGTTCTTGGAAAAAGACCCCAAGATACACCCCTACCAGAATTAATGATCTAGTGCATACTAAACTTGATGTTCAGTTTGATTTCGACAAGTCACATTTGATAGGTAAAGCATGGATTACGTTAACACCTCATATCGACCCAACAGATTCCTTGAGACTTGATGCAAAAGGAATGGAGCTACATGAGGTTTCACTGATTGATAAAAACAACACAAAAAACAAGCTTGTATACTCTTATGATGGTTTACAGGTAAATATCAAACTTCCTAAACTGTATAAAAAAGGGGATCTCTATACCATTTACATTACCTATACCTCAATGCCTAATGAATACGAGGAGGCCTCTGGAGTTGATCCCATGCTGGGCGTGAAAGGACTATTTTTCATCAACCCAACAGGTGAGATAAAAAACAAACCAACCCAAATTTGGACACAAGGGGAAACTGAATCAAATTCTGTATGGTTCCCAACAATTGATCAGACTCAACAAAAAACAACTGAAGAAATTTACATGACTGTACCTGCTAAGTATGTAACATTGAGTAATGGTGTATTGGTAAGCCAAAAGCAAAATAAGAATGGGACAAGGACAGATTATTGGAAAATGACACTCCCACACTCACCTTACCTATTCTTTATGGGTGTTGGTGATTATGCAGTAATAAAAGATTATTGGAAAGGGAAAGAGGTAAATTATTATGTAGAGCGAGAATATGCACCTGTAGCAAAAAAAATCTTTGGCAATACCCCTGAAATGATAAGTTACTTTTCAAAAATCACAGGAGTTGAATATCCCTGGAATAAATATGCCCAAATTACCGGCAGAGACTATGTATCTGGAGCAATGGAAAATACTACGGCGACACTCCACCAAGAATCTGCTCAACAAGATGCCAGAGAACTTACAGATGAAAATAGATGGGAATCAACCATTGCCCACGAATTGTTTCACCAATGGTTTGGGGATTATGTTACTGCTGAAAGCTGGAGCAACCTCACCCTAAATGAATCATTCGCAAATTACAGTCAAACCCTTTGGAATCAATACAAATATGGCGCAGATGCTGGTGATGCAGAAAACTATACAAACATACAATCCTATTTAAGAGGGAATAATTCTGAAAAGGATTTAGTACGATTTTATTACGCTGACAGAGAAGATATGTTCGATGCAGTCTCATATCAAAAAGGAGGAGCAATATTGCACATGCTGAGAAATCATATTGGAGACTCTGCTTTTTTCAAAGGATTAAATTTATACCTAACCACTAATAAATTCAAATCAGCTGAAGCAGCACACCTAAGGCTTGCGCTTGAAGAAACAAGTGGTAAAGATTTAAGCTGGTTTTTCAATGAATGGTATTACGGCAGTGGACATCCTAAACTTGATATTAATTATAGTTATGTTGATTCCTTAAAAGCTATAAAAGTCATTGTAAAACAAACACAGAAGACTGGAAAAATCTTTCGAATACCTACATATATTGATATTTACACTGGCGACAAAAAAACAAGAAATCTAATTTGGCTAGAAAACGCCGTTGATACATTTACGTTCTCTGCAGACAAAAATCCAGAGTTAATCAACTTCGATGGAGATAAGGTCCTGCTTTGCGAGAAGAAAGAAAATAAGAATATTGACAACTATGTCCATCAATATCACTTCGCAGGAAACTATTTAGACCGAAGAGAAGCTGTAGAATTTTGTGGAAGGAAAATGGACAACCCAAAAGCAATTCAATTATTGAAAGATGCGCTCAAAGATCCATACGCTGGAATCCGAGAACTTGCACTGAGTAAGATTGATTTAAAAAAAGAAAGTAATCGAAAGGAATTCGAACTGACTATTGCCTCTTTATTAAGCAAAGAGAAGAAGAAGCTTGTAAAAGCTAATATGATTAAAGCGTTAGGTAACACGCTCAATCTTACTTATAAGGAAACATACCTTCAATATATAAAAGACTCATCTTACTCTGTATCAGGTGAAGCACTAACTGCGTTAAGTAATGTCGACTCTTCACTTGCATTAAAATTAGCGAATGAACTTTCCCACGAAACCGCGAAGGGTGAATTGGATGCGGCGATTAATAAAATTTTAATTGCTTCTGGAAATGAAGAAATCTATGATAAACTAGCAGAAAAATTTGCATCGATAGGCTTGTCAAATGAAAAGATCATGATTCTGCAACAAATAGCCGAGATGACGGGGAATATGAAAAGTAATAATCGAATAAAAAATGCGATTGGTCTTATCATAAATTTCAGGAATGAACTTCCGGCTTCATTGAAAGATCAAATCAATCCATATATGAATCAATTTCTGTTGCCAAGCATATTAAAGAAGTTGAAAGAAAAGGGCAACACTGAAATGATGACTTATTTAGAAGATCTCATGAAATAACCCCATTTCATTTAATTCAGCTCGGCATTGGAAAATCCACTGACGAGCTGAATTTTAGTCAACTAACTGATAAGCTACTACATTGTTCTTCCAAAATGTAGGAACATAAACTATCTTCTTTTTTTTATCGTAACCAATATCTGCAGAATTTATTTGCTCATTGCGTGTATCTAAAAGAAGCTTTTTAGTGCCATTAAGATTTACATGCCAAATGGTTCCTGACCAACATGAAACAAGAAAATTCTGTTCATCAATTTGTTCTATTCCATCTGTGCCGCCTCCTAAGCCATCGGCAATATGAATTTTTTCTTTGTTCTTACCTAGCTTACAAAATGATCCATCATCAACGAAATATAATGTCTTATCAACATACAGGACTCCGTTAGCGCCTTTCATTCCATCAATTAATAAAGCTGGTTTGAATTTTGAAATCTGATAAATTTTATTAGCCTTAGAATCTGACACATATATATCACCTCGCTTATCAATAGTGATATCATTGAGTTGTTGAGCACCATCGATCCCGATTTTTTTAACAACCGCAGCATGAACAATATCAACAATCAAAATGGAGTCCACGTCAGCAACAATTAAAATATCGTCTTGAATCAACGCCATCCCCTTTGGTGAATTCAGCCCCTTCAACCAAGTTGGATTTAATACTTTACCATTTGGTGTAAGAATACCAATCGACCCCTTACCCTCTCTGCTCCATGGATTCTTGCTGCCAATATTGGCAACAAACAATCGCTCATTTTTAGCATCGACCAATACAGACTCTGCCACTTTCAACGTTGTGTCAGAAGACCAAAGCATTGTTAAGCTTTGCGCATTTGCCAATGAATTGCTGAGTAACCCAATAATTAAAATGCTAACTATTTTTTTCATAATGATTAATTTATAACTAACGTTCAACATCAAATGCAGCGATATCTATACTTGTTTTTTTATGTCCTACTATTTCCTCAACTAATTTTCCACTTGCAGCAGCGAGTGATATGCCTAGCATGGCGTGACCACCCGAGATTATTAGGTTATCATAAGCCGAGTGTCTTCCTATATAGGGAAGTCCGTCTGGACTCAATGGGCGAAGGCCGTACCATATCTTTTCACGCTCAGGAAACTCTACTGGTAGATTAGGATAGTAATTTTTTGCAGCAGTAAAAATCGACTTTACCCTTTTCATTAGAAGAGGCGATCCTATTCCGCTAATTTCCATAGTACCTCCCATTCTTAGGTCAGCCCCCATTGGAGTCATAGCCACCCTGTCATCTACAAGTATAGCTGGATAGTGAAGGTTTTTCTTTACATTTTCGAATGTCATACTATATCCCTTGCCTGCTTGCATTAGGATATCTATTCCAAGTTGCTTACTTACTATAGGCAACCAGGATCCCGTAGCTAACACATATTCATCAGCTCTAAAAACACCTTTGTCTGTTACTATTCCTGTAATACTTTTACTTTGTTTTTCAAAGCCTATGATGTTGGTATTTAATGAAAATTCAACGCCATTATTTTTGAGGTATTCTGTTATGGTTGTCATCAAATCGCCTGGATGAAGATGACAATCGATTGGATACAATACCCCTCCCCTAACATTCAATTCAACCTCAGGTTCCATAGCTTGTAGCTCCTGAAGGTTGAGCACTCGCGTATCAATATTTAATGCAGCAGCTTCTTTTGCAAGCTCAATTTCGTGATGTTCAGTAGTCAAGCTCTTATACAACATCAAACAGCCCATTTCCTTCATTCTGAAATTATCACCTAGCTCATCCCTAATTTCAGAAGTGAGGGCTCTACTGAGTTGTAGGATAGCATCTAGATGAGGGATATTACGTTCCATCGTAGACCTACCAGATCTTTTCCAAAATGTAAGGCCCCATCGAATCAAATCGATGTTTAAGCGGGGTTTAATATAAAATGGAGAACTTGAACTCATCATCCATTTCATGCCTTTGGCAATAATTCCTGGGGAGGCAAGAGGGATAAAATGACTAGGAGAAACATATCCAGCATTTCCAAAAGAAGTGCCCGATTTTAGATCTCCTCTATCAATGATTAACACATCATGACCTGCTTTCTTTAAATAATATGCTGTACATAATCCAATTACGCCACCTCCTGCTACGACAACTCTTGACATGCTCTATTTTTTTAATAATAACTAAGAATGAATCGATTTGTTTATTTATTTTTTTCGTGAGGTGATGCTTTTAATGAAATCAACTTCCTCTTTTTTATAAGGAGATCCATCCTTCCTAAAAACATCATGAAACCAAACGGCTGGTTCTGACCCATCGGGGATTGGCATGCCCCATTGATATATGGTATTGCTCTTTCCTGCGACTAGACCCCAATTAATAGCGCTTACATTATATTTTTTAAATAGGGGAAGATGTGTTTGAAATCTACTATTGCGGGTTCTTGCCATATATTCTGAGCATAATATAGGACGATCATAATTTTTTAATTTTATGATTTGATTTTCAAGTGAACTAAGTTCCTCATAATTATGAAAAGTGATTACATCAGAATTACTTAAAATGATTTCATTTATCACTTCATTGCCATTCCACACTGCGCAAGTAAGTGGCTGAGAAGGTCTAACAAACCATGCCCACTCAAACACACGTTGCAAAAGCTCCACTGATCCATTTTCATAATCACTATTCCCTGGCTCATTATATAGATCCCACATTAAAATACGCTTATCGTCTTTGAAATACGAAAGAACATCTTTTACATACGCTTCAAGATATTGCCATTTCAATGGATTATCATGGACGGATATAGTCGGACTTCTAACCCACCCGCTATTATGGATTCCTGGCTTGGGGTCTGGCTGTTTACCTGGTGATGCATCAGCATTCCAGCAATCATCAAATACTGTAAATAATATTTTTATCTTATGCTTATCCGCTATAGCAAGAAAATCATTCATTCTTTTTTTAAACCCTTGCGGATCTATCTGCCATGCGATATCATGTAAGTAAACACGCATTACGTTCATGCCAATAGCAGAAGCCCAACCCAATTCTCTTGAAATGGTAACAGGGTCAAAGCTTTCGGCTTGCCACATTTCAAGTTGATTGATTGCTGTACTTGGGAGAAAATTACCGCCAACATACCATGGCTGCGCAGCGCCCCATTGATTTGCTTTATCCTTAGACCAGATGTTCTTTTCTTGTGAGAAAGAGGTAATCAAACTCAATCCAAAAAAAATAATCAATAAAAACTTTTTCATAAAACTAATTTAATGACTCACTTAAATATATATTTTGCTCAATAATTTATCTTGATGTCGTTCAATGAAATCGGCAACCAAACTTGCATTGGATTGCTTCCCCTATTACACCAACTATAATATGGAATTGCCCTGACTTTTATGCTATTCGTGTTGGCCGACAACCCATCATCAGAAATCTTTAACACAGGTAGATACGAGACCAAGCTAACTACATTTTCATTTACGATGTCCATGTTTTCAGTCGTATAAACTGCATCTTTAGGTGACACGATATTCCAGGCTTTTCCATTATTGTCTGCCCCTTCAACGCAATAAACGAGTGGACCACGTTGCAGAGCCATACGGTTATTGTCTAGTTTCAATTCATTCCTAGCTACCACTTTTTTTATCGTCATAGGAATTCTATATTCTACTATATCGCCATCTTTCCATTCTCTATCTACTACAGCATATCCATCTTGATCTGTGTACGTAATTTCAACACCATTAATTAACAGAGTTGGTTTTTCTGCTTTGTCATCAAAAAATGTATACAGATCTCCGGGCGCTGGAATTCCCTTAGACCAACCAGGAATACGAAAAGCAATCGCTGTTTTGATTTTCTTTTTCATCCCAAGCACGCACTTTACATCGCCACTCCAAGGATAATTTGTCTGCATTTTAAATTGCATCTCTCCCTTTGGAAGTGTAAAACTAGTTTCACTGCCAACAAATAAATTGACAAATATTTTATTGTCAGCATACCCATAAATAAAATTACCAAGCGAAGCAATAAGTCGAGCAATATTCGATGGACAACAAGCCGTACCGAACCACTCCTTCCGTGAATGCCTTCCATCAGAAGCTAGTGGATTGCCATAAAAGAAGTGATCACCGCTTAATGAGAGTCCATCTAATGCTCCGTTATAAAGACTGCGCTCAAGCACATCAATATATTCTGCGTTTCCTGTAAGGTTATTCATGCGTTGATTCCAAAATACCATGCCTACAGAGGCACAGGTTTCGCAATAGGCTTGTTCATTTGGCAAGTCATAGTCGCTTGAAAACCCTTCATTCGTTCCAGCTGAACCAATGCCTCCTGTGATATACATATTTCTATATACTACATCTTCCCATACCCTTCGCATGGCCTTCATATAACCTTGATCACCTGTATAGGTGGCAACATCAGCAGCACCGGTATACAGATACATTGCTCTTACAGCATGACCAGTGATTTCTTTTTGATCCTTAACAGGCACTAGGTCTTGCACATAGCCTGTATCTTTCCAATCTGTCCAAGTATATCCAACCCCTAGCCCCTTTCCTCTTTCAGTCAATAACCAATCTGCTAACTTGAGGTATTTTTCTTTTTGAGTAGTCTTATATAATTTAACCAATGCTAATTCAAGCTCTTGGTGACCAGTAACCCAATCACGTTTTCCGGGTCCAAAAACTGAATCAAAATGATCAGCCCAACGAATAGCTACATCAAGAAACTTTCTTTTTCCTGTTGCATCAAAATACGCCACTGCAGCCTCAATCATATGTCCCCCGATATAATCTTCATGCATACTCATATCTTTCCAGCGATTTTCTAAGCCGGTTAGTGTGTAGTAGGTATTTAAATACCCATCAGGCTGTTGAGCTGCTGCAATTTTATCAATCCATTCATCCGCCTTTGTCATTAATGCTTGGCTCTTATTTGTTTTAATAGCATAAGCCATCGCTTCGATTGCCTTAAATACATCTGAATCATCAAAGAAGATACCTTCGTGCTCCTCCCCTTTCTTTCTAGCCACTTTTTCAAAATTTCGAATTCGACCAGTTTTTTCTTCTGTTTGGTAAATACATGCTTGCAATGTTTTAGTTGCCACATTATCAATCTTTGGTTTCCAAAATTCATCATTGATGGTCACCTTGGAAAAATTTACTGGATTCACTTTTACATGACTACCCTGTGCATTTAAGTTGCTACAAATCATGAAAACAAGGCAAGAAGAGAATACTTTTTTAAACATGATGATGAATTTGTGGAGTAATAATACTAAAGATTTTGGATGACCAGTGGTTTCATTGAATCTAGCTTCCAAGTTTTATGCTGATAACGTATCGTTTGAGTCATACCACCCAATGGTGTGATCACTGCCTTTTTGAGTTTACCATTTTCCCACGATATATCTACGGTGAAATTACCCCGGGCTTTTAATCCTTTTACATTTCCGGTTGACCAGTCAGCAGGAAGGGCTGGCAATAAAAGAATTTCTCCATCATGACTCTGCATCAACATTTCTGCGATTCCAGATGTTGCTCCAAAATTACCATCAATTTGAAATGGTGGATGGGCATCGAATAAATTAGGATATGTTCCTCCTCCATGCATGACGATTTCAGATTTGTCGGCAGGGTAATACGATAAAATTTTTCGAATTGCATCGAACGCCATTTCCCCATTTTGCAATCTTGCCCATAAATTAATCTTCCATGCAATGGACCAACCTGTTCCATTATTCGTTCTCAATTCTAATGATTTTTGTACCGCCTTAGCAAGTGTTGGATTTTTATTCATTGTAATTGATGAACCCGGATACAACCCAAATAGATGAGACACGTGCCGATGGTTTGGATCTTGATCTTCCCAATCATAATACCATTCTTGAAGATTTCCTTTTTTACCTATAGCATATGGATGCAGGTTTGCTAATGCAGATTCAATTTTTGAAGCAAATTCCTCGTCATGTTTAAGGATTTTCTGCGCCTCCAGTACATCAGAAAATAGCTCTCGAATCATTGACAAATCAGCTGTTCCTCCATAAAAAACATTTCCACGAAATTCTTTATCGGTAACAAATCCATTTTCTGGAGACGTTGATGGAGATGTTATCAGTAGTCCTTTTTTATCCTTTACAAGAAACTGCAAACAAAACAGAGCTGCATTTTTCATAACTGAATAGGCTTCATTTTTCAGAAACCCAAGATCTCTGGTAAACAAAAAATGTTCCCAGAGATGTGTACTCATCCAGCTTCCTCCCATCGTCCAATTTGCCCAGACAGGATCACCGTTACCAAAATCGCCAACAGGATTTGTGATAGCCCAAATATCTGAATTATGATGTGCTACCCAACCATCTAATCCATAGAATGATTTTGCGGTAACAGCACCTGTTACACTCATATTTTTAATCAGGTTCAACATGGGCTCATGAAACTCTGATAGGTTAGTAGATTCTACAGGCCAATAATTCATCTCTGTGTTGATATTAATGGTATAGTTACTACTCCAAGGTGGACGAACCTGCTCGTTCCAAATACCTTGAAGATTGATAGGGGCACCTGAGGTTCGAGATGAGCTGATCATCATATATCGACCATATTGAAAATAAAGCGAAATCAATGAGTTGTCCTTCTCTCCTGAAGTGAATTTTTTAAGCCGTTCATCGGTAGGCAAAGTACTATTTTGTGATGAGCCGATATTTAATGAAACCCGATTCATGTATTGGCCAAAATCAGCCAAGTGTAAGGCTAAATACTTTTCAAAAGAATCAGCGTTTAGTTGATTAAACGGCTGTTCACAAATCATCACTTCATTTTTTCCATCAACAGCTGGATCTTTATCAAATCCATTAAAACTTGTTGCTAAGGATACCGCTAAAATAATTTGAGTAGCACCAGAAACAGTTAGGCTTGAATCACTACTATTGATTTGCCCATCAGTTTTCAATACTCTAGCATCAGCCATAAATCTCATTGCATGAGCGGGATCAAATTGAACAGCATTTTCAATATCCCCTCTATAATTAGGCTCGGCCAGTGAAGGCGCTATCCCATTCATTTTAAGTCTACTATTAAACGGCCTGTCTACAAGAGTCTCAGCTTGTGTTTGATGAAGTAATAAACTTTCGAGTTTAAGAGCAACGTTAGTTTTATTCTTTCCTTTTGATGTTAACCGAATAAACATCAACTGTTGCGGATAGGAAACAAAATATTCACGCGTATAGGATGTTTTATCTGCAACTAAATCAACCCTAGCAATACCAGTACCAATATTCAAACTTCGTTTATAACTAGAAACACTTGGTAAATTAAAGTCAAGGTAGAGGTTTCCTAAGGGAGCGTAAGAGTCGGAAAATTTCCCCTGTACAAAATGAAGCAAACTATCAGCTGCTTGATAATCTTCATGCGACAAGGCCTCTCTGATTAATGGTAAGTACTTTTTTGCTTCGGGATTCATGTTGGGGTCTACTGGATGACCAGACCAAAGTGTTGCCTCATTGAGTGAAATACGGTCTTCCTTTATGCCCCCATATACCATTGCCCCAATTCTGCCATTTCCGATTGGCAAAGCTTCTTCAAAATGGCGCGCAGGATTTTTATACCACATAATATTAGTATCCTGTGCATTGGCAAAAAGTTGCAATAGAGATCCTAAGACAATACAAATAATTCTCATGTATACTATTTTATAATACTTGAAATCCATGTGCATATGGATCATCTTCAGGTTGAATAGAAATAATATTATGTCCGTAAATCTTAGCCCAACCTTCGATGGAAGGACGCATGGAAGGTTTTCCGTGGAAGATGGATTCCTCTTCGATCCTGCCAATAAATTTGCTGCCAATAATACTTTCATGAATAAATTCATCTCCCTTTTTGAGCATCCCCTTCGCATACCATTGTGCCATCCGAGCACTTGTTCCAGTTCCACAAGGAGAACGATCAATTGCCTTATCGCCATAAAAGACGGCATTTCGTGCTGTTGAAGATTTATCAATCACTGCCCCACACCATAAAATATGACTACATGAGTTAATCGTTGGATCTTCCGGATGTACAAACTGATAAAGTGCATTGATATTCTTTCTCAATTGCCTAGCCCACCCAATTAATTGATCAGCTGAATATTGTTCAAGACCTTTGAAATTTTCTTGCACATCTACAATGGCATAAAAATTTCCACCATATGATACATCCACTTTTAATTCACCTAATTCCGGACAATTCACTCTGAGGTCTTGTTGATCTAAATAAGCGGGTACATTAACAAGCCTAACATTTTTTACTTTCCCATTTTCTAATGAATATGAAATTTTGATTAATCCAGCAGGAGCTTCCATATTAACAAATCCCTGTTTCTTAGGGACGATTAACCCACTTTCAATACCTGCTGTGATTGTACCGATTGTTCCATGTCCACACATTGGAAGACAGCCGCTTGTTTCAATGAAAAGAACAGCCACATCATTTTGAGGATCATGTGGTGGGTAAAGAATACTTCCACTCATCATATCATGTCCTCTTGGTTCAAACATCAATCCTTTTCGTATCCAATCATATTCCCTTAAGAAGTGTTGGCGTTTTTCACTCATATTATTCCCTTCAAGGGCTGGGCCACCGGATACAACTAGCCTTACCGGATTGCCACATGTATGAGCATCTATACAATGAAATATATGTCCGCCAAGATTATGTTTAACTTCGTCTGGAGTTAGAGATAATGCATTTGTTACCATAATACGTACAAATTAATTAAAATGCCTCTAAGAGTTGAATTCTTTCGTTTAAATTTCACTCATTTTAAAGGTAATAGACGAAATTAGCCTTCAATAATTCAATTATGGAAACTTACGGTAGAATTTTATTGATTGCGATGCCTGTTTTTTTACTCTTGGTCTTATTAGAAAAATGGTATGGGTGGAAAACTGGACGAGTTTGGGTAAGGAGCATGGATATGATATCAAGTCTCACTTCTGGCGTAACGAATGTAACCAAAGATGTATTGGGGTTGAGTATTGGTATTTTGAGTTACCAATGGATGGTAAGCCACTTTGCTATTATACATATTCAACAAAGTATTCTACTTTATATAATCGCCTTTTTAGCATTGGATTTTTCAGGCTACTGGATTCATCGAATTCAACATACAACAAATATTTTTTGGAATGCACACATCATACATCATAGCAGCGAAGAATTCAATTTAGCCTGCGCTTTACGACAAAGCATTTCAGTTTTTATTCACCTTTTCACCTTCTTTCTTATCCCTGCTGCAATTCTAGGAGTGCCGTCAGAAGTTATTGCTATAGTAGCCCCATTACATTTATTCATACAGTTCTGGTATCATACGGTTCTAATAAAGAAGATGGGATTCCTTGAAAAAATAATCGTTACGCCCTCACACCACCGAGTTCACCATGCAATAAATCCTGAGTATATCGATAAAAACTATTCGCAAGTCTTCATTATTTGGGATAAGCTTTTTGGGACTTTTCAAGAGGAATTAGTTGAAGTTCCTGCGGTCTATGGGATTACCAGACCTGCAGCCACTTGGAACCCCATCAAAATTAATTTTCAGCATCTCTTTTTATTGATTCGTGATGCTTGGAGAACAAAAAACATTGGTGATAAATTTCGAATTTGGTTTATGCCCACTGGATGGAGACCCGCTGATGTGGACGCTAACTATCCGGTTAACAAAATCGACAATGTGTTTGATTATAAAAAATTTGACCCGACAAGCTCATATGGTCTTAGAACTTGGTCGTTCATTCAATTACTATTTCTGATGTTTTTTGTTGGACATCTTTTTGGAAATATAGCAACCATTGGAAGTCCTGGTATGTTTCAATATGGCCTATTTATTTTCATTTATATTTATGCAATGACTGAACTGATGGATAAAAATCCAATTGCGTATGTTTGGGAAGGACTAAAATGTTTATCTGGCTTATACTTTTTAAGTGTAACGGGAAATTGGTTTGGAGCAGACAAATACATTCCATTCGCCAATTACCTCGTTCAAGGATATCTGATTATTTCTTTTATTGCTTCAATCTATTTTACTACCCTAAAGAAAAGAGAATTGGCTACTTTGTAATAAATGCTGTGCACTTATTTAGATCCAAGAAATATAGACACTATAAGATTATTTGACCAATCATCCGTGACCGAAGCCGAATAGACAAACACTAGAACTACGCAACATTTTTAATTAACTTCAGTGTTGGATTTAGAATTCAAACAAATGGTGGAGAAGGAATTGATAATAGAACTAAAGCGTGGAGATGAAGCTGCATTTCAAGCATTGGTTTCAAGTCGTCAGACCTTAGTTTACAATACCGTTCTTGGATTCCTTCAAAATCAGGAAGATGCAGAAGATGTGACCCAAGATATATTTATTAAAGTATTTGAATCAATACATCAATTTAAAGGAGACTCTACATTAACAACCTGGATATACAGAATAGCGGTTACCAGTTCATTTGAATTCTTGAGAAGGAAAAAGCGCAAAAAAAGGTTTGGATTCATGAGTCCTTTGTTTGGAGAGCAAAATGAACCAACCATTGAAATAGCCGACTTTTTTCACCCAGGGATAGCCTTAGACCAACGTGAAAATGCATCTATGCTTTTTAAGGCAATTAAAAAACTTCCTGAAAATCAACAAATTGCATTTCTTCTTAATAAGGTGGAAGGCTTAAGCTATCAGGAAGTATCAAAAGTCATGAACACTAGCTTCTCAGCGGTTGAGTCACTCATCCACCGAGCTAAAATCAATCTGAGGGAAATATTAAAAAACTTATATAACTTGTAAGGAGCGCAATTATGGGATTAAAAAAACATCTAAAGAATAAAGCCTAGCATCATGAATTCTAAAAATACCATTGAAGAAGTGCTTCAAAGCTTGGAAAATATCCAACGGGCGGAGCCTTCCCCATTTCTGTATACTAGAATTAAAGGCAGAATGATCCGAAACGAAAAAAGCCTACTCAATATAATCTTACATACTATCATCACTCCAAAATCTGTGTTATGCATAACATGTATAGTAATAATAATCAATGGATACTTTTTATCCAATAAAATAAAGGAGCAATCTGCCCTGGCAGAAAAAGCTCAACCGATTGCTGTAGAATATGTCCATCAATCGTTGAATCCGTACGAAACCACAAATGATAGTCCACAATGAATGAACGTAAAAACAGATGGATTCTCCTTATAATTGTTGCGTTGATGTTGAGTAACATCATCTTGGCCGTTCTACTATTTACATCACATGAAGAAGGCAAAGGCAGAGGAAGAGAAGCAGCAGCCATGGCGATTTACAAAGAAATTGGACTTACTCCTTCACAAATTGATACATTCAAAGCGAAAAAGGAGGTCTTTTTTTCAGAGATGAAACCATTGTGGGAGAGCATTAAAGAACTCAAAAATACACTCTATACACATATGGGAAAATCTGGCGCAGAAGATAGTTTGATACAATCTTTGACCTCAGAAATTGCAGAAAAGAATAGAGAAGCCGACTTAAAAATGTATCAACACTTTATTGAAATAAGAGCATTGTGCACTCCTGAACAAAAAATAAGGTTCGATTCAGTTATTCCAAAGTTCATAAACAGAGACAGGAAGCGGGAACGCTAATTAAGTAAATCGGTTAGCTGATTACTAATGCCTCTATCGTTTGACTTGCATAATTGCAGCCTCTACCAATGGCTCTAATACTTTATACCCTTCGACTGTTGGATGTACTCCATCTTCAGAATATTCTTTTTTCATTCCTTTTTTATCATCCACTACTGCAGAGTATAAATCGAGGTAGAAGAATTTATTTTCTTCTGCAAATTTTTTGATTTCTATATTGAGTGCAATTACTTTATCTGCCGGCTTAAGTTCAGGTCTCCATGTGAAAATATTTGCAGGCAAAACAGAACACAGCACAACTTTTATATGATTAGCTCTTGCTAATTGGACAATTGCTTTAATATTATTCATTGTTTTCTGTTGATCATATGGCCCCGTATTTTGAGCAATATCATTGATACCTGCTTTAAGCACCATAACATCTGGCTTAAGT
Source organism: Chitinophagaceae bacterium (assembly GCA_947451935.1). Lineage (GTDB taxonomy): Bacteria > Bacteroidota > Bacteroidia > Chitinophagales > Chitinophagaceae > Pollutibacter. The sequence goes on from CANGBH010000017.1 coordinate 15,985, forward strand.
GCCAACACGTCATCATAGAAACGCAATAACATTTGTGGAGTAGTTTGGCCACTAATACCTCTATCATAATAAGGTTTCCCTGCAAAAAATTCTGGTCTTAGGTACAACCATCCTTCGAAAATAGAATTCCCTAAAAAAACCACACGCTTTTCTCCAGCAACTTTCGCTGGAACTTGTTCATTTTGCGAAGCATATTTTTGAAAATTAGCCCATGCCGACCAATCTTCGTTTATCTTTTGTTGAGCGAATAATCCTACTGATAAAATTGCGAATGATGCAAATAAGAAAATTGATTTAAAATTCTGTTTCATTATGATTTATTTAATTCTATTACTTAAAAACTATTATCAACTTAAGATTGAACTATTTATCCGTAGAGTTCAAAATGAATTGACTTTTTATCGAATCCTTTATCTTGAATACGTTTACGAGCATCATTAATCATATCTCGCCATCCACATAAATAAAAATGAGCTGACTCGTTTTTGTCTTCTAACAATTGTTCATAAATGGCATGAACATATCCAATACAATGGCCTTCTGGCACATTTTCTTCCCTTGAAAAGGTTGGAAAATAATGAAATCCAGGCAACTTTTCTTTTAGATCAAACATTTCTTCTAAGTACAGTGCATCGGGACATTTTCTTGTGCCAGAAATCAGAAAGATATCTTGATGTGGAATATTATTTCGATGGATATGCTGAACCATGGATCGAAACGGAGCAATTCCGGTGCCAGTGCAAATCATATAAATATCAGTTGTTATAGGGTCAGGCAGTATGAAATGCCCCATTGGGCCACGAACAGGAAATTCTGTTCCAACTGATGCTTCATTAAACAAATAACTCGTACCTAATCCACCTTCCATGATTACTATAACAAGCTCGAAGACATTCGTTCCGTTGGGGCAAGAAGCAATTGAATAACTCCTTAAACGCTTACTTGGCTGATCATGGATTGGTAAATCCAATGAAACGAACTGCCCTGGGATAAAATCAAACTTTTCGATTTCAGTCAACTCTATCCAAAATCGTTTGGTAGAGACTGTTTCGTCTTCAATTCGAATAATTTTTCCATTTTGCCAAGGTTGTGCAGCCATGGTGATGAGTTAAAGAGTTAAAGTTATCAAGCTTTTGAGCGAATCATGAGTAAACCAAAAACCAACATTCCTATTCCGGTATATAGATTTATAATTTTAGGCAAGTCTATAGGAAAAAAATATTCTCCTATCAAAACAAGAGATACTAACACAAAAAATACACCGATTACAAAACTTAACTGATTAAATTTTTCTAGCATAAAAAATAGTTTAGAACAACAGTATATTTAAAATTATGGTAATGATAAGTAAGATGATGCCAATTGGCGCAGCCTTTAGGTACCATTTTTGTTCAGGTGCTTGTACTTTTTCTGTTAGTGAATAAACAAGTCCTTTCAACTCGATGTCACTCTTTGGTTTTGTAACGAGACTAATTAAAATCGTTGTAGTAAAATTGGTTAACCAAGAGAATGCGGCAACAATGAATGCTTGCCCCATTCCACTTTTTATTTCAAACATAGGAGAAATCCATCCCCCCTTTCCTTCTGCAATTGTTAACCCATGGGTTATAGTCGCGGCAAGTGTGCCCGCCATTAGCCCCCAGAAAGCACCATGCCCGGTAGTTCGTTTCCAAAACATACCAAGCAAGAACGTGGCAAATAAAGGCCCATTCACAAAACTAAACACTAGTTGAAGAAAGTCATTTATGTTATTATAGCTTTTAGCTATATACGCTGTCATGATAGAAAGTAAAATTCCAATCAGCGTAATCATTTTACCAACATATAGATAGTGGTTGTCTGATTTGTTTTTAACAAAATAGGATTGATAGATATCATAGGTGAAAACTGAATTGAATGCTGTAACATTTCCAGCCATTCCACTCATAAAAGAGGCTATCAATGCAGTTATACCTACGCCAAGAAGTCCACTAGGATAATAGTGTGCAATTAAAGAAGGCAATGTCATGGTATAATCCAACGCCCCTTTAGCATCAAGCGGTATACTATATCCTCTTGACTGAAGAGCAGGTTGCATTAAGGTAATGGCTACAACACCTGGAAGCACAACAATCAATGGCATAAACATTTTTGGGATGGCTGCGAGAATTGGAGTACGCTGAGCAGCACTCATATTTTTTGCAATCATTGCGCGTTGAATTACCAAGAAATCAGTACACCAGTATCCAAAAGACATAACAAAACCCAACCCAAAAAGCATGGAAATAAAATTGATTCCCATTGGATTTGATTCCGCATTTCCCATGTATTTCCAAGCATGTGTAAGTTCTGGTTGGAGGTTAGCTCTAATTGAAGACCACCCACCTGCATCATGCAAAGAGACAATGACCAATGGAGACAATCCGATTACAATCAAGAAAAACTGAAGCACTTCATTATAAACTGCACTAGTAAGTCCTCCCATGAATGTATATACCATTACCACCCCAGCAGCTGCCCAAATGCACACATCAAAGTTCCAATGAAGTATCACTTCAAGAAGTTTAGCTAGAGCATACAATGAAATACCGGATGAAAAGATTGTCATAGCGGCAAAAGTAAGTGCATTCAACCCTCTTGTTTTTTCATCAAATCTCATTGATAGGTATTCAGGAACGCTTCGTGCCTTACTGCCATAATAAAAAGGCATCATAAACACACCTAAAAAGATCATAGCGAATATTGCACCAACCCAATAAAAGTGAACAGTCATGATACCATATTTAGCTCCAGAAGCGACCATACCTAATACCTCTTGAGCACCAAGGTTTGCCGATATAAAGGCAAGGCTAGTAATCCAAAGTGGTATGCTTCGATTACTATTCAGGAAGTCATTGCTAGACTTAATCCTTTTTTTTATGATAAACCCTACAGCAATTACAAAAATGAAATAAATGATAATGATTAAATAATCGGCTAGATGAAGTGTCATGGCAATCGTTAGTGTGAGTTAATGGGATTTAAAATACACATTATTTCACTAAAACGGGTAAAATTTCAACGAAAACGGTTTATATATGCACTATTTCCAAAATAGTTTTTAACTTGTACTGTCAATTATACCAAGGCAATAAAAAACAACATATTATGCAACCGAATAATCTTAGTTCAAAGGAAATAAATCCTTTAGGAAGTTTGGATGAATGGGAAGAGGATTTGCTAGAGCGTTACCCTGATCCTGAAAAAATTGCCACGGCAAAATCTACGGAAGCTTATAGAAATTATGAGGAGCCTGCACGTGATACAGTAAAAGAATTTTATAGACTGAACCATACTTATCAGACATATGATTTTGTCATGCAAAAGCGTGAGCAATACCTTGCTTTTGACAAAAAAGAAATGGCGATATGGGATGCCTTTGAATTTTTAAATGAGTTGGTTGATGATTCTGATCCAGACACCGATTTAGATCAGTTTCAGCATTTACTTCAGACATCAGAGGCCATTAGACGTGATGGACATCCTGATTGGATGGTGCTTGTTGGATTGATGCATGATATGGGAAAAGTACTTTGTTTATTTGGTGAACCACAATGGGCAGTTGTTGGTGACACGTTCCCTGTTGGCTGTGCTTATTCAGATAAAATTATTTACTCAGAATTCTTTAGTGCCAACCCAGATTTTACAAACCCTGCTTACAATACAAAATTTGGTATTTACGAACCGAACTGTGGTCTTCGAAATGTTCACATGAGCTGGGGACATGATGAATACATCTATCAAATGATGAAAGATCATCTTCCAGAACCTGCATTGTATATGTTAAGATACCATTCCTTCTATGCCTGGCATCGTGAAGGAGCATACGAACATCTTTTGGATGATCATGACAGGGAAATGTTGAAATGGGTTAAGCTATTCAACCCATATGACCTCTATTCAAAATGTCCAGTACAACCTGATTGGAAAGAACTAAAATCATACTATACAGAATTGATTGAAAAATATCTTCCAAAAACATTGAAGTTTTAAAAAATTTCTTGATTTCAAAAATCCCAGCCTAGATAAAGTGCTGGGATTTTTTTTAGCATTTAATCAATTCTATTTTTCGTTTGCAAATACTGTGATTAATTGTTGCCCTCTGAATACAGCGATTTCAATAGTTCCTTTCCACTTCGCTCCATTGTATAATGTGAATACATCTTTACTATCATGTACGGCTTCTCCATCGATCTTCAGTATAACGTCGCCCTTTTTAAGACCAAATTTATCTGCCATGCTTCCCGACTCAATTTGAGTAATATATACTCCCTCTTCATCCTTCATGCCCGTTGCAGAGCGCTCATTCAATCCTGAAATTTTTTTCAAGCTAGCCCCGAACCAAGGAGTAATCACATTAGGTTCGTTTATCATTTCTGTAAAAAGCTGCTTGCTGAATGTGGGTTTTTTAGCAACCTGTTTTAACTTGGGTAATGTCACGCCGAATTCAGTCATGTTAAAATTCTTGTATCCAATCAGCAGGGCAGCTGATGTATTCTTCAGTTCATAATTACCAGTAAGTGGGTCTATGAATTCAGGATCTCCAAAAACAGAATGCAGATCGGTATTATTTTTTTGTGCGAAGTTCAACGATGCACTATCGGGGAAAAAATTAAAATCGACCTTATCACCCCACCCGTTCAGCATGATCGGCTTGTATTTGTCCAATACTATATTATGTATAAACACATCATGACTCCTTCTAAACCAAACATGCGGATGGAATGAATTATTAATCATAATGTTATTCTCTACTCTTCGATTAAATCCTTCTCTTAATTTGAGTCCCCCTTGCAAGCAAACGTTATTGGAGATAATATAATTACTAGAGCCATCATCTAAGTCAATATCCCAACCATGATCACATCGAAAACGATTATTGAAAAGCGTAGTGGGTTTAATCGCATCGGCAAAAATCAAAAGGCTATCCTGTTCGGAAATCGATTGCATTCGATCATAATCTGGATGCCAGTATCGATCTCTTCCCCAAGAATTAAATGCTCCATGATCGCCAGTCTCCAATACAGTATTGAACACATCATTAAATTGAATGGTATGTCCGCCCCAACAACCATCCCCTATATTAATTCCTGCACGTGGAACATCGTAAATGGTATTGTGACTAACCTCAATTTCAGAAGACATGCTTATTTCCACTCCTGCTACTTGCTTTTCTATCTTTCCAATATCATAAATAAGATTTTCCGTAGCATCACAATGAAAAGGGTAATTATTGGATTTTGGCCCTGGAGTTTTATCCAGCTTTTCAAACGAAATAAAATTTTCATAGCAAAATGAGGGAGATCGAACTGCGGCAGTATCACCAACAAATGCAATACCATTTCCTCCAATATGGCTAATGATATTTTCTCGAATAGTTACGGAACGATTATACTTGCTCACAAAAATCGCATTTCCACCTAAGTCTGTAAACTGACAATTGGAAACAGTAATATTTCGTGAGCCTTCAATTAAAATTGCCCCACCTCGATAGATTGTCCAATCGCTTCTCAACAGTGGCTCTTTCGTTAACATAAACGTTCTGTTAGTATGCTCGAAAGAGATGCCAGAAATTTCTACATGATCAGCCGGATTGTTTTCAGTTCCAACAACATGAATGATATCATTCAAAATTGAACGCTCAAAAGTGGCTTTCTTTAAATCGACTCCCAAGGGAGGATACAAATACAATTTGCCAAGTGATGAATCATAATACCATTCACCAGGCGCATCCAGTTCTTCAAAAATATTTTCAACATACCTATACTTTGCATGCATTGACGCTGGACGATTATTCTGCCAACCTCCTTCTAATTCAAGACTATCATTTTTTATTTTACCAATTACCTTATAATGAAAACCACCCCATTCACCATTATGCAATGCATGTATGTAAGCCCCTTGGGGATTAACCCATTTTTCGATTTTATTAGGGCTCAATGCATCAGGTGAGGTTCCATGCAATGGCAGAGCACTTTCATTATAATTTGGATAACGTGCCATATGAAGGATTTTTCCATTGCAAATCAATTGATCCAATATCAATCCTTTATCAATTGATGCTTCAACCAGTCCTTTTCGACTCCCAACATTGGTCCAATTTGTATGCAATGGTACCGATCCGCTAAGTATTACCGATTCATTTTTATAAGCAGAAATAGTTAGGCTATGCTTGTTTAATAAAGCAGGTGTAATAGAAATTACGCTCTTTGGATAATAGGTTCCTGTTCTCAATAAAATCTGAACATGGTTTGAATTAGCATTTGCAACTTTCTCCAATGCAGCATGTATTGATTTCAATGGCTTCTCAAAAGTTCCTATACTGAAATCATTCCCTGCAACTGAAACATAAATGGTTGTTTGACCTTCACAAAAGGACAGGAAAAATAAATACAATAATGAAAGATAAAATTTCATACTCTGTTAAACTTTACTCTAGAATAGCACCGAAAGAATTTGAAATAAGAAATAACACCAAAGTTGAAAATTAATCAAGAAACAATCTCCTCAGCAAGTCCAAATGATAATGTCATACCAGCTCCGCCTAATCCATTAACAATAGTGACGCCATCCTGAGGCCTTATGACCAACTCTGTTTCACCGCTTTTCATTTTTGAATACACTCCGTTCCAAGTTTCAATAATTTTTTCATTCTTGAATTGAGCAAATTTATTAAGGTATTTTAAAATCAAGTCATTGACTAAGGCCTTGTCCCATGGGTCAGGAGTTAGGCCATATTCGTGAGAATCTCCGACGGTTAATTCTCCGTTTTGATTTTGAGAAACCATAACATGGATTCCCCATTTTATATATTCAGGAAAATCAAGATGAAGCCTGGCTTTTAGCTGAGCATGCGTAGGCGCTATTGAAAAACTGCTATAATTAATGAGTGATAAACCCGCGCACAACATTGGTCCAATTCTAGTGTTTTCATCCTGTGCGGCCATTCTCATCATCTGAAGCTTACACTTAGTAATATTTTCATTGGCAAATTGTTCAGGGAATAATGTTTCAAAATCAGAACCAGAGCAAACGAAAATCTCATCTGCGCTGTACGATTTTGATCTAGCAAAAACAGTGTCGCGTGTGATTGATGTTGCTGTAGTATTCCAAATAAACTGCACACCATACCGTTCAGAAAGGAACTCAGGCATCTTATAAATAGCTTCTCTAGGATCCACGATAATTTCATCCTTACTAAAAAGACTACCTCGTAAATTATATGAAACAACAGGGTAAGAAGTTGAACAAGTTTCTTCGCTATTCAATAATGTGTATCCCCTATGTTTGTATAACTCAGCTAATTCAGAAAGCACCTGCCATTCGTCATCAGCATAGGCGAGTTGCAATGAGCCCACTTCATCATGCCAAATTTTTGCATCAACACATAACGACTTCCATATTCGACGAGAATTCATTGCCCGTTCAAATAAGATCCCATCTGGCTGGGCAATTGGAAGCACCATTCCGAAATTTCGAATAGATGCGCCAACAGATTTAGACGATTTTTCAATAACTGTTACAACATAACCTCTAATCGCTAAGGCACGTGCAACAGCCAATCCAACAATACCAGCACCAATAACTATGGCTGATTTTTTAATCATAAATTGGACTTTAGCAATTTGTATTTATGATTGAAATATATAAACGAAAGTATCGTAGCAGATATACCAATGACAGAAACAATGACTACTCCTTGTGAGTAGACATCTGACCATTTAACATGTACATCAAAAAATTCTTTGCCAAGCATTACCAATACACTTCCTAAGTATCCAAATGAATCAGCAATATAAAGCAAGAACCCTACGTTTCCTTTTACCTTAAATGTTGCTATCAATCGTTCAAAATAAATACACTGAAAAGGGATATAGCCCATATATAGGCCCAAACTAACCAATTGCATCCAAAGTCCACCTTCGATTTTGTGATTAACAAACAACCAAGATGATATGCCGGCTAAAAGAAATCCTAAAATGATGATGCCGTGAATTACTCTAAAGGCCCTAATGTTTTTTCTGATTAAAACGAGCAAACCAATCATTATTAAGATAACTACAGATGTTCTTGTTTCTGTTTTAGTAAAAATTGAATAATCTTTTCCATAACCAAGTTCAATCCAAATATTAGACATGTAATTATCTCTGATGTCACGCATGATACTAAGTAATGTATATGTAATTGTGGCTGCAAGAATTCCTACGGTAAACAGCTTTAGGAATTTTTTGCGGTCGTCGTTAGACATTGGAAGTCTTTCAGTTCGAGCTTGAATATCAGCTTCAGATGGCTTTGGGATTCGTTCCAATAGAAAAATGAATAACGCTAAGGGTATTGCAAAAATAAGTCCTGCAACAAATGGCATCCATTTTTCAGTAACATGCATATCAATAAGCAACCATTTTGCGACAGACCTTGTGAATCCTCCCGCGAAAATGAAGCTGATAGCCAAAACAGAACCAATAAAATCAGTAGCTCGTCTACCTTCTACATAGCTAAACACGATTCCCCACAAAAAGCCAAGCGGAAATCCGTTGATAAATAAAAAAATCATGCCATAGGGAGCTGGAACTAATGCGAATAGAAACAACGCACCCCATGATATACTCATGAGAATTAACGCTGTTTTCCATCTTCCAAATCGCTTCAACTCAGAGATGAACTTAATCCCATAAAACTTACTAAACATATAGCCAATCACTTGGCTAATAATTAATAAGGTTTGATATGATATATTCCAATACTTCACGCCATCAAACGTTGCCACAGTAAATGGTTTTCGATATGCATAAACAGATGCATATGCAAGAAAAGCAATGGCTGCAGTATATACAGGAAGTAAAATATCTTTCGAGAAGGATTTTTTTGAGTCTACTAATAATTCTGGCATAATAAAAAATGATAAAAGAGATGATTCAAGTCAGCAATTTATGGATAATCTCTTAAAATGCGGAAATACACTACATGGACTAGACCCTATTAGCTAAGAATTACGATTTACTCACTCTTACAATTTTATACAAATGGGATGGAATAAGTATCTTACTTTTGCACCATTCTAAATCGTTAATTGAGCAAAAAAAGCGAGATTCAATGGCAAACATTTCCACCACCCCATTTAGTATTAATGACAGAACGTACACTCCATCCGCAAATCCGATTGTGGTAATATGTATTGACGGATCCGCAGATGAATACCTAGACACTACCTTAGCGTTCAGAAGGATGCCTAATCTGGAAAAAATCGCTAAGTCTGGATATAGAGGCATGGTGAGAGGCGCATTGCCTTCTTTTACAAATGTCAATAATTCTTCAATAGTTACTGGAGTTACCCCAGCTGTACATGGCATTTCTGGAAACTTCTTTTATGAAGAAGCGAAAGACCGTGAAGTGATGATGAATTCTTCAGAATACCTCAGGGCAGAAACCATTCTTGCAGCTGCTGCCAATGCAGGTAGGAAAGTGGCAGTTGTTACTGCAAAGGAGAAGTTACGAGATATACTTTCATTTAAATTAAATGGGATTGCTTTCTCTGCTGAAAAAGCCAACCAAGCTACAATAGAAACTCATGGAATAGATAACCTAGAAGCAATAGTAGGTCATCCCACACCGCCTATATATAGTCCGGATGCCAGTCTATTTGTTCTTCAGTCAGGAGTTGCTTTAATAGAAAAAGGAATTGCCGACTTTCTTTATCTATCGCTAACTGATTATATGCAACACACCTACGACCCTTATGCAGAAGAGTCACTTGCATTTTATGAAGCAATGGATGCAGAAATTGGAAAGCTAATCGCTCTTGGGGCTATTGTTGGGGCAACGGCAGATCATGGCATGAATGCAAAAATTCATGAGGATGGCACACCCAATGTATTGTTTGTAGAAGACCTTTTGGAAGAAAAATTCGGAAACCATTTTCGCGTAATATGTCCAATCACTGATCCATACGTAAAACACCATGGAGCCCTAGGCTCATATATTGTGATACATGTGGCTGACAAATCGATTATCTCCGATGTCAAAAATTGGTTAATGGGGCTAGATGGTATTACTGAAGTGTATGATAAATCAACAGCAGTTAAAGTGTTAGAACAACCAGAAGACCGCATTGGCGATCTCGTTGTACTTTCTGGTCGAAATGTAGTGGTAGGTAGACGTCCTCAGTACCATGATTTGTCAGCATTAGACGGAACACTTCGCTCGCATGGTGGACGTTACGAAGAAATGGTGCCCATGATTATTTCCCATCCACTTAACGCGGTGTATTTAAGAAAGGCTGCAGGCGACCCGCGCAACTTTGATATTTTTGACTTCACTATCAATGGAACAAACGGCTAGTAACTCCACTTGTTTCAACAGAAGAAAACCCTGTTTAAAAAGCTTATATAATTATACTAATAGTTTGATTTAAAAAATACATTATGTCCGAATCCACCAATCTCTCTTGTTACATCGCTGGAAAAAAGATTGAATCAATTAATTCTCTTGAAGTTAGAAGTCCTTATGATAATAGACTTGTTGGAACAGTAGCACTTGCTAATGCATCCCATACTGAAGAAGCTATTGCGGCTGGACTTGCAGGGGGCAAAAAGCTAACTCGATATGATCGTTATCTAATATTAGACAAAACACGTCAATTACTTGTTGAACGAAAAGAAGAATTCGCAAAAGTAATCAGCGCAGAATCTGGATTAGCTATACGTGAAGCGATTTATGAAACTGGAAGAGCACATGATGTATTGATGTTTGCTGCGATTGAATGTTTAAAAGATGATGGCCAAATTTTTTCTTGTGATATTTCTCCAAGCGGAAAAGCTAGAAAAATATTCACCACTCGCGAACCACTTGGTTTAGCTGTCGCTATCACGCCTTTCAATCATCCATTGAATCAAGTTGTTCATAAAATTGCACCCGCTATCGCAGCAGGAACACCCGTTATTTTGAAGCCATCTGAAAAGACTCCATTAACTGCGATAAAGATTGTTGAACTATTATACGAAGCTGGATTACCCGGTTATATGTTGAGCGTTTTACTCGGACCAACAAATGAAGTGGCAGAACCATTGGTTAAGCATCCAGCAATAGAACTTGTTTCCTTTACAGGAAGCGTTGCTGTTGGAAAGAGAATAGCTACTACAGCTGGGTACAAAAAAGTTATTTTAGAACTCGGTGGTAACGACCCTATCATTATCATGGAAGACGCAGATATTGACACTGCTGTTTTATTAGCTGCTGAAGGATCATTTAGAAATAGCGGACAGCGCTGCACAGCAGTGAAAAGAATATTGGTCCATGAAAAAATCAATGACCTGTTTCTTGAGAAATTCTTAGAAAAAGTAAAAGAATATACCTGTGGAGATCCATCAGATCCTGCTACAAAAGTAGGTACAGTTATCGATGAAGCATCTGCCATATACCTGGAAGGTGTTGTAAAAAAGGCTGTTGAGCAAGGTGCACGCGTATTATACGGAGGAAAAAGAACTGGTGCATTAATGGAACCAACAGTCATTGTGGATGTTCCTAGAAATGCCGACATGGTTGTTCATGAATCCTTTGGACCTTTAGCACCAATCATGACATTTAAAAATATTGATGACGCTATAGAATTATCCAATTCAACAGCATATGGCCTATCATCTGGTATCATCACAAATAATATGGATTATGCGATCCGATTCATCAAGGAGTTGAAGGTAGGTACAGTCAACATTAATGAAGTTCCAGGATATAGAATCGAAAGTTCACCGTTCGGAGGAATAAAAGACTCAGGTCTTGGCATAAAAGAAGGCGTGATTGAAGCCATAAAATGCTTCACGTATGTGAAGACTTTTTCCATGCCTTGGTAATAAAAAGAAAACCGACAATATCGGTTTAGATTTTAATACCCTCTTCCTCTATGACCTGCTTAATTGCATTAAGCAAGTATGTGATATCCTCCGGAAATATTTGACCAATATTCCCTATTCTGAAAGCATTTGTCTTGCTCAGCTTTCCTGGATAAATGATACATCCCCTATCATTTAACTTTTTGTAAAACAGTTCAAAGTTAAATCCAGGGTCTGAAGGATATAAAAAAGAAGAGATGATATGTCCTTGAATTTCAGGTTTAAGGTATTGCTTGAACCCAAGCGCCTCCATACCTTTATCCAATAATTGTTTATTTGTTTTATATCTAAGCTCGCGAGCTTTAACTCCTCCCTCCGCATCCAACTCTCTCAATGCTTGCCTGAATGCCATAAGACTCAACGTTGGAGGTGTAAATCTAAATTGTCCATTGGCTTCCAATCCAGCCCATTGATCGTATAAATCAAGGCTTAAGCTTCTGCCATTCCCCTTGGATTTTTCTAGTTCCGTTTTTTTGCAAATAGCAAAGGCAAAACCAGGAACACCTTCTATGCATTTATTAGAGGAAGAGAGCAGAAAATCAATGTTACATTTTTTTATGTCAATTTCAACACCACCAAAACTACTCATGGCATCAACAATAAAAATTATGCCATGTGCTTTGCAGACTGCACCTATTTCTTCTATTGGATTGAAAAGTCCGGTAGTAGTCTCAGAGTGAATGCAAGCAATATGTGTAATACCCGGATTTGATCTGATGTATTCTTCAGTTACCGATGGAGAAATGATTTCATCTTCTTCAAAACGAAGCTCTAATAGATTCAAGTGATGAATCTTCGCCATTTTGATGATACGTTCGCCATAAGCCCCATTAGCAATAACGAGTAGCTTATCCTCTTTCTTTACAACACTGCTTATTACACTCTCAACTCCAAACGTTCCTGATCCTTGAACAATCACTGATTCATAACCAAGCTCTTTTGAAACATGTCCTATAGTCAACAGCTGTGTTCTGATAACTCTGATAGCATCCATAAATTCATGATCTCTAGAGCCCATGTCTTCAAGCATTGCTTCTTTAACCGTTCTTGAAGTGGTAAGTGGCCCAGGTGTAAACAAGAATTTTTTCATGCTCATCGGAGGAATTTTTAAGTTGGTTTAATTAGAGTGTGGCAAAGGTAATAATTGCCATTATCAATCGCAATTTTAGAAGATCAAATAAGAAATATTAATTCAACTACTGCGCCATCCAATAAACAGCATTAGTAATAATTTGCATAACACTTGATTCCTTAAAAACTGGATATGTTTCATGTCCTGGTCGGAAATAAAATATTTTACCTGCACCTAAATTCCAAAGCATGCCAGAACGAAACCATTCACCTGTAGCCCAAGATTCTTCAAATAATAATTGGTCAGGTTTGGGCACATGAAAAGGCTCATCATACATTTCTGTTTGAGGAATATTGAATTGTGTTGGAAGTCCTTTCATGATTGGATGGCTTGGCTGAAGCACTTTAACTGTGCTAGGTTTTCCGTCATTACGCACAGCAGGAAAACAACAATAAGGCAGAAACACTTCAAGTTTTTTTCGACCATCAGGAAATTTTCGTTCGATGGTATATGGCGTTAACCTTGAATCATATTTAGGTTGAGTGAACTGCTTGTAGGGCAAAACGAAAGAAAGATCTTCTTCTTTTACAGAACTGTCTTTTAATAAATCGAGCTTTGTTATTTCATACATGCATTGAACAAATGGTGTAGACCAATGCGCAGAATGCAATGCAATGAAAGCCAATTTACCAGATTGAATTCGGCGAACAATTTCTTTTCCTTTTTTAACAGAAATCTGGTCTTGTTTGGTATGCCCCCACCAAATCAATACATCAGTATTGTCTAGCACCTCATCAGAAAGTCCTTGATGTTTATCATCTAAGCCAGCTGAGGAGACTGAAAAATCTGGGTTCTCTTTTAATTGGTCGGCAATACAATTCCCTAAAAAATTAGGATATCCTTCTTTCTCAGAATCAGATCGCTCATCCCACACCAGCACCCTGATCTTTTCCTTTTTTATTGGATTTGACAAAATAGCACTAGGCAATAAGAGCCCGGAAATTGCTGAAAGTGAAGTTGTTTTTAAAAACTGACGTCTTTTGTATGCCATTATTGAATACATTTAGAATAGAAAATAACAATAATCATTGCTGTTTAAATGTACCTATTTTTTAAATCCGAATAGTAACAAATAAACACATTTACACTTATTAAATTAATAAACCTTAAAAGAAATGGCAACCTTAAATAAAGCAATCACTATAGCCACAGCAGCCCACAAATCAGCACAAGACAAATATGGCTCACCCTACATACAACATGTAACAAGAGTAATGGAGATGGGAAAGACCACAGATGAAAAAATTCTTGGCGCTTTGCATGATGTAGTTGAAGACTCTAACTGGACATTCAAGCAACTCGAAAAAGAAGGCTTTTCAAAAAAAATTATAGCTGCACTTAAATGTGTTACCAAAACTTCAGACACAGAGGACTATGAAGCATTTATCAATCGAATAGCTAAAAATAAGCTTGCAGTAAAAGTAAAACTGAACGACCTATCTGATAACATGGATATCAGAAGAATGGATAAAGTGAGAAGTAAAGACATCAAGAGGCTAAATAAATACCTAAAAGCGTATAAAAAACTTTCTGCATTAATTTAATGCAACTGAATAAGTTATTTAGTTGAAAATCCTGGGCAATTAACTTCCCCTTGTGCCGCCTGTTTTGATAGGCTTTTTCGTTGCCCCTGAGGATTTTGTTGATGTGGCTTTTGCAATAAATTTCGAATTGCCACCTTGAACATTACTCTTTGCGTTTCCAGAAGAGTTCTTAGCAGCAATTTTTTGATTGATATGAAATCCCATGATGTGATGTTATTGTATAAATATAATTAAGAATTGGGGAATTTGATACTTTTTATCTCTCAAACTCAATTAAATAGATCAACTACCTTTTATACTCATCTCTAAAATAATGGCTAATCACTTTTAGTTCAACTTTCAAATGAGCTTTTAAATGTAATATTCAAAATCATTTACTCAATTCAACGTGGTTAGAATACAGTTTGATTATTCCTGATTTTGTAGAACTCTAAAAGAAAATATATATGTTTTACATAAGACAGTAAATTAAGTTGCGCTTTTAAATTGGAATGTTTTAATTGTAAATCCACAAAACGAACCAATTAATCCCTGAATTCCACCAATTGTACTGAAGAAAAGAGTAGAAAATAGGAAGTTGAAATATGAAAATGAAATGTTTTTTATTTCAAAATAATAATAATTGAACCTCAATATATGATGATGGTTATAGCAGATATATAAACCACATCCAAATAAAAAACCATTTATTAGACTAGCACTTTTGTTACCAGTAAAATATCCAAGCAAAATTGAAGATAAAGCCCATGGAATAAGATAAACCCAACCCGGGACACGAATGATTATGCACGTTAGGCCAATTATAATGCCGAAAAGGAGTGATATTGATTTATTGATTTTCATATGCATTTCAATTTATACCGAATATACAATTTTTACAACATTGCAATTTTCTATAATTTTTAATAAAATTATAGTTTACAAAAGCAAACTAAATCTGATTGATACTAAACAATACATTTATTAATACTAATATTTTTATAAAAGACTTCTTGACTAGTTTTCACATCTTAATATGCTGACTATTTCGGCTGTATCAAATCCCACAAATTTCCATACAAATCACTAAAAACAAGCACTTGCCCATAAGCTTCCTGACTGGGAGGCCTAACAATTTTTACTTCATTTTTAATAAGTTGGTCATGGTCTCGTTTAAAATCATCGGTATAGAGAAATAAGAAAACCCTACCTCCAGTTTGGTTACCTATAAAATTTTCTTGCAGCGAATTTGAGGCCTTTGCCAAGAGTAGGTTACAACCCCTACCATCTGAATTTTTAGGCGCTATCACTACCCATCTTTTTTCTGGAGTAAGTTGAGTGTCTTCAATCAATTCAAATCCTAAATTATTAATATAGAATTTCAACGCCTCATCGTAGTCTTTCACTAATATCGATATTTGACCTATCATTCTTTCCATGCTCAAAAATACCAATTTATTCTATTCTTGATTTACCAGGGTATGAGCTGAAACATTCATGATTAAACTTGCCAAAAAAGAAAAAGGTCTCAATTGAGACCTTTTGTAGCGAGATCGGGAGTTGAACCCGAGACCTTCGGGTTATGAATCCGACGCTCTAACCACCTGAGCTACCTCGCCTTGGAGCAAATGGGATGCAAAAGTAAAGAATGTGGCTCTTAAAACAAAATCGGATGATTTGACCCTAAAAAATGACAGAAATCATTTAAAAAGAAAACTATTGTCATTTTTAAGCGCTTTGAAAACCGAAATCTTTACACCCGTTAAAGCACTGATAGTAGAGCAAACGCCATTTTATAACATTTAAACTCTACAACATGACTCGAATTAACTCCTATTGCCAAACATGCACAGTAAAGAACTGTATCATGCTTAAATCGTTCACTCAAGATGAACAACAAATTTATAAGCCCTACAAACATCACTATGAATTCAAAAAAGGTGAAACAATGTTTAGGGAGGGTGATGAGATTAATGGCCTGTATTTCATACAATCAGGTGTAATTAAGCTTGAAATCAACAGCCAGACCGAAAGACCCTTCATTTTAAGATTAATTGGCCCTGGCCAAACGATGGGACACCGTTTTCTTAGCTACACAGGTTTACAGCCATATACAGCAACAGCGGTAGAAGACAGTAGGGTTTGCTTCATCGAATTGGGCTTCTTCAAGAACTTAGTCCAAAAGAATGAATTACTTCAAGAGGAAATCAGGAAGATTTTCCTAAAGGAGATCAGGTCAACAGAAATAAAATTGCTTCAAATCGCACAACAAACCGTTCGAGAAAAAGTAGCTGGCATCTTGGTTCATCTTGCCGAGACCTATCAATACAAGCAAACAGGGGTTGGCATTCGTGTTCATATTGACCGCCAGGAAATGGCAGATCTTGCTGGTACAACAAAAGAGCAGGTTTCAAGGATTTTAGCTGATTTTGACCAAGAAGAGTTGATTCGATTCAGGGCTAAACACTTCAAATACATAGCGGTTGACAAACTTCGTCAAATAGCAGAAAGCCATACTTCTCCTATCAAAGAACGTGTTGCCGTTGAAGCCTAAAAGAAGAAGAGTTGATTGTTAATTTCATTGCTACTTAGTACCTTTGCACCCGAATATAAAAACTATGGCAGCAAAGATTAAAGTACTCAATCCGGTAGTAGAATTAGATGGCGATGAAATGACAAGAATCATTTGGAGGTTCATCAAGGATAAGCTTATTCTACCTTACCTTGAATTAGACATCAAATATTATGATTTGGGCGTCGAATATAGAGACCAGACAAATGATCAGGTAACTATCGACTCAGCTAACGCCATAAAACAATATGGCGTTGGTATCAAATGTGCGACGATTACCCCAGATGAAGACCGTGTAAAGGAATTCAAGCTAAAGCAAATGTGGAAGAGTCCGAACGGAACCATCCGTAATATATTAGATGGAACTGTTTTCAGGGAACCTATTGTGATAAAGAATATTCCTAGACTGGTGACCAACTGGGACAGCCCTATCATTGTAGGACGTCATGCCTTTGGTGATCAATACCGTGCAACCGACTTTGTTGTGCCAGGAAAAGGAAAACTTACTATCAAGTTTGAAGGTGAAGATGGCCAAATCATTGAGCATGAGGTATATCAATATAAAGGTGCTGGTGTTGCATTGAGTATGTACAATACTGACGAGAGCATTATGGGATTTGCGAGAAGTTGCTTTAATATGGCTCTTTCAAAAAAATGGCCACTGTACATGAGTACGAAAAATACTATTCTCAAGAAATATGATGGGAGATTCAAAGATATTTTTCAAGAGATCTATGAAAATGAATTTAAAGCAGCATATGAACAAGCTGGGATAACCTATGAACACAGGCTTATTGATGATATGGTTGCTAGTGCATTGAAATGGAACGGTAAATTTGTATGGGCTTGTAAAAACTATGATGGTGATGTACAAAGCGATACGGTGGCACAAGGTTTCGGTTCTCTAGGACTAATGACTTCTGTTCTTATTACGCCTGATGGTAAAACTATGGAGTCTGAAGCAGCACATGGAACGGTTACCCGTCACTATCGTGAACACCAAAAAGGTAAACCAACAAGTACTAATCCAATTGCATCAATCTTCGCTTGGACCCGCGGTTTAGCATTCAGAGGGAAATTGGATGGAAATGAAGCGCTTATCGACTTCGCCAATGCACTTGAAGCGGTTTGTATAGAAACAGTGGAAGAAGGTAAGATGACCAAGGATCTTGCTGTATGCATTCACGGAAATAAAGTGAACCATGGCGAACATTATCTTTATACAGAAGAATTCTTAGATGCTATTGATGATAATCTAAAGAAAAAGATGGCAAACTAAAACTAGCCAATACTATTTAAAATCCCCGCTTCATTAAAGTGGGGATTTTTTTTGAATGCATTTGAACAACCTCAATCTACTTTAATCTTTCTCCATATCGCTCTGACCATTTCTGAATCAAAGCCTTCAAATCGACCACGCTGAACAACAAGATGGTTGTCATTTGGATGACTTAAGTAATAATGAAAAGCAAACTTATTATCTGGATTTTTTATACCAGAAGATTGTCCAAATCGTAAATCGTTGAATAGTAATGTATCCCTAACTTTTTCAAGCGTATAAAAACCCTGAGAGAATTTTTTTAGTTCCATCACTTCTTTGTGATCATTTATGGAATCTAATAAGTATTCATTTCTATCAACATGGTGCAATTTCAATAATTCAGAAGTATCAAAAATAGAACGATACCCTATTTCAAAACCAGACTCATTTTGAATCACAATAAACCAGAGTAAATTATTAAGCAAGGTAGGTGTTGTAAAATATTTATTGCTACTCAATCCCCGACCACTCATTGATTTTTTTACGGCTTTATCAATGTTGTATTTATTTACAAATGCAAAGGATAAATACATGACTGATGCCCAAATTCCAATCCTAGCCCATTTGAGTCTATGACAATGATCTGTTTTGAGAAAAATTAAAAAAGCGAATGAAATGACTGGAATTATGCTGAATAGTGGATCGGCTACATAAATAATATTGAATGAAATTCTAGTTGAAGAAAAAGGCTCAAACCATCCAATTCCATAGTTATTGCATGCATCTAGAAAAAGATGACATGCTATTTCAACTAAGAAAAAATAGAACCATTTTTTCAGTGGAATAGACTCAGCCTTATGCCAGCGAGCCGCAATTAAAGCAAGAAAAAAACTAATTACTCCACCAAATAAAAAAGAATGGGTTATGCCTCGATGGGCCAATAGTTCTGTAGAAACAGGCATCCAAGAACCAGCAACGAAGTCTATGTCGGGCACACTTTGAGCCAAAGCGCCCCAGAGCATAGCCTTCCGACCAGCATTCTTATCCAATAAAACTTCTCCAATGCAAGCACCAATAAAAATATGCGTTAAGGAATCCATACTTATTAATCAGTAAAGTACACATAAAACAGACTCAATAGTCAGAAGAGGTTCTTGCTTTCTGGGAAAAAATATCAAAATAAATTTTTCATAAACCCATCCCTACATCCTAAATGAACGTACATCTCCTGCTTGTGAACCAGAGAATTTGTTGATGCGATAAATGAAAGTCAGCATGAAGTATCGAGTCAACCTATTGACTTTTGTATCAGTAATATTATTACCATTAACTGAACGGGCAATACTCTTATTTTGTTTAAACACATCAAATCCAGAAACCCTTAAAATACCTGTTTTTTTCTTGAAGAGTGTTTTTTCAAAAGAGGCATTCATTAATATAATATTTTGATTGACGCCAGAAGATAATCCTCTGTTAATGATATACTCTAGATCATGTTTAAACACCCAATCCTTAGGTAAATCAATACGAGAATTATTACTGATAGTCCAACTTCCATAATCCACATTTTGTTGCCCAGGCAATGAATAGCGAACCCTATTCAACCCATAACGCGCACCAAGATCAAACTCCAACCATTCTTTCCAATTGAATTCCATTTTACCTCCTTGAGAGAAAAGAAGGTTCTTGCCTACATTACGCTGACTATCAATTAGGGCAATATTGTGATTAAGATTTACAGAACCGTTTATGGTTAACACATACGTTCTATTGTTCCAAGGCTTACTATAATTGTAAAATCCAGTGACGTTATAATACCCATTCACATTATCGTAAGAAGTAAGCTGCGTACCAGCGTTACCTATTCGCATGGTATTATTTATGATTTGATTTTGGATGAAGTTATAATTGGCCCCTACAAAAAACGTTCTACCTGAAGTAAAATTCAAATTATTGAAAAATAAACTGAAGAAATGATTTTGAGATGGCTTCAGCAATGGATTTCCCTGTGTTTGGTATTGTGGATTTGAGATATCCTTAACAGGTTGTAGTTGGCCAAACGTAGGCTGAACAGCATTAGCAAAATAATTAAAATTCAGGTTCTTTGTTCTAGTGAAATTATAGGCAAACCGTGCGGTGGGAAAAACATTTTGTGTTCGAATAGGCATATAAGCACTATCCCTGGTGAGAGAATATCCTTTTTGACTTACCGGTTGAGTACTAACTCCTACAGAATAATTGTACTTCTTTTTAACTGTACGAATATTAGCCCCAATGCGCTGATTCAAAAAATCTGTTTCAAATGCATTACTTAATTCTGGAAGAAATTGATTTACATTAAGTGCATCAATTGCATATGTTGCCCTATCATTACTAGTGTAAGAATGACCAAAACTATAAATCAAGTCAAGATAACGATCTTTCATTATTGGCTCAGAATAATTGAATCGGACATTAATATTATCTGTCTGATTCATTGAATTGATGTATTGGTTCTGTTGTACAACATCTAAAATCGGAATCAAATTATTTGTCAAGTTAAACTTGTTATTTGTTGCGTCAGAACTATTGAAACCGCCATTGATATTAACAGATAGGTTTCGTCCTCTCTTACGAAATTTATGATTAAAAATGAGGTTGCTCGAAAAGTTGGGCGATTGAGAGTGGGTTAGATTATTATTAATTCCTCTGCTTGTTGTGTCAATGCTATTACGCAAATAATCAAAGATAGAATTAGACGTATTGTTCGCTTCACGCGTATTAAACTCAGGAATAAATTTGATATAGTTAAATGAATCTATATTCCATTCAATATTGATTGACGCCCTATGATTCTTAGATCGGTTTAGTGAACTATCTGCTTGGTGATTGAGAAAAGAACTGTTTTCAAAGAAGTTTTGTGAGACTACATCTCGATTTATATCTGTAGACTTATTTGAGAAACTATAGTTCCCATAAATTGATCCTTTCTTGTCCTTGAAATCATTTCTAAAGTTTGTACCAAATGACTTCGTAGTACTCAATCCTTCTGTACCTCCAATACCACCTTGATTATTACCCCCAATGTTCACTTGAATTCCTCTACCTCCACCACCGCCGCCACCATCAAACCCAAATGTACTTGTATTGGTATTATTAGCACCCCCAAAAAAAGTGATCTGTTTGTTGTTATCAAATATGTTAACGTTCGCTGTACCCTGGTAGCGATTATCCGTACCCACCCCGGTTGTACTTCTACCGAAAATTCCACGATTCTTCTCTTTTTTCAATTGAAGGTTGATGACCTTATCTGGTTCTCCATCTTTAATTCCAGAGGCATTTGCCATATCCCCATAATCATCAATCACCTGAACTTTATCAATCATATCTGCAGAAAGTTCACGGGTAGCGGTTTTGGGATCACCACTAAAAAAATCCTTCCCGTTAACCCTTACCTTAGTCACAGTCTTTCCTTGCGCCGTAATATTTCCATTCTTATCAACATCAATCCCTGGCATTTTCTTTAATAAGTCTTCAACCATAGCATTGGGCTTCAATCTAAATGAATCTGCTTTATATTCTACAGTATCTTCCTTAACCATAATGGGAGGGACAGAAACAAATACTTCCTGCAATGATGTATATGAATTAGCCAATACCAACTTATCAATAGATAATACTTCGTTATCTGCTGGAATAGTTATTGCTTTTGTTGTAGTGCCATAACCAACACTAGAAATTACCAGGACAGAATTCTTTGTAGGAACATCTTTAAAGAGAAAAAATCCCACATTGTTGGAAACCGTTTTCAATGTATCCTGGCGTCCAACCGTATAAAGTTTTAATGTTGCCCTAGCAATTGGGTTGCCCAAGGTATCAACCAATTTGCCTTTTACTTGAAAATCAGATCGAATAGAAACATTTAATGAAGAATCGGATTGAGAGAAAGTAGTAAGGGATGTAATTAAAATACTCCAAATCAATACGATACGTTTGCTCATTCTGATATTTTTCATTATAAATAGATGTCAAAGTTACTTCTTTGCCTTCGGCAGAAGTAAAAAATACATAAATGGTAAAAAAATACGTTAAATCAGCTGAAAATAGCCCGATTTGAGGTGATAGTTCTCCTAAACTACTCCCTTCTAAACCAAATATTTGGGTTAATTTTGCCAATTCAATAAAGACCCAAAAGAGCCATACTATGTTGAATTTTATATCTAAGATCTTCGGAGGTAGTAAGTCGGATAAAGATGTTGAAAAGATCAGGCCTTTAGTTGGACAAATAAATGCCCATTTTTCTTCTTATCATACCCTTAGCAACGATGAATTGAGAGGCAAGACAACCGAGTTCAAAACAAGGATAAAATCCCATCTTACTGAGATAGATGAAACCATCAGTTCATTAACGGCACAAGCCGAGCATTTAACGATTGAAGATATTCTTGGAAGAGATGCCATTTATAAAGAGATTGATGAAGTAAAGAAAAAGAGAAATGAAAAAATTGAGGAAGCGCTAAAAGAAATTTTACCTGAAGCATTCGCTGTAGTAAAAGAAGCAGGACGTCGATTCAAAGAAAATGATGAATTAATTTCTTTAGCTACTGAACTTGACAAAGAATTCAGCATAAAAAAAGAGTATGTAACTATTCGTGGCGATCAATCCATTTTCAAAACAAGTTGGATGGCTGCAGGCAACTTGGTGAACTGGAACATGGTGCACTATGATGTTCAGCTTATTGGTGGAGCAGTGTTACATGACGGCAAGATTTCAGAGATGGCGACAGGCGAAGGAAAGACATTAGTATCTACCCTTCCTGCATATTTAAATGCACTTGCTGGAGAGGGGGTTCATATAGTTACTGTTAACGACTACTTGGCTCGAAGAGACTCTGAATGGAATGGCACTTTATTTGAGTGGCTTGGACTGACCGTAGATTGTATCGACAAACACCAACCCCATTCTGATGCAAGAAGAAAGGCCTACCAAGCTGACATCACTTATGGAACGAACAATGAATTTGGTTTTGATTACCTAAGGGATAACATGGTTCATACGCCAGATGAAATGGTACAACGCACTCATCACTATGCAATGGTCGATGAAGTTGATAGTGTATTAATTGATGATGCAAGAACTCCTCTTATTATTTCTGGTCCCGTTCCTAAAGGAGATGATCAGCAATACCATATCCTTAAGCCTAGAATACAACAACTCGTTGAAGTTCAAAAACAGGTTGTGACCAAAGCACTGCAAGATGCTAAAAAACTTATTGCAGAAGGAAAAGATGGCCCGCAAGATGGCGGACTTCAGCTAATGCGTGCCAATCGAGGATTACCTAAAAACACTGCCCTCATTAAATTTTTAAGTGAGCCAGGCATGAAGGTTAAGTTACAGAAATCTGAGAACTACTATCTCGCAGAGCAACAAAAGCATATGCCTGAGGTAGACGAAGAACTGTATTTCCATATTGATGAAAAAAATAATCAGGTTGAACTTACCGACAAAGGTTTGCATTACATCACTAAAGGCGGAGAAGACCCTAACTTTTTTGTGCTACCTGATTTGAGTATAGCTATTGCTGAAATAGAAAAAAGCAATGCCTCTGATGGTGAAAAAATAAATGGTAAAGAAACTTTAATTCAAGAATATTCAATCAAGGCAGACCGCATCCATACAGTGCAGCAGCTACTAAAGGCTTATACTGTTTTCGAAAAAGATGTGGAGTATGTTGTGCTGGATGGTCAAGTGAAAATTGTAGATGAACAAACTGGACGTATCATGGAAGGTCGACGTTATAGCGATGGCCTTCATCAAGCGATTGAAGCGAAAGAAAATGTAAAAATTGAAGCGGCTACACAAACATATGCTACCGTAACGCTTCAAAATTATTTTAGAATGTACCATAAGCTTGCGGGTATGACTGGTACAGCAGAAACGGAAGCAGCGGAATTATGGAATATCTACAAATTAGATGTAGTTACTATCCCTACTAATATCCCGATGTCAAGAATAGATCACGAAGACCTAGTGTTCAAAACAAAACGAGAAAAATTCAAATCTGTAATAGATGAGATTGAAGCACTTCGTAATGCAGGTCGTCCTATACTTGTAGGAACTACATCCGTTGAGGTTTCAGAATTACTAAGTAGAATGCTTCAGCAAAAGAAAATTCCGCATAACGTTTTAAATGCAAAGCAACATGCTAGAGAAGCGCAAGTTATTGCTGAAGCAGGATTAGCTAGCAATGTAACCATCGCTACTAATATGGCAGGTAGAGGAACAGATATTAAATTGGGTGAAGGTGTAAAAGAAGCTGGTGGACTTGCTATCATAGGAACAGAGCGACATGAAAGTAGGCGCGTTGACAGGCAGTTGAGAGGCCGTGCAGGACGACAAGGAGATCCAGGTACTTCACAATTCTATGTATCACTTGAGGATGACCTCATGAGGATGTTTGGAAGTGAACGAATTGCTTCATTGATGGACAGGATGGGGTATAAAGAAGGTGAAGTGATTCAGCATAGCATGATCACCAAGAGTATAGAAAGGGCTCAGAAAAAAGTGGAAGAGAATAACTTCGGAATCAGAAAGCGACTATTGGAATATGATGACGTAATGAATAAGCAACGTAATGTTGTATATAGCAAAAGGCAACACGCTTTATTTGGAGAGAGGTTGGCGCTTGATTTGGACAATGCATTCTACGGTGTTGCCTCAGCATTAGTTAATCAATACGCTGGAACAGGAGATTTTGAAGCATTTAGGTTGTCTGCCATCATGCATTTCAGCATTGATACTTCTATTTCAGAAGAATCACTTGGGAAAGGAGATATAAATACGCTTACAGAAGATTTATACAAACAAGCAATTGAACACTATAGCGCTAAAAAAATGGCATTAGCAAAACAATCGCTTCCTGTTTTTCAAAATGTCAGATTAACACAAGGAAATCATATTGCAAACGTAGTTGTTCCATTTACTGATGGCAAAAAATCAATTAATGTGTTAACAAATCTTGAGAAAGCACTCAATTCAAAAGGTGCAGAGATGGCCAATACATTAGAAAAGACAATTACACTTGCATTAATAGACGACAGTTGGAAAGAACACCTCAGGGCAATGGACGATTTAAAACAGAGTGTTCAAACAGCAGTCTATGAACAAAAAGATCCATTGGTTATATACAAGCAAAGTGCGTTTCAGCTTTTCTCTGATATGGATGCCGAAGTAAATAAAGAAATTGTATCCTTTCTGTGTCATGCAGGATTGCCAACAGATCAAACTTCTGGAGGACTTAAAGAAGGGAAAGAGAGCAGAACAGATATGAGTAAAATGCAAATCAGAAAAGATGATGTTAATGCAAGAAACTCACCTGAAATGCTTGATACTGAAAATACATATCATGATCCATCTGAGCAAATTAAGCAAGAACCTATCCGAGTTGGACCTAAAGTTGGACGTAATGATCCTTGCCCATGCGGTAGTGGAAAAAAATTCAAGGCTTGCCACGGAAAAGAATAATGGAAAGAGTTAGCGTTTCAAGAAAATAATGCCAAAAGCATCAATCACATGATGAAGGAAAAAATAAAAAAACGTGCTTCTGACTATTTCGAGCAATATCGTTCGATTAGGCACCATCTTCATGCCCATCCAGAATTGAGCTA
>CANGBH010000018.1 GCA_947451935.1 Chitinophagaceae bacterium
ATTATATCATTCATTTTACTTTTCTTTGTTACAATTCAAATCAGTTGCATGTCCTATACGGTTAAACAAGACGGAAAATTTAAGTTTATAGAAGAGGGAGAAGGTGATCCTATCATCATGCTTCATGGACTATTTGGGGCAATGAGTAATTTTTCAGGTGTTATTGACCACTTTAGTAAAACGCATAAGGTTATTGTGCCACTTTTGCCACTTTTTGAATTAGACCTTCTTCATACTACAGTGGGTGGCTTAGAGAAATTTTTCCATAAGTTTATTAATCATAGAGGGTATCAAAATATTCACTTGATGGGCAACTCTTTAGGGGGACATGTAGCCTTGGTCCATGTGCTCAAGAGCACAGATCGAATCAAGTCGTTGATTTTAACCGGTAGCTCTGGTCTATTTGAAAATGGCATGGGTGAAACCTATCCTAAGCGTGGAGACTATGATTATATAAGAAAGAAGACTGAGATGACCTTTTATGATCCCAATACCGCCACAAAGGAATTGGTTGATGAGGTATATCAAATTGTGAATGAGCGGATGAAGGTAATCAAGGTGATTTCATTGGCACGAAGTGCTATTAAAAATAATTTGGGTGAGGAGTTGAAAAATATTCAACTTCCCACACTACTCATTTGGGGGAATAATGACTGTATAACCCCTCCTTTTGTTGGTAGAGAGTTTAATCGCTTGATTGCTAATTCTGAGCTGCATTTTATTGACCATTGTGGACATGCACCGATGATGGAGGTTCCTTCAGAATTTAACATAATTCTTGAACAATTTATACGAAAACTAACTAATCCTGCAGCTAATTCTTAGTAATATTGGTCTAATACCTTGATCCATGACATACTGCAGTCAATTACTAGATGTTAATGCAAATACGGTCGATATTCATGATCGTGTTTCTTTTGTGCTGGAAAGCATGGAGAAATCCCATATTAACTTCATCCCAGTCTTAAATGGCCTAGAATATATGGGAATGATTAGCGAATCAGATTTGTTGGATGCTGATGCTAATGCAGAAGTCATTTCACTGGTGCGTTATTTCATTAAGCCTTATGTTAGAACTGGGGATCATTTTTTGTTAGCTTTAAAAGCAAGGGCACGTTTTCATGTTGATCAAATCCCTGTATTGAATGAAAAAAACGAATGGGAGGGGGTCATAGGTACGGAAGCCCTGTTGGATCAAACTACTTCATTGATAGGAGTAGATGGCAATGGATCAATGTTGGTGCTTGAGCTAAGTAAGCAAGATTTTGCCTTAGGTGAAATTAATCGCTTAGTTGAATCTAATGATGGGATTATTCTGCAAATGAATACCATTCAAGATCAGCGTTCCGATAACATGCAGCTTATTCTTCGAATCAATAAGGAAGAGATATCGGATATCGTTGCTACTTTTCAGCGTCATGAATACCGCGTGATTTATTATTATGGTGAAGAATCATACAGCAATGCTCTTCAAAGTAATCTTGACCATTTGCTCAATTACCTCAATATTTGATTCGGGCTTATTTCTTTGTTAAAGCCAGAACGCCTTCTCTGTCAAACCATTAACTTGCACGAATGAATATCTTGTGGAAATTTGCATTGTTGGCGCTCATCATCATGCAGGCTATTCACACAGTTGCTCAAGACAGTCAACAAGAATTAACAAGACAGGCGTCACGTTTAGGGGATGCACAAGTTTCTATTCGAGATATACGTATTGAAGGCAATAAGCATACAAAGGACTATATCGTTTTACGAGAACTTATACTTCAAAAAGATTCGGCGTATACAATCAACAATGTCTTGGCTGCTATAAAAACTAGTAGACAAAATCTTATAAATACTTCTTTGTTTGTTGACGTTACGGTAAACTTTACCAATTGGGTAAATGATTCACTTGATATCTATGTTGAGGTAAAGGAGCGATGGTACTATTTGGGGCTTCCATATTTTAAGCCAGTTGATCGAAATTGGAATGTTTGGATTAAGGAGCATGACATGAGTATGGATAGGGTAAACTACGGCATTAAATTTTTAGGTAAAAATATTTCTGGTCGAAACGACAGGCTTAATATCTGGCTGTTAAATGGTTATGCACAGCGTGTTGCTTTAAACTATTACAATCCGTTTACTGATCATAAGCTGAGGCATGGAGTTGGCTTTGATTTTAACTATTCCCAAACAAAAGAAGTGAATTATGACACGAAATTCAATAAGCAACAATTTTTCAAAAATGAAAACACCTTTTCAAGAAAAGTCTTTTATGCTGGGCTAGTCTATTCATATCGAAGGGGTTCTATAGAGAGGCATTACGTTAAATTGGGTATACAATCAGAAAGAGTTGCTGATACTATACTTAACCTTAATCCAAATTATTTTGCTGTTCAAAAATCCAAATTGGTGTATCCTGAATTAAAGTATACTTATCATAATTATAAGTTGAATTATATAGCTTATCCCACACGAGGTAAGCTACTAGAGATTGATTTTATTAAGCGCGGATTAACTAAAGAGATGAATCTATGGCAGCTTTATATGAAAATGGGTCGCTATGTACAACTACCTAAAAAATTTTATTTCAGCTCAGTGGCAGAATTGCATCTTCGTCTACCATTTGATCAACCATTTATTAATCAAAGCATGTTAGGGTATAATGACTCCTATATGAGGGGTTTTGAATATTATGTGATTGATGGAGTGGCAGGTGGTTATTTGAGAAATACCTTTTCCAAAGAAGTGTTGAAGTATAAACTAAAAACAGGCTTTCGTTCTAAGGCATATGCAGAAATACCATTTCGATTTTACCTAAAGGCTTTTTCAGATGCAGGAATTATTTACAATAAGCAAAACACAGGCAACAATTCTTTGAATAATAAAATGATGTATTCTGGTGGCATCGGACTTGACATGATCAGTATTTATGATATCGTCATTCGTTTTGAATATAGCTTTAATCAACTAGGAGAGAGTGGCATGTTTGTACATAAAACGGATATGAGGAATTAATGTAATTACGCTTGACGCTTAGCGCTGGGGCTTTTCGCTGAACGCTGGACGCTTTTCGCTGAAGGCTTAGCGCTTTTACTATTGCCTCCTGCCTATTGCCTTTCTTTGTGCCTTTGTCCCTTTTCTGTATTTTCTCTTTCCTCTTCCCTATCTTTGTTTTTCATCCCGGCCAGTTCGGTAAACTCTTCAATCATGAAAGTAGCCATCTATAGTCGTGGTGGGCAAACAGTTCAACCTAGCGATTTGTTGAATTTGAATGATGCCCTTGGTAAAGCACACATCACGCCTGTTTTTTTTAAAGAACTTCATGCTCAGTTTCAAGAAGCATTAGCTGAGCTATCTCAATTCGAAACATTTACAAATGCGACTGAGTTAGATGATTCTTTCGACGCCATGATTAGTCTAGGGGGTGATGGCACATTGCTTGACACGGTATGCCTCGTTGGCGATAAACAAATACCAGTGCTAGGTATAAATTTTGGCAGACTCGGTTTTCTCGCAAGCCTTGGCAAAGAAAATTTAGAAGCAGCCGTAGAAGCCTTAGAAAATCGGACATATGTTTTAGATAAAAGAGGTTTGCTTCATTTGAACTCTAGCATTCCTCTGTTTGGTGCTGAACCTTTTGCGCTCAATGAATTTACGATTCACAAAAGGGAATTCTCACCCATGATTAAGATTCATACTTACCTCAATGGTGAGTTTCTCAATACATTTTGGTCTGATGGAATAATAGTATCTACCCCAACTGGGTCAACCGGCTATTCATTAAGTTGCAATGGGCCTGTGGTTTTCCCGGATAGTGACAGTTTTGTACTGACTCCGATTGCCCCGCATAATCTAAACATTAGACCTATTGTTGTGCCTAGCAATAACGTTCTTTCTTTTGAAGTAGAAGGTCGGGTTGATGATTTTATCTGTACTCTAGATTCACGAAAAGAAGTGGTTGACAAAAAAGTACAACTCGCTATTAAGAAAGAAGATTTCTCCTTCAATTTGATTCGACTGAATGAAAATAATTTTTTACGAACACTAAGGGAAAAGTTAACGTGGGGATTCGATACACGAAATCGATAATAGATACGTTATAGTGCAGACGCAGTTAACTTTTAATTCCTTTTAACACCCTACTAGTGTATTTAAAAATACTTTTACATTCTTATGACTAAGAAGCTCATTTTAATTCTTGTGCTCACCTGTTGCATGGTATATACCTATGCACAAAGAGATGCTATTGTACAAGAAGGGGAAATTGGACTTAGTATAGGGGGAGCACATTATTTTGGCGATTTAAATAATCAATCTGCATTCAATAGGCCTAAGCCTAGTGTTGGCCTATTTTTTCGAAAGCAATTTGGTGGGTATGTTGCATTGAGAGTCAGCGGACACTATGCAAGCCTTGGTTATTCGGATCAATTGAGTAAAATAGAGTTCCAACGTCGTAGAAACCTAAGTTTCAACACAGACATTTGGGAGATGTCAGTACAAGGGGATTTTAACTTCTTTCGATTCATCCCAGGTGACCCTCTTTATCCAATTACACCCTATATAACATTAGGTGTAGGGACATTTAATTATGACCCATATGCATTTCTAAATGGACAAAAATATTTCCTCCGGAAATTAGGCACTGAGGGACAAGGTACCGCAGCGTATCCAGATCGAAAGCCTTACAGCAATCAGGCTTTTTGTTTTCCGTTGGGGATGGGCGTTAAGTACAACTTAAGTAGAAACATAAACCTAGCATTTGAAGTTTCTTATCGATTTACCAATACCGACTATTTGGATGATGTAAGTAAAACCTATGCGGGAAGTATTGTTTTTCCCCCATTACCAAATGGGAAAGAATCTCCAGGGTACTTGCTGCAGGACCGCTCTTATGAAACAGGCAGCCGCATTGGGGTTGCTGGAAAACAACGGGGATTTAATGAGCAAAAAGATCAATATCTTTTTGCGGAACTTGCTATTTCGATTTCTTTTTCTTCTTACAAGTGTGCAAATCCGAGATGACGAGGGGTATGAGTTATGAGGTGTAGGTTATGGGTTTTGGAATCAAGGATTAATTGGCTGTTCAACTCACAACTCACAACCCATAACTCGTCTTTTGCCAAAAAAAAACTACTTTCACCTCATGTCTTTACGAGAGCAGATTGATTTACAACGTATTCCAAAGCACATCGCCATCATCATGGATGGAAATGGTCGATGGGCCGAAGAACAAGGTCAAGATAGGCTTTATGGCCATTTTCATGGAGTTGCTAGTGTTAGGGATATCGTAGAAGGATGTTCTGAGCTGGGAATTAAATACTTGACGCTGTATGCATTTTCAACTGAAAATTGGGATAGGCCACAACAAGAAGTTACCGGTTTGATGGAGTTATTGGTGGAGACAATTCGAAAGGAAGTGCCAATTCTGAATAAAAATAATATTCGCCTACATATGATTGGGGCACTTTCTATGTTGCCACCTTATGCTATGAATGCCATGCAGGAAGCATTAGACATGACTGCAGCCAATACTGGCCTCAACCTCATTATGGCATTAAGCTATAGCTCTCGTTGGGAGTTAGTAAGCGCAGTGCAAAAAATAGCAGTAGACGTCAAAGAAGGTAAAATTGACCCTGAATCGATTGATCATAATACACTCCAAAACTATCTGTCAACAAGTGCTTTTCCTGATCCAGAACTTATGATACGTACAAGCGGGGAATATCGGATTAGTAATTTTTTACTTTATCAACTTGCTTATGCCGAACTCTATTTTACAGATACCCGCTGGCCAGATTTCAGAAAAGAAAATCTCTATGAATCCATTTTGGATTATCAGCGGAGAGAAAGACGTTTTGGAAAGACAAGCAGCCAACTAAAAGCCTAATGGTTAAGGTTTTTGCCTAAAAATGGACTTCAATTTTTATTATTGTCTATTTCTCAAGCTAGAACCCTAAACTATCGCTCTATTTAACAAAGAATTAGACAAAAAGCCGTTATTTTGCCGTCCCAAACCATGAACTTGATGAAGAGGATCTGTACGCTGGTATTTTTAGTAGCATTTTTGATGATGACGACCGGCGTATCTGCCCAAACGGATAGTCTGCCTATTTCATCTGCAGATCCTGCATTATTGGGTATTTACAGCTCAAAATACCCCAAGAAATACATTATTTCAGACATCAAAGTAACGGGAAACAAAGCGTTCGATGCAGCCATTGTGATTTCTGTTTCTGGACTAGCCATCGGTGATGAGGTGACTATACCTGGTGGGGATCAATTCGCAAAAGCAATTTCAAAGCTATGGACCCAAAATATGTTCACGAACATTAATATTTGGATTACTAAGCTTGAAGATCGAAATATATCTATTGAAATTGAAGCGGTAGAACGCCCTATGCTTTCCAACTTTAAGTTTTTCGGAGTTCGCAAAAGTGAATCTGATGAACTGAAAGATAAAGTTGGTTTATTCAAAACACGTGTTGTAACAGATAATATGCAGTTGTCTGCAAAAGAGAACATCATTAAATTTTTTATAGATAAAGGGTACAAAGGCGCTAAAGTAGATATTGATCAAGTACCTGATCCCGCTTCTCCGGAAAAGGTTATCTTAAATTTTAATATCACAAAAGGGAATAAAGTTAGGATTTCAGATATCTATTTCTTTGGTAATAAAGCAGCTCAGGCATTTGAACTAAAGAAAAAAATGAAAGGAACGAAGGAACTTTCAAAGTTGACTTTACATCCTGATAGCGCATACAGCCCTTATGGCAGCATTCCACGGTTAACGTTAAACGAATTTTTGAAAGAGAAGGCTTTTTTACATCCAACTCGCATCAAAGATTATCTCGATCCTTGGTTCAGATTTAAATTGTTCTCCTCAGCAAAATTCAATGAGAAAAAGTATTTAGAAGATAAAGAAAAACTTCTTGAATACTACAACTCATTAGGCTATAGAGATGCAACGATTGTTGCCGATACACAATATTACGACCCTAAGGGAAGATTAAATGTTTCAATGCGTATAGATGAGGGTCGAAAGTATTATTTCGGAAACATGACCTGGAAAGGTAATACCAAGTATTCCGATAGTATTCTAAATGTGCTGTTAGGTATTAAAAAAGGGGAGACCTATAATCTAGAGACCCTTAATAAAAAGTTAGGTAAGACGCCTTCTCCAGAAGGTGGTGATATTAGTTCTTTGTATCAAGACGATGGTTACTTGTTCTTTTCTATTAATCCAGTAGAGACTTCTGTATACAATGATACTATTGATCATGAGATTCGTGTACAAGAAGGTCCACAAGCCACCATCAAAAATGTAAATATCGCTGGTAACGAAAAGACTAAAGAATATGTAATTCGAAGAGAACTTCGTACTATTCCAGGTGAGAAATTTAGTAGAGCTGATTTAATTCGTTCTCAACGAGAAATTGTTAACCTTGGTTATTTTGATCAAGAAAAATTAGGTATGCAGCCAGTTCCTAATCAGGATGACGGAACAGTAGACATTAACTATACCGTTCAAGAAAAATCTTCTGACCAACTTGAGCTTAGTGCTGGTTGGGGAGGAAGTATAGGACTTACCGGAACATTGGGTATTACATTCAATAACTTCTCCATTAAGAATATTTTCAGAAAAGCATCATGGGATCCATTGCCAACTGGGGATGGACAAAAGCTTAGTGTGCGTTTTCAATCCAATGGCCGTTACTTCAGGTCATATAACATGTCTTTCACTGAGCCTTGGTTTGGTGGTAAAAAAAGGAATTCATTTTCCGTTAATTTGTTCAATACCAAATTCAGTAACTCATATAACCCTTATGGCGGAATGTATGGTGGTAGTTATCGACTGCCTTCTCGTGCTGCAGATACATCTTATCTGATCACTCAAGGAGTTACCGTTGCACTAGGTAAACAACTGAAATGGCCAGATGACTTTTTCTCATTGGTGACTTCATTGAGTTATGTGCAGTATAAGTCTCGCAACTATGCGATCTTCCCAACATTCGCTACTGGAACATCAAATAACTTCAACATAAAGTTAGCACTTCAACGATCTTCTGTGGATCAACCCATCTTCCCAAGGAATGGTTCTAATTTCATGTTGAGTGGAACCTTTACTCCTCCGTGGTCTTATATCAATGGAATAAATCAAAAAGATATTTTCAAACTGGTTGAATACCACAAATGGAGATTCAATGCAGAGTGGTTTGTGCCAATTGGTAAACCTAGGGGCGAAGACAAAAACAGGCAGTTTGTTTTACGTGTAGCAGCTAAGTATGGCTTCATCGGGCGCTATAATTCAAAATTACCTGTTTCTCCATTTGAACGATTCCAAGTTGGTGATGCCGGACTTACAAACAACTATGGCGTACTAGGATATGATATTGTAGCGCATCGAGGATACCCAGTGTATGAATCTTCTGATCCAACGATTAACCCTGATAAGCAAAATGCTTCTAAGTTCTTTACGATGTTTAACAAGTATACACTTGAAATGCGTTATCCATTTGTAACCAATCCAAGTAGTACTATTTACGGACTTGCATTCTATGAAGCGGCGAATGGATGGTACTCAGTGAAAGAATACAATCCATTCCGCTTGAGAAGGTCTATGGGTGTCGGGGTACGATTCTTCTTACCTATGTTTGGATTGCTTGGCTTTGACTATGGTGTTGGATTGGATCGTATAACCAGTACAGGTAAATTGAAAGATGCTAGTAGATTTACATTCATGCTTGGTTATGAGCCTGAATAGAAGTCATTTCAAATTAATGTGAATTGTATACCTTAGAAGCATACAGAAATTATTAAAAGACTCATTATGAAAAAGATCTTTTTTTTAATATTACTGGCCTCAACTTCATTTCAATTGCACGCACAACGGTATGCAGTAATTGATACGCGATACATTTTAAGCAAATTGCCAGAATACAAAACTGCTCAAGATAAATTGAATGCGTTCAGTGCTCAATGGCAGCTTGAAATTGATGAAAAGCAAGCTGCTTTAGATGTGTTATATCGAAATTTTGAAGGAGAGAAATTAATGTTAAGTGAAGAACTATTGAAAAAAAGAGAGGATGATATTTTCAATAAGGAGAAAGAATTGAGGGACCTTCAAAAAAAACGTTTTGGGTTTGAAGGAGATTTATTCAAAAGACGTCAAGAATTGGTAAAGCCAATACAAGATAAAGTATATAATGCCGTTCAAAAATTGGCTGTAGCAAGGCAGTTTGACTTGATTTTAGATAAAAGTGAGGGAATTACCATTATCTTTGCCGACCCTAAACTCGACAAAAGTGATGATGTGTTAAAAGAGTTAAGTAGCAAGTAAAAAAGTATTATTTTCGATTTTCATAAAAACAAACAATTTAGAAGCAATGAAAAATTTTTTATCTATTGGTCTGGTGATGATCGCCCTCCTTGCCTTCAATCCTTTCGTCTCTGCACAAAGTAAGACTGGTTATATCAGTATCGATGAAGTTGTTCAATTAATGCCTGAGTACAAAAAATCTATGGCTGATATTGCACAATTTGATAGTGCACTTCAAATCAATTATGGCGAAACATTAAAAGAACTTAATCGTCAGGACAGCATTTTTAAGGCTGATTCAGTGAAAATGGGCAATGCTGTTAAGATTGCCAACAAAGAAAAAATGAAAAAGCTTTTGGTGGAACTTCAAGGTTTCGAACAAAGCTATCAGCAACAAATGCAACAAAAGCAGGAAGAATTAATGGCTCCTGTTGCACAGAAAGCAAATCAACTTATTTCAGAAGTAGCTAAAGCCAATGGATATGCATATGTTTTCCGTAAGGAAGCATTGATTGTTTCTCCAGAAGGAGATGACATTCTTCCATTAGTAAAGAAGAAATTAGGCGCCTCTGCAGTTGTCCCCAAAGCAACTGGTAAATAAATTCGAAAGCCGAAACAAACGTTTCGGCTTTTTTTTACCATGTCTAGTAAACATCCAATAGGAGTATTCGATTCTGGCCTGGGTGGGCTCACCATCCTCAGGGAAATTACACAGTCATTGCCCCACTATGATTTTATTTACTTGGGCGATAATGCAAGGGCCCCATATGGTCCCAAAAGTTTTGATACAGTATATCAATATACCTTAGAGGCCGTTGAATGGCTATTCCAACAAGGATGTCCATTGGTGGTATTGGCCTGTAATACATCATCTGCCAAAGCACTACGAACCATTCAGCAAAAAGATCTTCCTGTAATTGCTCCAACTAAAAGGGTGTTGGGGGTTATTCGTCCAACCACCGAAGTGATTGGCGATTACACCGAAACAGATCATATTGGAATACTTGGCACCCAGGGTACCGTTGATTCAGGATCCTATAAAATTGAAATAGGTAAGTTTTTCCCAGATGTAAAAGTGTATCAGCAGGCTTGTTCTGAGTGGGTCCCACTGGTTGAAAAGGGTTTGCATCAAACGGAAGAAGCGGATGCTATTGTAAAGGAATGTTTAGGCCAATTACTAGAGCAGTCTCCCTATATCGACACCATTCTATTGGCTTGTACACATTACCCATTGCTCATGCAAAAGATTGAGGCTCAATTGCCACGGGGTATTCAGGTTATCTCACAGGGGGATATTGTTGCATCTAGCTTAGCAGCATACTTAAAGAGGCATCCAGCTATGGAGCAACAGATTAGTAAAGCAGCAGGGCCAGATGCCATTGAATTTTTTACCACGGGTGATGTTTCGTCATTTCAAGATAAGGCCTCACAGTTTTGGGGAGCTAAAGTCTTGGCTCAGCAGGCAACTTTGCCGGGTTAGGTCCTCAATTAACTTCTCCCCTTGCTTTCATTTTCATTAGATTCGAGTAAGTTGTGTGGCCTGATTTCTATATTCAAAAATAAACCCTATCTTCGCCGTCCTTTCACAGAGCCATAGGGTGTGGTGACCCGTGGTAAAGATTGAAAAAAAGACCGCTTCTCCCGGTCATATTTAATAATAAAGGAAAAGAACGCATTATGAAACGTACATATCAACCCCATCGCAGACGCAGAAAATCTGTACATGGTTTCCGCAAAAGAATGGAATCAGCTAATGGCCGCAAGGTATTGGCAAGCAGAAGGAAGAAAGGTCGTAAAAGACTTACTGTTTCTGACAACAGCAGATTGAAATAAACAGTCTAGTACTGTTTTTACATAACTATAGCTCCAGATGAATTTCTGGGGCTATTTTTGTGGGAACAGACGTGAGATTAGAGAAGTGAGATGAGAGGGGTTGGGAGTTGGGGGTTAGGAGTTGAACGTTGGGAGTTGGAGGTTGAAAGCATAATTAAAGTAACTTACTATCTGACTCCCTAACATCTAATGTCTAACGTCTAACTCCTAACTTCCAACCCCTCTCATCTCACGTCTCTCATCCCACGTCTTAATAAGCCATGCCCAAACACACACTTTCAAAACACGAGCGTCTTAAAAGCTACACGAAGATTCGTGCGCTTTTTAATGGTGGGCAGCGCATGAAGCAGTTTCCATTATCTATTTATTATTTGTTTGACGCAAAGTTGAATCTAGAAAATACGAAGGAAGTCTTGCACATGGGAGTCACCGTAGGCACCCGAAATTTTAAACGGGCCGTCGATAGGAATCAGTTGAAACGCAGGATAAGAGAAGCATATAGACTTCAAAAGAGTGAACTAAGAGCGCAACTAGAAGCATCCTCTTATACATTGGATTTATTTTTTGTTTATGCTGATCATCAAATCGCTGATTATTCGGTAATTAGTGCATCAGTAAAAAAGATATTGTCTAAACTTTCGGAAGAGTTAATCTCAAAACAAACTGTGTAGAAGATGGAAATGGGTGAAGAATATTTTATGAAGATGGCATTGCGCGAGGCTGAAAAGGCATTCGAGGAAGGAGAAGTGCCAGTAGGTGCTGTGGTGGTAATCAATAACCGCATCATTTCTCGTGGGTATAATATGGTTGAAAAATTGAATGACCCTACAGCCCATGCTGAAATTATTGCACTGACTTCCGCCTTCAATGCATTGGGTTCAAAATACCTTCCGGATGCAACATTATATGTAACAGTAGAACCATGTTTGATGTGCGCCGGTGCATTGCATTGGAGCAAAATTGGGAAAATTGTTTGGGGTGCTGAAGATGTTAAAAACGGTCATCAAGTATACACCCAAGAACGTAATCCATTCCATCCCAAAACACAGATTTTGACAGGGCTCTTGGCAGAAGAAGGGGCTTCGTTGATGAAGGCTTTCTTCAAAAGTAAACGAGGCAAGTAGGCAATAGGCAATAGTGAAAAAAGGACTATTCATATAACTTTAAAAACTATTCCCTCTTGCCTATTGCCTACTTGCCTTAAATAATTAACTTTATCCAAAATTTATAATCATGTCATTTACATTATCCGCATTACCATACGCACACGACGCACTTGAGCCACATATCGATACATTAACGATGCAGATTCATCATGGTAAGCATCACCAAGCATATGTTGATAATCTAAATAAAGCTGTTGCTGGAACACCAAATGAAGGCAAATCGCTTGAAGAACTGGTTGCTGTTGCAGGATCTATTTCACCTGCTGTTCGCAACAATGGTGGTGGACATTGGAACCATAGTTTTTTCTGGGAAAGTCTTGCTCCTCAAGCAGGAGGTACTCCTGATGGAGCTCTTGCTGCTGCAATTGATGCCTCTTTTGGATCATTCGATGCATTCAAAGAGAAGTTCAACAACGCTGGTATGACACGTTTCGGAAGTGGATGGGCTTGGTTGTTGTTGAAAGATGGTAAACTAGAAATTTCATCCACTCCTAATCAAGACAATCCATTGATGGACGTTGCCGAAGTAAAAGGAACTCCGTTGTTGGGTGTTGATGTTTGGGAACACGCATACTATTTGAAATATCAAAACCGCAGAGCAGAATACCTGAATGCTTTTTGGGCGGTAGTAAGCTGGAAAAAAATTGCTGAGCGCTTTCAGGCAGGGTCATAGCCACTGCCTCCCCAAGGATGGCATCGTGAGACTCGTTTGAGGGATTTCCCAAACCCTTTAATCACTCCGTATTTTCTAAACGCATCAAGGGCATATTGCGAGCAGGTGGGCGTATACCTACACTTTGGTCCAATCCATGGTGAGATGGTCCATCTATAGAGATTGATTAATAAAACAAAAGGGGCAATCAATACCTTTCTAAATAGTACATTGAGCTTCATCATCTATTGGTAAAGCTATTCATTTCGGTGAAAACCCATGCTCTATTTGGGTAAATTCCTTCTATCCGCAGTTGATTTTAACTTGATATGGGCATGTTCAGGTACGAATTTTAGAAAAAAACGTATATGGACTCAAGCTTAGTATCAAAGCAGATTGCTTCCATTTTTAAAATGGATGTAGAAAAAGAACCCCTTCCGTCGAATAATGAGTCGGGTGATTTGCATTCCACTGTTTTAAAACAAACTATTCTAGACAGGAATCATCAATCTCCATCGTTAACAATCCGTATCCGGGATAAGATCAACCTGTTTGAGACAATATTTCCACAGGAAGATTTATCAGACATTGAAGTGTATAATCATGTAGCAAGATGGTCGGTTCAACTCAGGTATCATCGCATTTTATTGATATTTAATGATCGGATGACAAATGTTCGAGATCGCTATCGATATTTAACTGAAGTCTTTTTTGATATTCAACTTCCGTCTCATCCAGAGGAGATGCAGTTTTGTTTTATCTATGATCGGGTTGGGGAAGAAGCAGATGCTAGTTTGGAGGATGAGAAAGTCAGCAAGTTGATAGAAGCGGTTTTGAATAAAGAGCACGATAGTGACTTTACCCAGTTGAATCGAAGAGTGCGATTGAACAATTTTACCAACCTATCTGAGCCTGAATTTCATTATGTCATAGACCGGTATCATAAAAAAGTTCAAAAAACGTTTTGCAGGTCTATTGAGGTACATGCCAAAAAAATTATACAAAACAGGTTAGTATTCCAAGGAGTGCATGAAGTGGCAAATTGCTATCCAGATCAGTGTGATCTGGTAAAAGGAGCATGGCGAGTAGAGTTAGTTTCCTGCGATGGTCATTGGCAGGTGGTGGATATACAGGTTGAAGGGGTGGAGTTTTGAAAACGCTGTGCGCTTCGCGCGCTTTACGCTGAACGCTGTGCGCTTGACGCTCTGTGCCTTTGTGCCTTCGTCCCTTTTCTGTATTCACTATTGCCTCTTCCCTCTTTCCTCCCTTCGTGCCTTTGTGCCTTCGTCCCTTTTCTGTATTGCCTATTGCCTATTGCCTCTTCCCTCTTTCCTTCCTCCGTGCCTTTGTGCCTTCGTCCCTTTTCTGTATTCACTATTGCCTCTTGCCTCTTTCCTTCCTCCGTGCCTTTGTGCCTTCGTCCCTTTTCTGTATTCACTATTGCCTATTGCCTCTTTCCTGCCCAATTTTCATTAACTTTACCACTCTAAATTTTACTTGTTGGCAACAGAACCATCATTTTTCAAACGCCTTAGGAATGTAGGTGACCCCGAATCGGAGATGAGTTTCGTAGATCATCTTGAAGTGCTTCGTTGGCATATCGTTCGTTCTGTTATAACCATCGTGGTATGTGCTATTTTATTCTTTATTTATATCGATGAAATATTTGATATCGTCATCATGGGGCCTACTCGAAATGACTTTATCTCATACCGTGTTTTTTGTAAAATGAGTCATTTCTTTGGGATGGGTGATTCATTGTGTATGCCTCCGATGAAATTGAATTTGCAAGTGAATTCCATCAGTGGAACATTCATGTCTAGCATCACTATTGCATTTGTGGGGGGAATGATTGTTGCCTTTCCATTGATTTGTTGGGAAGTATGGAAGTTTATTCGCCCAGCCTTAAAGCCCACAGAACTTAAATATACCAGTGGAATTATTTTTTGGGTCAGCACATTTTTCTTTATTGGCGCCTGCTTTGGTTATTTTATGTTGGCCCCTTTTACATTTAACTTTTTAGCAAACTATACCATTGGAACATTAGGCTCTATCAACTATATGCCTACGCTGAGTGATTACCTAGACACCCTCATTGATATTACGTTGGGTGCGGGAATTGCATTTGAGTTGCCTATGGCTACTTGGGTGCTTGCTAAGCTCGGTATTATTACCCCTGGTTTTTTAAGAACATACCGCAAATACGCCTATGTTGTATTGCTTGTTTTGGCAGCAGTAATAACGCCTTCACCCGATTGGGGATCACAGTTGATTGTTGTTATTCCACTCGTAATGTTGTACGAAATAAGTATTATCATCGCGGTTCGAGTGAGCAAGAATAGGGATAAGGATTGGGAATAAATTCTAATTAATTCTTTTACTATGACAAAAATAGCCATCGGTTCAGATCATGCAGGCTTCAATTACAAAGAGGCAATCAAAGATCATCTTGTACAAGCAGGATTTGAGGTAAATGATTTGGGAACCTTCACAGAAGCGTCTTGCGACTATCCTGATTATGCGCATGCTGTGGCACTTGCCGTTGAAAACGGGTCATCACTGTTTGGCGTACTGGTTTGTGGCTCTGCAAATGGAGTGGCCATCACTGCAAATAAACATGCTTGCGTACGCGCAGCCATTTGTTGGGAAAAGGAAATTGCCATCCTAGCACGTGCA
Source organism: Chitinophagaceae bacterium (assembly GCA_947451935.1). Classification (GTDB taxonomy): domain Bacteria; phylum Bacteroidota; class Bacteroidia; order Chitinophagales; family Chitinophagaceae; genus Pollutibacter. Next base: position 15,635 of record CANGBH010000018.1, read on the forward strand.
CATAATGATGCCAATATAATTTGTGTTCCTGCTCGCTTTGTTCCGGTAGACGCAGCATTAGATATGGTGGATGTGTTCCTTTCAACTGAATTTGAAGGGGGACGCCATGCAACGCGTGTTGGCAAGATTTAGTTTTTCATTCTCTTTTTATTTTTCAGCTTATTTGAATCAACAAATCACGGTTGATATCACTGCCTCATTTTGCAGATTAGGGGCAATATTTTAGATAATTAAAAAGGTACCTTTCTTGGTATGCTATATTGTGATGATTGGTAGCAAATCATGTCCAACATTTCAGTTTTTTAAGCGATATTGCTATTATAAATTCCAACTAATTTTAATCAATAAACTTTTACTCAATATGCAAAAACTTCTTATCATTTTCATCTTTTCACTTTTAGGAGCCACTTCGTTTGCTCAAAAAACAGTGTCTGTTTCAAAAAAATTTGCAGCAACCATCACGGCCGAAGACCTTAGTAAACATCTCTACATTGTTGCTGGAAAAGAAATGGAAGGCAGAGAAACGGCGAGTCCTGGTCAACGTAAGGCAGCGGCGTATATTGAAAATCACTTTGCTTCACTCGGACTAAAACCTGGGAATAATGGCTCGTATCAAATGACCTATCCTGTGTATAAAGATACCGTGTTGGGTGTTGATCTAATGCTTGATGGTAAAGGCTTTGAGCTGAATAAAGACTTTGTTCCGTCGTATTATTTAAACAACAATGCGACCAACAATTTCTCTGAAATTGTTTTTGTTGGGCATGGTATTGTTGATAAGGATGTAGATGATTATGCTGGTCTAGATGTAGCCGGTAAGGCCGTATTGATCATGGATGGTGCCCCTGCAGATTTTAAGCCTTCTGAAGCTGGATATATGGCATCTTCTGGGATGTATGGTAAAATGCGTACGGCTAGAAGCAAAGGTGCTGCGGCAATACTTATTTCTGGAGGAGGTTTTCCACGCAAGTCGGGCAAACCTGCTGGAGCGATGAGCAATGATATATTTAAGGCTGAAGTATTTCCTAATATTTATACAATCTCAGATGCCGCTGCAAAATCAATAGCCGGGGCCGATTGGACAGCTTGGAAAGAAGCTGGAAAAACAGCGAAGGTTCCTGGTAAAGTGATTCAAGCTAACCTAACCGTGTCTTTTCAAAAAAAGACGCAGGAATTATACAGCAGCAATGTATTGGGTATTTTAGAGGGTTCTGATAAATCAGATGAGTGGTTAGTGGTTACTGCCCATTATGATCACTTAGGAAAAGATGGAGATGTTATCTACTATGGTGCAGATGATGACGGATCTGGTACAGTCTCTGTGTTGGAAATTGCTGAGGCATTTGCTAAAGCGAAAGCTGCAGGAAAAGGTCCACGTCGCAACATTTTATTTATGACAGTTAGCGGTGAAGAAAAAGGCCTTTGGGGGTCTGAATATTTTTCAAATCATCCATCCATTCCGTTGGATAAAGTGAGTGCTGATCTTAATATCGATATGATCGGAAGGATAGACACAGAGCGCACTTCAGACGATACAACCAATTATATTTATGTTGTTGGAGATGACAAATTAAGTACTGAATTAAAGCCAATTAGTGAAGGCGTGAACAAGCAATTTACAAAGCTTGTATTGGATTATAAGTTCAATGATCCAAAAGACACTGAACGCATTTATTACAGAAGTGATCATTATAATTTCGCTAGCAAAGGAGTGCCAATCATATTTTATTATGACGGTATGTTAAAAGCAGATTATCATAAACCAACCGATACTCCCGACAAGATTAACTACGTATTGATGGCAAAACGCGCTCAATTGGTTTTTCATACAGCTTGGGAAATGGCGAATCGTGATAAAATGGTCGCTAGGGATAAAAAGTTGGATTAATAGGCAACTTTAGGCATTCTGGTACTTTGATTTAGTCTGCCATCTATGTACTATTCTTCTTCATTTTTCGTTAAATTTAGAAGATGAACAACACGTGATTTGGGAGATAAAAGATAAGGTGAGAAATTTAGGTATACTGGTTGTAAAAGCAACCCCAATACATGTTTCTCTCCCTTGCTTCTATCTCCCTTTTCATTTTTTATAATGTGTTGATAATTAATAGCTAACGGTAAGAAAGCCTTCTTTTAATTGGTTTACCTTTGAAAGGAGTTAGGCAGAAGGGTTACTCGGTCCAATTTAAACATGTGACTGAGGTGGCGAAGCCATAAAAAATATACAATGAGTGAAGTGAAGAAATGGTATGCTTTGTATACCAAGCCAAGATGGGAAAAGAAAATTTTTAAGTCCTTGCAGTTGAAAGGAATAGAGGCCTATTGCCCGTTGAATAAGGTGAGGCGAAAATGGAGTGACCGAATCAAGGTTATTGAAGAGCCATTATTCAAAAGTTATATTTTCGTAAGGGTATCAGAAGAATTGAAGACTGACATCCGATATGTAGATGGCATTCTGAATTTTGTATATTGGAATGGAAAACCGGCTATTGTAAAAGATGAAGAAATTATTGAGATTAAGAAATTCATGTCGGAATACGAGGATGTAGAAGTAAGAGCGATTGATGTACTACCTGCTGATGAAGTGATGGTCAATGCTGGTGTGATGATGGGTGCTTCTGGTCGTGTGATTCGCACCATGGGAAATAACATTGTAGAGGTAAGAGTAGATAGTTTAGGATTTATTCTCACTGCAAAATTCGATCGTAAAAATGTTATTAAACTATAATTCTAAAACAATAAACCTCATGAGGTTCATTTCATTCATAGCTGCATTGTTCTATCTAAGTTCTTGCACTACTTATAGTAAGTTGCAGTACTTGCAAGGAGAAATTGATTCTACAAAGTATAGTCAATTCAAGGTGCCTGAACAACGTGCTCAAAAGGGAGATCAACTAACCATCAATGTATTCAGTGATAATGCTGCGGCTAGTGCACCATTTAATACAGGCTCATTAACTACATCAGCAGGAAGCACATCCTCTTCACTACAACCTTCAAGTAATACAGCTTCAGTAAATCCTGGAGCGTATGAAGTAGATAAAGATGGAAATATATTTTTTCCGGTACTTGGTATTTTGCATGTTGAAGGATTAACAAAAGAAGGGATGTCAAATTTGTTGAATAGTAAACTCAAAGGCACATACCTCAATAATCCATACTACGTTATTCGATTTCAAAATTTAAAATTCACTGTCTTTGGTGAAGTGGGTCGGCCAGGAGTATATCCCTTGGTTAGAAATAACCTCAATATTTTTGAGGCGTTAACTTCTGCTGGTGATTTAACCATGTATGGTAAACGTTCGAATATATTGGTGATTCGCGAAAATAATGGCAAGAGAGAATTTGGACGAATTGATATAACGAAGCCAGATGTATTTAACTCACCTTATTATTATTTGCAGCAAAACGATATGGTGTTGGTGGATATGAGCAAACAGAAAGTGTTGGGAGGCGATCAAGCGGCGCTGAGAAATCTGAGCTTATTGTTATCATTTGTAACAACCCTATCCTTCGTATTCAGAATATTCAATTAATAGTTAGTCAAAAGACAATCCACTAATGGAGCAACAACAAAACAGCAAGCTGAAAATCCCATTTAAAGAGGAGTTCAGCATACGCGAATTTATACTGCGCTATATTCATGTGATACCTTGGGCTATCATAACGATTTCTATTACGTTGATGATTGCGTATACCAAGATACGGTATACCAATCCAGTTTATCAAGCCTTTGGTAAAGTAATTATGAAATCGGATGGCAGCCGAGGCTCCTCTTCAAAAGGGAAGTTTGCTGATTTATATATGATGCAAACGGATAACAGTGATTTAGATGATGAAATGGAGCTTATTAAGTCCTCGTCCATGGCTCGCTTAGTTATTCAATCCTTAGGGTTGCAGCAGCAATACTTACTGAAGGGAAGTTTTAGAACGACGCCTGTACATGCTAGCATGGCACCCATAGAATGCAAAATACTTTCTTTGGTAGATTCTAGTGCACGCATAAATCTCGAGATATTGGTATTAAACAATAATTCGTTTAGTGTAGTAGGAATTCCAACCCCTATCAAATTTGGGGAAGCATTTCAGTATGCGTCAGCTACGTTCATAATCAATAGTAAAGATCCACACATATCAACTAGTCCTAATAAAAATATCATCGTTACGTGGACTCCACTCGATGACATGGCAAAAAGTTTGGCAGGTCAAATTCAATTGACTGCGTCAACAACTGGATCACATGTGTTGACATTTAGTATAACGCATGAAAATGCTCAAATTGCAAAAGACATTATCAATGGTTTTTTATCTGTTTATGAGCAATATTCATTAAACGACAAAAGAGCTGTTGCAAAAAATACCATAGAATTTATCAATGGTCAACTTGGTTTAGCAAGCGAAGAGTTGAGTGGAGTGGAATCTAACTTACAAGGTTTTCGAGAACAAAATAAAGTAATTGCTCCAGAAGAGCAGGCTAATGTATTCATTGATAAAATGAGTACGGGTGAGAAGTTGTTGGAAGAGCAAGGGGTTAAATTGAAGTTGATTGAGTACATGGGTAAGTATTTAGCGGATAACAAAAATCAATACCGTGGATTACCTGTTGTGATTGGTATGGATGATGCAAGTTTTGGAGCATTAGTTTCTGACTACAATAGATTGCAACTTCAACGTGAAATTGCACTCAATACCATGCCTTCAGGTAATCCGATTATTAAGGATTTGGAAACAGCCATGGATAAGCAACGTAATGAAATGGTCTTAGCATTATCAAATGCAAAAGAAAGCTTATTGCTAGGAATAAAGGATTATCAAGGGAAGAGCAAGTTAGCCAATGCAGAATTGAATAGAGTTCCGGGAAAGCAGCGCACGATGTTGGATATTATGCGTAAACAAAAAATTGCAGAAGAACTCTATACATTTCTGTTGGAAAGAAAATTGGAAACATCCATTGGGTCTGCATCAACGATCTCTAGTATTCAAATTCTTGAACCAGGATTTTCTTCAGGAGTTCCAATTAGTCCAAACACAAAAGGCATCTATATGTTTGCCTTTGCCATCGGTTTAGTTTTTCCTGTACTGGTTGTATTTATTAAGGAGTTGTTGAATGATAAGATTAAAAATAAATCTGATTTAGATGTCTTTACTACTGCACCAGTTTTGGGAGAAGTGGGACATTCTGAATCGAATAAGTCGTTAATCATTACAACAAGCGATAGACGATTTATTTCAGAGCAGTTTAGAATTTTGCGTACGAACCTTCAGTACATTTTTCTAAAGAAGCAATCTTCATATGTATTGCTGCTAACATCATCTGTGAGTGGTGAAGGAAAGAGTTTTATTTCTACTAATATGGCAGCCGTTATGGCCGTTTCCGGAAAGAAAACGGTCCTCCTAGAATTTGATATACGCAAGCCAAGGGTCATGCAGGGATTAGGGATGGATTATAAACGTAACAAAGGGATAAGTAATTATTTAGTGGGTAATGCATCGTTACAAGAGATTATTCAACAGGTACCTGACATGGAGAATTTATTCGTTATTCCGTGTGGACCTATTCCTCCCAATCCAGCTGAGTTGATTTTGAGTGAACGGCTTAAGCAGTTTTTTGATGAGGTGAGAACGGAATTTGAAATGGTTATTGTGGATACTGCACCAGTTGGTTTAGTGAGTGATGGGTATGTGTTAAGTCAATTTAGTGATGCATCCTTATATGTTGTTCGGCATAATTTCACCCTCAAGCAGCAGATAGAAAATATTCAAATGATTTATGAAGCAGGTAAACTGCCAAAGATGTCGTTAGTGATTAATGACGTGCGTGCGTTGATAGGCTATGGAAAGTATTATGGCTATGTGAATTATGGCACCATGAGCTATGGCGCAGAAGTGTCTCATTATTTTGATGTGACTAAACGGAAAGGATTTATACGTTTTCTTAGAAAAATATTTGGAGTATAAAGCATGATTTTCTTTTAAGCAATCTTTTAACTAATTAGAACTTAAACCAATTAAAACGAATGCGATAGATATTGATCAGGAGAAATGGGATTTAGAAATAAAGCCCCAATCGCATCTATTGGATATCAACCTCAAAGAAGTATGGAAATACCGTGATTTGATGTGGATGTTTGTAAAGCGCGATTTCACTGCTCAGTTTAAACAAACTATTCTAGGTCCGTTATGGCATTTTATACAACCTCTGTTTACCACGATTGTATATTTAGTGGTGTTTACAAACATTGCTAAGATTTCAACCGACGGTGTGCCTCCAACGTTATTTTATATGAGTGGCATTGCGTTATGGAATTATTTTTCATCGTGCTTAAATGCCACTTCAAATACGTTTGTTGCTAATGCGGGTATTTTTGGAAAAGTATATTTCCCAAGGTTGGTGATGCCACTGTCTACGGTGTTGAGTAATATGGTGAAATTTGGTATTCAGTTTTTGTTGCTGTTAATCACCATGGCCTGGTATTACTTCAACCCTTCAACCCTTCAACACTCCTCAACCCTTCAACCCTTCAACCACTTCAACTTCTTCAACCCTTCAACCTTATTGCTGCTCCCCATTTTAGTCCTCATCATGGCCGGATTAGGTCTTGGGCTAGGTATAATCATTTCATCGATGACAACAAAGTACCGCGACTTAACTGTCTTGATTGGCTTTGCGGTGCAGTTGTTGATGTATGCTACTCCGGTTGTGTATCCGATGTCTGCCATTACCAATGAACGATTGAGGTTTTGGATTTCTGTTAATCCATTAACGCCGATTATGGAAGCCTTTCGATATGCCACATTAGGTAGTGGAAGTTTTACAGTGGGAGGAATACTGTATAGTGCAGTGTTTATGATTATTACTTTATTCGTTGGCTTGGTTATATTTAGTAAGGTGGAGAAGACGTTTATGGATACTGTTTAAGGTTGAGGGAGGTTGAGAGAGGTTTAGGAATGTTGAGGGAGGTTTAGGAAGGTTGAGGAGTGTTGAAGAGGTTTAAGGGGTTGAAGTATTTGAAGATGTTCAAGGGTTGAAGTGGTTGAAGAATTCTTGAATTATGCGATATATAGATTGGGTAAAGTAATAATACATACAGAAAAAAGAGACCTTCACCGTGAACGAATGGAACGACACTTGGCATTAACGCCAGAAGAGCGTTTCCATGATTTAGTGAAGTTGTGTATGTTTTCCATGAAGATGGCTGGACGTAAAACGATTGGAGATCCACAAGGGAAAGGATTGGTGGTCAGAAAAAAATCAATTGAACTAGATGGAGCACGTTGAGTTTATACGATTTGCTAAACTACTCAATGCAATGGGTGTGAGGTACATGGTAGTAGGAGGTTTTGCAGTAAACCATTACGGATACAAAAGAACCACAAGTGATATTGATTTGTATATCAAGGATGCTCTCGAAAACCGAAGGGCATTGCTAGAAGCATTAGATAAAATGGGTTATGGGAGAATGGAAGAATTGCTTACCGTTCCTATGCTTGCAGGGTATTGTGAAATTATGATGGATGATGGTTTTTATGTTGATTTAATGACTTCTATTCCTGGCCTAGACGCAGAAAGATATGATGAGCAATACAAGCGCATCCAGTTTAGTACCATCGATGGTGTTGAAATTCCTTACATTAATTATAATGATCTTCTTGAAAACAAGCGAGCAACCGCTAGGCCTAAGGACATTGATGATTATGATAATTTAGAAAAGTTGAGAAGTTGAAGGAGTTGAAGAGGTTGAAGAGTTAAAGGAGTAGAAAAGTCTATATAAAATAGTTATAACAAATGTTATAACTTTGAAAAATGGCCATAAAAAAACAACACATACAAAAGCAAGATAATAAAGTTGAAGAGCCAGTGATTGCATATTCGCTGAGGTCTTCATTTAGGTCTGTAGGCAATTCGAAGGGTGTTATCATAGCCAGTAAATTGATTGAGGCATCAGGAATTGTAGGCAACGATTTAGTGATTGAAGCCTCAGAAGGAGCAATAGTCATTAGGCAGTTAAATCCCATGGAAGTGAATACAAATCTTTCGAGCTGGGACAAGCAATTTAGAGAGGCTATCACCAAAGGTGTTCAAGCTGACACTGATTTTTTTGAGGGAATGAAAAATGAGTTTGATGAAAAGGAGTGGTAAGCTTATTTCTCAATTTGATGTTTTCTTGATAGAGTTGGATCCTACTGTTGGAGTTGAAATCAGAAAGACGCGACCTTGTGTAGTTATATCGCCAAACGTGATGAATATTAATTTAGCTACCGTAATCATAGCTCCGCTTACACATACCATTCGAAATTTCCCTTCAAGAGTACATTGTGACTTCAATGAACAGCAAGGTCAGATTGTCTTAGATCAAATCCGATCAGTTGATACCAAAAGATTAAAGAAGAAGTTGGGTAAAATTGAATCCAAAACTGGATATCAAGTTAAAGCAATTTTGCAGACGATGTTTTCTTGAGGAGTTGAAGTGGTTTAAGAGGTTGAAGGGGTTTAAGAGGTTGAAGGGTTTAAGAAAGGTTTAGGAAAGTTTAGGGAGGTTTAAAGAGGTTGAGAGAAGTTTAGGAGAGGCAAGATTTTCTTAGTTTGTTAATTAAGTATGAAATTGCTAAGATGTGTTTTTTGAGTTTAGATAGTGTTGGTTCATCAATATAATTTAGGTCAAGTGAGGTGTATAGTTGATTCATTAGTTCCATTAGGCTTGAATATGCAATTTGATAAAAGTGAGCTTGATCTTTCGAGGAATGTCGTCCGGCACCTTCGGCTAAATTGGAGGAAGTGCTAATGGCAGCTCTTCTTATTTGATTCGTTAAGGAATAAAGTTCTTCTTTGGGGAATTGTGAAGTTATTTGGTAAATGGTTTTAACGAGCAACCTTGATTCTTTCCATGCAATCATTCTTTCAAACGAAAAAGAATACGTTTCAAATTGGTTATTCATAAACGCAAATAAATTTAAAGAAGTGATTTTTAGGGTAGAAAAAAACAGAAAAAAAGAAGAATTAAACCTTCTTAAACATTTCTAAACCTCCATAAACATTTCTCAACCTCCCTAAACCTTTCTAAACCTTCCCCATGCCTCCCGTCATTAAAGTCTCAAACCTCTCCAAGCAATACCGTCTAGGCCAAGTAGGTACGGGAACGATTTCGCATGATGTGAATAGGTGGTGGCATAAGGTTAGGGGTAAGGAAGATCCGTATTTGAAGATTGGGGAGTCAAACGATCGAACGGTGAAAGGAGAATCTGATTATGTGTGGGCGTTGAAGGATATTAATTTTGAAGTGGAGCAAGGCGAGGTATTGGGAATCATTGGCCGCAATGGGGCGGGCAAGAGTACGTTGTTGAAAATATTGAGTAGAACCACTTCGCCTACTACCGGAAGTGTAAAGCTGAAAGGAAGGGTAGCGAGTTTGTTGGAGGTAGGAACGGGGTTTCATCCGGAGTTGAGTGGCAGGGATAATATTTATTTGAATGGTGCGATTTTGGGCATGACCCGCCAAGAGATCAACCGTAAGTTTGATGAGATTGTCGACTTTGCCGGAGTGGAACGATATATTGATACACCTGTGAAGCGATATTCATCGGGTATGTATGTGCGTCTCGCGTTTGGTGTTGCCGCGCATTTGGAATCGGAGATCTTGATTGTAGATGAGGTGTTGGCGGTTGGTGATGCAGAATTTCAGAAGAAAGCGCTTGGTAAGATTAAGCAAGTTAGTATAGGAGAAGGAAGAACTGTTATTTTTGTAAGTCATCAAATGGAAATAATTAGGCAATTGACGAGCCGAACTATCAATATGAGAAACGGACTTATTTTCAATGATGGGCAAACGCCAAGTATTATTGTTGAATATTTAGGTGAACTAAAAGGTAAACACGAAGAGTATAAATTTAAAAGAAGTGCAGATGTGCCTTCTTTTGAAAAAATCGAAGTATTGACTTCACTAGAAGATGGTATTCATGAGTTTGGGAAATCTTTAAAAATAATTTTGTGCATTCATTCGCCTAAGCCATTATCCTCTTTAGAGTTATCATTTCGAATTTGTAGCAGGTTTGATGATAGTACAATTGTTTATAATTGGTATACCACATCAAATGAGTTGTCATCATTGAAAGGTCAAAATGGATTTGGTGTTGTTGATATTTTAATTCCTAGCTTTAAATTATATAAAGGGGAGTATTATTTCAGGTTCCATCTTACTGACCCATTACGAAGAGTGGTATATGAAGAGGTGAATTTTATTTTCCCAATCGAGGTCATTATGGGGGATGTTTACAATGAATGGGGATTTGGTAACGAACTCTGTCGATATATAGAGTATACAGATACAAAAATATCTTTCCCTAATAAGTTAAATGATTCAATTGGCTGACTTTCATTACTTTTTTGCTACATACATACTATAGTAATGAGTTCAAATAATTATATGATTAGTAGATTATGAATAAATATTCTGATAAACTAGTATTCACTATTTGCTCAATAAATTATCTAGCTCAAGCTCTTACCTTAGGTCATTCTTTGGAAAAAACAAATCCTGGTGTTGCTTTCAGAATTTATCTAGTTGATAGTTTATTTGGCAGAGAAAACATAAAGGAAAAAATACCATTTACTCTAATTGAAATCCAAGATGTGCCGATTTTCGATTTTGACGAAATGTGCTTGCGTTATAATCAAATTGAGTTAAATACTTCAGTTAAGCCTTTCATTTTTGATTACATTCTAAAAAGTGAACCACTTATTAATCAGATTCTTTATTTAGATCCTGATATTATGGTTTTTCATCCACTTGATGATTTATTTTTAAAACTTGGTAAATATAATATAATACTAACACCTCACATTCTAACTCCTAGTAATGCATGTCCACATGTTCCGTCTGAGAGAAGTTTTTTAGGTACAGGTATCTTCAACTTGGGTTTTATTTGTTTAAGGCGCTCAAATACAGTGGAATGTTTTTTGGCATGGTGGAAGGATCGTATGGTCGATCAAGGGTACTGTAAGGAGGAGGAACAACTTTTCTTCGATCAGAAATGGATTAATTATGTCCCAGCATTTTTTGACGGTGTCCATATAGAAAAGGGAAGAGGTTATAATATGGCAAGCTGGAATCTTCATGAACGTATTATTAGAGAAATTGATAGTAAATATGTTGTAAATGATATAGAGCCATTAGTTTTTTATCATTTTAGTGGGTATAGTATATCAACCCCAGAAAAAATTTCGCGTCATACGACATTTACTTTCGAATTGAGACCCGACTTAAAGAATATAGTTTCTAATTATCATCATAATTTGCTTACTAACAACGAGTATTTTTTTAAAACATTTTCATACTATTTTGGGCAATACAAAAGAGATATCATGCGAATAAATGCGCTTAAGGGCTCTAGCCCATTCATGAAAATATTACGGAGGGTTAAATATAAATTACAAACCTATAAAATAGCAAGACATAATTCATTTGTAAATAATATTAACATCTAAATTACTTGTTTAAAACTCCCATATTATTTCTATTATTTAATCGTCCAGATCTTACTGAGCAGGTATTTAACAGGATTAAAGAAATAAAACCTCTCCACCTTTTTATCGCTGCTGATGGACCTAGGACAGATAGGCCCGGAGATGAAGATCTTTGCAGAAAAACTAGAGAGGTTGTTAGTTTAATTGATTGGGATTGTCAAGTAAATACTTTGTTTAGAGATGAGAATTTGGGTTGTGGCCGTGCTGTATCTGAGGCAATTAGTTGGTTTTTTGAATATGTTGAGGATGGTATTATTCTTGAAGACGACTGCCTTCCTTCAAACTCGTTTTTCACCTATTGTTCAGTATTGCTTGATAGATATAGATTTAATGATAAGATAATGCATATTGGGGGAGATAATTTTCAATTAGAACAAATGGTTCAAAAGGGAGGTTACTATTATTCTAGTCTTACTCATGTATGGGGTTGGGCTACATGGAAGCGCGCATGGAATAAATATGACTATAGAATGAATGATTATAGTTATGCGGGTATGTCTTCTATTTTAGATAAGATGTTTCGAAACAGAGGTGTTTCAAATTATTGGCTAGATATTTTGAATAATACAAGGAATGGATATATTAATACATGGGACTACCAATGGCAATTCACTTTATGGCATTATGGTGGTGTTTCTATTGTTCCTAAAAAAAATTTAGTTTCTAACATTGGTTTTACTGCAGATGCGACTCATACAACAGAAGTTAGTTCTCGAATTTCTAATATGAAACGCCACGAACTTTTTGACTTATCAGATCCCATAAATAAGAATGTTAATATTGGCGCGGATATTAAAGTGCTAAAATATGTTTATGGTGTGCAAACAAAAGAATATTATAATTTATGTAGAGTTGTTGCAAGATATTTAAGGCTTAAGCAATTCTTATTTTATTAATTTTTTATAATTAACTTATTGTTAAAATGAAATACTATTACACCAATTCTTCATGTTAAGATGGCCTAAGATATCAATAGTTACCCCTTCGATGAACCAAGGGATTTTCCTAGAGTCTACAATTCTAAGTGTATTGGGTCAAGGGTATCCAAATTTAGAATATTTTATCATTGATGGTGGAAGTACTGATAATTCTATAGATGTTATAAAGAAGTACCAAGATAAGCTGACTTTTTGGTGTTCAGAAAAAGATAATGGACAGTCTCAAGCAATAAATAAGGGATTTTCGATGGCTACAGGTGAAATTTTAGCTTGGATAAATAGTGACGATATTTTAATGCCACAATCTTTATTTTTAATGGCACATTTTTACTCTTCATCAGAAGGAAGAGATACTTTATTTTTTGGCAATTGTATTCATTTTGAAGAATGCCCTTCTGGAGTAATTTCTTACGGGAGCGATGTTGCTGCAAATGCTGAAAAATATGATTTAAATATTTGCGATTATATTATACAGCCATCTTCTTTTTGGTCAAAGACTATCTGGGAACAGGTAGGTCCACTTAATGAAAGCTTACATTATGCATTCGACTGGGAGTGGTTTTTAAAGGCAAAGGAAAAAAAAATAAATTTCAAACCATTGTCAACAGTTCTCTCTTTATATAGAATACACGATTCACATAAAACTGCTACTGGAGGTGTTAAAAGAATGAGTGAAATAGAGAAAATTTATAATCGATTTTCCAAACCTGAAATTGCCATTCTATATAAATCTATCATTTCAGACTTAGATACAAATTTAAAAAGAAGGATAATGGAAAGGATAAAACGAAGGTTTGTAATAAAATTTTCCTCTCAAAAAGATCCTATTTCTTTTCTTAAAAAAATAAATAAAAAGTATAATAATTATTCTGACACCTTACTTGAAGGTATTTATAATATGAGGTAGTATTCTTCTATTTTTAAATTCCACTTTGTGTCAAAAATATACTGTATTTAATAATGTATCCCAAAATATCAATTGTCACTCCCTCTTTTAATCAAGGTCAATACATTGAGCAAACTATATGCTCAGTATTAAACCAAGGGTATCCCAATTTAGAATATATTATTATTGATGGCGGTAGTACAGATAATACTGTTGAAATTATTAAGAAATATGAATCAAAGTTAGCATACTGGGTTTCAGAACCTGATCTTGGACAAAGTGATGCAATCAACAAAGGTCTAAAGTATTGTACTGGGGAAATATTCAATTGGATAAATAGTGATGATTGGTATGAGCCAAATATTTTTTTTGAAATAGCAAATGTTTTTAGAAGCGATTATAAAGTTACCTCAGTTTCAGGTTATGAAAACCATGTTTATTCGCATGGTTTTGTTCAAGTGCATCAAGGTACTCAACTTAAGCCAACATTAGAGCAGACTATTGAAATGTGTGAAATGACACAACCATCTACATTTCATAGGTTAGATGTTGTAAAGTCTGTTGATGCCTTATCCAATCAACTTCATTATATTATGGATGGGGAATTATGGGTAAAGATTTTGTTGAAATATGGAACTAGAGGATTTAGGAAAATACATAATCCAGTAGTCAATTTTAGAATTCATGAGTCTTCAAAAACATTCAGCAATAATGTTATAAATAATTTTGCAATAGAACGTGCTTCAATATTGTCAAGTTTTCAAAAATGTGTTAACCTGCCTGAATCTCTTATCAATCATTATATTTCTTCAAAATTTTCTAATTCCAAGACTTTTAGACTAAATACAGAATGGGTCTTTGATCCAATTATTATTTCTAAAAGAAAATTGCGAATATATTTTATTAAAAATTATTTGACTCGGCAATTTATTATTGGAAATAGAATAGAAATTAAATTTGGTCTGAATTTACTCATCAATGATATGGTATTTGACATATTTTTTTTCAAAAATGTATTAAAATATTTAAAGTTGTCTTTTAAAAATGGTTAAAAAAGAACCTCTAGTTTCTGTCATTATACCTTGTTATAATGTAAGTGCATATGTTAGCAGGGCCATACAATCAATAATAAATCAAACATATACTAATATTGAAGTTTGGATCATTGATGATGCTTCTACTGATGATACATTAGATAAAATAAAGCTTTTTAAGGATGCTAGAATTAATTTAGTTCTGTTTAAGCAAAATACACAGAAAATTGGAGCTGTGAATGATGTATTAAAAAAAGTAAAAGGTGACTTTATATGTTTTCAAGATTCGGATGATTGGTCTGCACCGAAAAGAATAGAAAAACAACTTCAGCAATTTCTTAACATACAAGAATTGGGAATATGTTTTACTGGCTATAATAGGTCTGGAGACAAAAGTGATTCGCCATTACCAATATCTTTATCTAATGAAGATTTAAGAGATGAGTTCATTTACTTCGGTAATAAAAGAAACAATCACTTCCACGCTACCTGTTGCCCAAGTATGATGATTAGTAAAGCGGTGTTAATTGATTTTTCTGGTTATGATACCTATTTTATAGGTAGAGTTGGCGAAGATATTCATTGGATATACAAAATTTTAAAAAAATATCAAGGTATCACAGTAAATGAGCATTTGTATAATTACACCGTAAGAAAAGATTCTCTGACGGGTAATCAATTTATGGGAAATAATCCTAGGGCTGCGTATGCATGGGAGCTGCTCGCCAAAATTATTCAAAAAGATATTTATGAAGGAATTGATTTGTTAAGCGAATCTAATTCGGAACTATTGAGCAGTATCGAATTAGAATCATGTGAAGAAGCATTGATAAAGACTATTCTTCAAAAAAATAAAATCATTGTGATGTATAAGTCAAGTTTATCGATGTTAATAGGTAAATCTATTTTGGCTCCATTTCATTTCATTATTTATATTATTAAAAATAAAATATTTGTAAAAAAATATTAATCAAAATATTCTCCAGCTTGATTACTTGTGATTATTAAATATAAAATTTTGTTTACTCATTTTTTAAGAGCATTACAAGATCTACATACAAATGATATCAAATGGATGGAAGACTTTTTTACAGGTAATAGCCTTATTGATGAAAATTGGTTTCCTCAGTTGGACCTCTACAAGAAGAGGATATTGTCAGAAAATAAAATTTATCCAGCTGATATGCTTTTCACAGCAGTTGAGAGTTTGTTTTCTTCCCAACTTAAAAAAAATATGTACAGTTTTTTTTTCAATAAGTATTATGTTCAAAAAAAGTTCAATCTTGCTTTGTTGGCCTCCTTTTTGAAAGACAAAAACAAACCTTGGATTTTTCTTGGTAAAAAGCTCAGTTTTTATTTTGCTATCAAATGTTTCTTGCGCTATCATAAAAACGATATTGTAAACCATTGAAAATTACAATACTAACACGTCCTCAATTCAGTAGTCCGAGGATACTAGCAGAATCATTACAAATGCAATTGCATGAAAATGGGAATAATGCGGAGATTCTATTCGATATAGATGTTCTTAACCGACTAGTGGGCTATAAGAATAGTAAGCTTAGCTTTCATTTTTGGCTATCAAAAAAAGTCATCCATTGGTTCAGCGATCGCCGGGTGATGCAGGTATTAAAGCAAGCTGATGCCGTGGTTATCAGCGAATGTATACCAAATGCATTCTGGAAAAGCCTTTACAATGTTGAAAAATTAAAAACCATCCTTAAGAAGCCAGTTTTTATTTATGAAGTGTACTGGCTAGGTAATGCACCTACGCAAATTGAAACTTTACAAAAAAATGGAGATTCTTCATACGAAAGATATGACGGTCATTTATTTGTTTCGCCTGTAACAGAAATAAGATCAACACCCTCACCTAATGCTTTTTGTCTTGGTTTGTTGGCTAAGACTTGGAATCTTAAACCACTGCCCAAAAAAGAACTCATCGCTTTGGTTGATTTTGCACAGCCCGGTTATGAAGCTTTCCGTGAAATACAGATAAGTCAGTTGACGAAGGCTGGCATTCCTTTCATAGCCCTTGAAAGTAGCTACACGATTGAAGAGATACGCAATATTTACCAGCAGGTGTCTATATTTTTTGTGCAGTTTCTAGAGGCTTTCGGTTTGCCCATCTTGGAATGTCTGTGTACCGGGGCACAGGTATTTACACCTAATTCGGGCTGGCCTATGAGCTGGCGGTTGGATATAGAACCAAAGGTGCACCATACCGGTATTTTACCAAACTGCTTTACAGTTTATGACGGTGAACGTGACCTACTAAAGAAACTGCTGGTATTTAAAGAAAATTTTAATCCTACAAAAACACCACTTCAGGTTTACAACGAATTTATACAAACATACCCGGCATTTTATGAGGGTGATCAACTAGAATTGAAGAGATGTTTGGAGTTTATTAAAAGCAACAAAAACTGAGTTGACAAAAATACTTACCATCATACCTTATTCCTTTTATCCGCCAACTAACGGTGGCTCTTTACGTTGTTTTTACCTATTGCGTGAAATGGCAAGAAAACATCAAGTGTCTGTTCTAACGGTTCAGTCCGTTGCAGATTTTACTGAAGGGCAATACCCGGCATTTCCAGAAAATGTAAGAATTATCAGTATACATGGCGAAAAAGGATACCGCTCTTTTTTGAATAAGCTGGCAGGGAAGGCGGCGGATGCCGTCAATTACCGCTTGCTACAACGAACTTTTCGAGGCAGAACCAACACTTATTTCTTACAGGCCTACCCGTCATTGCTAAAGGTATTAAAAGAATTGAAGCCTGATCTAGTATTTTATGAGAACTTGGAAGCCTTAAGTTTTTTTTCAAGCGTCGTAAGCAGGCAGTTGCCTACCGCTTTGCAGGTATATGATGTACACAATATTGATTCAGATCTATGGTCGCAACTGGCACTAGCACAACAAAACAGTGTATTTGAAGGCTATGCTGTAAATGCCTTGAAGTCTGAACGCAATTTGTATAAGAAGGTTGATGCATTCTGTGCATGCAGCGACGCCAATCGGGAAAAAATGCTTGCCTTAAATCAAGGCTATCTCCCCGGTTTTACCATACCCAATGGGGTGGATACCGATGCAAAGCCTTTTGATGAGAATCCGCTAAAGCATAACAACCAGGAGATCCTGTTTTGCGGCAGTCTCGATTATTTTCCCAATGAAGAAGGGCTACTTTGGTTTTACGATAATGTTTTTCCTTTAATAAAAGAAGCCATACCTGAAGTAATATTAACCTTAGTAGGTGAATCAGCAAAAAATGGGCGAAATCAAAAGCTTTACCATGATCCATCGGTTCATGTTGAAGGAAGGGTAGCTGATGTACAGCCTTTTTATTACCAGGCCGGGCCTTGCATTGCACCATTACTCAGTGGCAGCGGTACCCGCTTAAAAATACTAGAAGCAATGAGTTTTGGCAACCCTGTTGTTAGTACTAGCATTGGTACAGAAGGTTTAAAAGCGATTATCGGAAAACATTTGTTAGTTGCTGATGACCCCCTTGCATTTGCCGGCAGGGTCATTGCCTTATTGCAGGATAAAGACCTGTTTGAGAAAACGAGGTTTGAAGGACGTGAACTAGTGTGTTCAGATTATGCATGGGGAAAAATAGGGAGGGATCTCAACAAAGTTCTCGACTATATTGTATAGGGTGGTATACAAAATAAACAAGAGCGCTAATACTTATTCTTTTAAAAAAATAAAAAAAATTTCATTCACTATGCAGGTGAATCATATAAATCTGCTTCTCCGTCATCCTGCTTTCCCGACGTGATCTTCAGCCTGAATTTCCAATGCATCAAATATTATTACAGCGTTTTGGAGATCGTGTGGTTTCAGAAAACGTAAATCCGTTTCATGAAAAAATAAGTAAGGTAGCCTGAATTGATGGTGTATGGCTCTGCTGTAGAAGACAAATATGGGATAAAGTAAAGTTTAATGAAACAATCCGTAGGCTTCATTGCTACAATTTTGATTCTTCATTGGCAGTTAATAAGATTGCCCAGGTTGTGGTTGTGTATGATATTTTATTGGAGCATTTTTCTGAGGGTAATTATGGAGCAGACTGGGTTAAGGCAACTTACTTACTGCATAAAAAATGGAGTGCAGATCTTCCTTTAAACCACACAATGAACATAAGAAAAGTGGTCAAAGAAATTGAGTTAAAATCACGAGAAATGGTTTTATACTACATGAAACTGTATTAATTAAAACCTCCCATTTGATGAATGTTATCTGGGCTAGGGGACTTTCCTTTTTTTGATCTAAAACAGTTTTGTAAGTGGAATATCAATTGGGTTTTTTATAGAATGAGATATTTCATACACTAAAATATCTGGAATTTAAGTATTGTTATTTTTAAACATGCAAGTATCTGTAATATTACCTAATTATAATCATGCGGTTTTTCTGCAACAAAGAATTGATAGTATTTTTAATCAAAGCTTTACAGATTTTGAACTCATCATCCTAGATGATTGTTCGACGGATAATAGTAAAGATGTCATTGAACAATACCGTGGCCATCCTCATGTAAGCTATATTGTCTATAACAACTCAAACAGCGGCAGTACCTTCAAGCAATGGAAGAAAGGAATTGAACTTGCTAAAGGAAAATATATTTGGATTGCCGAAAGTGACGATTTCGCAGATAAAAGATTATTAGAAAATTTAGTTCCATTACTCAATGTTTATAGCAATGCAGGTTTAGTGTTTTGTAATTCTGTAATAATTAATACTGAAGGTAAAATTATGGGGAATACAAATGATTGGACTGATAAACATCTACAGAATCAAGGTGATAAAAAAATTACTTTATTCAATGGCTTTGATTTTTGTAGGGATCATTTATTTCTTGTTTGTCGTTTGCCCAATGCCAGTGCAGTTGTTTTTAGAAGAGATATTGTAATCAATAATTTACACTGGGTAGATGAAAATTTGAAAAATTCTGGCGATTGGAAATTATGGCTCAATATTGCTCTGAATTATGATTTATTATGGGTAAATAAAAATCTGAATTATTTTAGAAAGCACACCAATAATGTCACAAACTCACTTACATATCTTAAAAAAGAGGCACTAACTATTTTGAAAGAAATAATCAATAATAAAAATTATAGAAAACATTATAGATTATTTGAAAGTTCCTGCATATGGGCATTTAATTCTTTGGCATGGCAAAAAGATTCAACATATAGCAAGCAAAATTTCATTTTATATTTTAAAAAAAATGTAAGTTTTTACAGTATACTTTACTTAGCACTCTACTTGTTGAAACAATTTTATTTATTCGTTAAATCAACATTTAAAAATATTTGATGACTGAAAATATTTCAGCAAAAAACCCCCTTGTTAGTATCCTAATGACTGTGTACAATAGAGAAAAATTCCTTGAAGAGGCCATAGAAAGTGTTTTGTTCTGCGATTATATTAATTGGGAGCTCATTATATCTGATGATTGTTCTTCTGATAAGTCTTTTGGTATAGCGAAAAGATATGCGGATCAGGAAGGAAGAATAAAGCTTTATAGAAACGAGATTAATTTAGGAGATTATCCAAATAGGAATAAGGCAGCATCCTATGCCCTTGGCAAATACCTAGTCTATGTAGATTCGGATGACAGGATGTTTTCAGATTCATTGAGCAGATTTGTTGAAGCAATGGAGACTCATCAATGTTTATTTGGTATATTCAGCCATACTGGCATCTCAGAAGTTTTTATGTTGGAACCAGCATCAATCATACCTGCACATTTTTTTAGAAAGCCTGTTTTAAATTT
The DNA here is from genome assembly GCA_947451935.1 of Chitinophagaceae bacterium. Taxonomy (GTDB): domain Bacteria; phylum Bacteroidota; class Bacteroidia; order Chitinophagales; family Chitinophagaceae; genus Pollutibacter. The sequence goes on from CANGBH010000018.1 coordinate 35,803, forward strand.
TGGCCCTGTTGCTACTATTGTAACGAAAGATTATTTTAACAAGGTTGGTTGCTTTCCGGTAAAATATGGTCCTGCCAATGATATGTATTATAATTTAAAAGCTTCTTCTAAAACTAACACCCTGGTATTTCCTTTTCCATTGGTGGATTACAGAGTACATGAAGGACAGGAGTTCAATAACAAATATTCCTACTTATACAATAATTACTTGTATTTGCGTGATGCATTGAATGAACTGGACCTGCCCCTAAGCTCAGCTGAAAAAGCATTGCTCGCCAAAAAAAACAAGCGCCGCTTTTTAACCAACATTATAAAGTACTATTTCAAATGCCTTAATTGGTCAAAAACAAGATCAGCTATTAGGTTAGCTGACTTTGGACTTAGGGATGTCGTAATAGCTATTTTTACAACTAATTGAGATGCCAACTTTAGCCCTTTGTATTCCTGCTTATAATGCTGCTTGGTGTTTACCAAGATTACTCCAATCGGCAAAACAGCAGCAAATACCATTTGATGAGATACTTGTATATAATGACTGCAGTACAGATGATACAGAAGCTGTTGCGAACAGCCATGGAGCTACTGTTATAAATGGAACTGAACGAACTTGGAATCCGATTGGAAAAAATAAACTAGCTGAAATTGCTACAAGTGAATGGCTTTTTTTTATAGATGCTGATGATATAATGCTCGCGGATTTTACTGAAAAAATTCAAAAGTGGATGTTAAAGGAAACCGCACCTGATATTGTTTTGTTGCCATACCAATGTATTGATAATTTCTCGGATGAATTTTTATATGAAGTAAAATATGATGTAGAAGATCTGAAAAATGATTCTGTTAGGTTTACGATAAAAGAGAAAATTGTAAACTTTGAATTAATAAAAAAAGAGTCTTTTTTAAAAATAGGTGGTTTTGATATCGATAGTAAAATATTATTTATCGAAGACAGGGCCTTTGCTTTTAAAGCAGCGGTTAATGGTTTGAAATTTGATGCAGAAGCCAATGTTATGTGCATAAAATATTACACTAAAACAAGCATGTCCTCTGCTAATTTGGGAAAATGCTTTGAGTCAGGATATTATTTATGGTTAAAGGTGTATGATGTTGTCGGTAATAAATACCCTAATGAAATCTGTTACCAGTTATTTCAAAATGCAATCTGGGCGGGTAAAGCTAATGGGTGGGATACAGTTAAAAAATCGCTGGAGCTTACCAAGAAAATCAACCCTCTTTTTTTACCTCCAGGGTCCCGTTTATTTTTGTTGATCTTTAAGTTATCTCCGTTTTATGCATTTTATTTGAGAGAAATGATACTCAGATATTTCAGTTGATAATAATTAATGAGTAAATAATTCTGATATCGATATTGCATTCATTTCTGACAATTAAAATTAAATAAGACCCTTGTTTATGATAAAAACGCAACTCGTCTCTATTATTATTTCAGCCTTCAATGCCGAAAAATACCTTGTACAAACTATTGAATCTGTTTTAGCACAAACATATTCCAATCTAGAAATCATTGTTGTAAATGATGGTTCTACTGATAAAACCTTATCTGTTTTAGAAAACTATTCAGATAAAATCAAAATTATTACTCAAGCAAATAAAGGTCAAGATGCCGCATTGAATAATGGTTACAAGAATTCTTCTGGAGACTATATAAAATTTATGGATTCAGATGATTTAATTAATCCTGAGATGATTGAATGTCAAGTAAATTCACTTGAGGGTTCTGATCAACATATTGCATACGGAGAATGGGCGAGATTTTACAATGCCGATTATATAAATGCTGATTTTACAAAATTGGATAACTGGGGAAATATGAATCCTGTTGATTTTTTAACATCACAATCTTTAGGTCCAATGCTGCAATGTGGAATCATGTTGATACCTAGAATAATTATTGAAAAGTCAGGCTTGTGGGATGAAAGACTAATTTTATTTAATGATACAGAATTTTTTACCAGGGCCTTATTAAATTCAAAAGGCATTAAGTTTTCTGAAGGCGCTAAATTATATTATAGATCTGGACTCCTTACAAGTGTTTCAGTCCAAAAAAGTGAAAAACATTATATTTCAACACTACTTGCAACTGATTTAGTTTCACGGCATTTGCTTTCCAAAGAAAATTCAAAGAGAGTCAGGGAATTGATTGGCAATATATATAAGAATCAATATTGTGATATGTATCCTCGATACCCGGATTTGTTGAAATTATATAGAATTAAGGTGTTGAGTTATCCTGAAGCGACATATGAATTATCAGGAGGAAAATATTTTTTGCTTTTAAAATCACTTTTTGGTTGGAAGATAGCAAAGCGAATAAAAAATATACTTTATAATTTAGGTTATTCGCCTTTAAGTCTAATAGTCAGTTCATTTCTGTAAAGAATTTTGTTTTACAGAATATAATTTTAATGAGAGTAATAAAGATTTATCAAAAAAATAGTTCTTCATTTTCTTTTGATGCTGTTTCAAAACAGCATCTAGAAATATATAAGCAATTATTATATTCAAATTAAACATACGCTGAAACGCATCCTATTTATAACATCCACTAATCTTACTACTAATCCTAGGTTATTAAAGGAGTTGCAATTATCTATAGAACAAGGCCATTCACCAGTAGTTATTAAATTCAATCTATCGAATTGGAGTCAAACTTTTGAAAAGGAAACCGAATCGTCATTTAAGTCTGTCCGGTTTATAGAGTTATCTGCATCTCGTCATCCATTTTTTCCATGGTTGATTTCATTGTTATTGGAGCAGGCATGCAGATTGATGCCGAGTGCATTCTTGACTGCTAAACAATTATCCTTTGCTGTTGGTAGGCGTTCATATTCGATTTTGAAATGTATCGAAAAATTGAATCAAACATTCGATTTAGTGGTTGCACATAACCCACAATCATTCTATCCTGCATTAGTTGCTTCTAAAAAATTCAATGCTAAGCTAGGTATGGACATAGAGGACTATCATCCGGGCGAAACCAATAATAAATCATTGTCGGACAAAGTACTACTTCTATTAAAGCACACATTACCACATGCATATTATATTTCATATGCTTCACCTTGCTTTTATGACATTATAAATCAGGAAATTTCACTGAATACGCCAAAACAAATTGTACTGTTGAATGGATTTCCTTCTACTGATTTTACCCTTAAGAATTCTGATACTACTAAACTTAGGTTAGTATGGTTCTCCCAGCATATTAATGGCGGACGGGGTTTAGAGCTTCTAGTAGATGCAATAGCAGATTTCAGTGATCAATTGGAGCTTCATCTAATAGGCCAACTTAATCCAAACTTTGACAGGAATTTCATTAAAGGAAAAAAAGGTGTTCATATTCATGCACCCAAACCTCAGTCAGCACTTCATGAATTTTTGTGTGATTTTGATATTGGGGTAGCCTGTGATGTTCCATTAAACTTTAATCGAGATTTAGCCTTAACCAATAAGCTTATTATTTATGCACAAGTTGGTTTATTTATTTTAGCATCTGAGACTAATGCACAAAATATATTTTTAGCCTCATCTGATTTAGAGTATTTAAAAGTTAGTTTTGATGTCTTGTCATACAGACAAAGACTAAAGGATATCATAGGTTTAAAAACTGAAATTAGAAATACAAAAAATATTCGATTTAGGAAGGGGTTTAAGTTCCGCTGGGAATTGATTAGTTTTCCATTAAAAGAATACTGGAATAACTAAAAATATATTTACCATTAATCTTAGTATGATTCACAATACATTATATAATTTATAACTAAAAAATAAAATTGGTATTTTGAAACCAGTAATTAGAATTGTTAATAGATTGAGAATTGCTCCTTTTAGATTCTTGGGATTTTTATTTCAAGCTAAAACTTTGAATATTGTAACTGCAGCTGATTCGAATTATTTTAGATCCATGCTGCAACTTATTAATTCGATTAAGGCAATTAATCCCAAGTCCATTAAAATTGTAGCATATGATTTAGGTTTATTGGATAATCAAATTGTCAAGTTCAATCTAATGCATCCAGAGATAAGCTTAAAAAAATTTGATTTTAAAAAGTATCCTTCATTTTATGATATCAAAATAAACGCAGGAGAATATGGATGGAAGTCTGCAATCTGTAAGATGGAATATGAAGGATTAATGCAACATGATTTATTTCTTTGGCTAGATGCAGGCTGTTTTGTTAGAAAAAAATTATATTTAATTAGAAGTGCCATTCTTTTTTTCGGATTTTACTCACCATTATCTGGAGGCTCAATTAGTAAACTGACACACCCTGATACAATTCATTTATTAGAACTTACAAATTTGGAAAGTTCAGAAATGCTATCAGCCGGATTAATAGGTTTAAAGAAGAATGTCAAGAATGATCAATTAGTTTCAGAATGGGAGATTTATAGTAGAGATAAACACATATTGGCCCCAACCCTTTCTAATAAATCAAATCATAGGCAAGATCAATCTTTACTCAGTTTACTTGCATACAAAATTTATAGACGAAATATTTTTCCGTTAATTTCTAAAAAGTGGCTTGAGGTATTGCCTCATAGAAATATTGATTAGAGTTCATGTTATAAAATAAAGTTTACCTGAAATTAAAATACAAACTGATTCAGATATTTTAACTATTTGAATTATTAATAAAATTACTAGAATTGTTATTTAATATTTTCAAGAAAAGAAAAGTATTATACTTACGTCCTCATAGCGGCTTGGGTAATAGAATTAGGGTAATAGTATCCGGAATGGAATTAAGCAAATTATTAAATGCTAAACTGATTATACTTTGGTCTAAAGACGATTCACTCAATGCCAATTTTTATAAACTATTTGAAAAGATTGACGACTCTAATATTTCTGTAATTCAATCAAATTTATTTTCAAAATTGATTTGTTATAGGGGCGATAGAATTTTTTATAGAATAGTTTCAAATTTATTTCGAATTTTGTTAGGTATAGATTTTATGTTATTTGATAATGATTTTCCAGAGTATGTTTGGAATGGGCAAAATGTTCTAAACTTGAATCACCCAAAAGTAAAATTTGCAAAAAATATTTTAATCAATACCTGTAATATTTTTGAGCAAAATTGGAGTCATTTAAAAGTTTTTGTACCAAGTTTAGAAGTGAAAAAGAAACTTTCATCTCTTGCTTTACCGAATCAATATATTGGAATGCATATAAGACGTCAAGATCACGTTGCTCTAATACAAATGAGCCCTCTTAGCCTCTATATTGAAAAAATTGAAGAGGAAATTCAATTAAATCAAAATGTCAAGATTTATATATCTACCGATGACTTGAAAATTGAAGGTTTACTTCACGGCCTTTTTTC